>DASXCK010000117.1:0-6577 GCA_036491235.1 Xanthobacteraceae bacterium | reverse complement strand
ACGTATTTGCGGTCGGGCAGATGCGCGTTCTCGTGCATCGAAAAGAGGATGCGCCGATGCACGGGCTTGAGCCCGTCGCGCGCATCCGGCAGCGCGCGCGCCACGATCACGCTCATGGCGTAATCGAGGTACGAACGCTTCATCTCTTCGGCGATCGAGATCGGACGAATGTCGGAGGGACCGGGTGAGTTCGGGTCGCCCGGCGCCGGATTATCGGTGTCAGCCAAGGGAAAAGCCTATCGCGAATCTGGAGGAAATTTCTTAGCCGATCCGGCGCCGCAACGCTAACCGAAAACAGTCTTTTTCCGTGTTATTTTCTTCCTATATATCAGTATGTTACTTCAATTTTTCAAAGGCCCCGCACCAGCCCGCCGCAGGCCCCTTTGCGCGCGCGCAAAAACTGCTCATTGCGTCGCGCGCCAGCGTCCGTAAGTTCCGCCCGAGGTCCATCCATGTCGTTCGATGCGCTTCTCTCCGCGTTTGTGACGCTTCTGCTCGTGGTCGATCCGCTCGGCCTCGTGCCGACCTTCGTCGCCGTCACCGACGGCCTGCCGCCACGCGCGCGCCGGCACGTGGCTTTCCGCGCCTGCATCATCGCCACGGTCGTGCTCGCGGGCGCGGCGCTGGGCGGCGACTCGCTTTTTCGCATGGTCGGGATCACGCTGCCGGCGTTTCGTATCGCGGGCGGGCTGCTCTTGTTCTCGATCGCCTCCGAGATGGTGTTGGGCGTGCGCATCGAGCGGCAATCGAAGGCCGCCGAGCAGGCCTTGGAGGAGCACGTGCGAAATATCGCGGCGTTTCCGCTCGCGGTACCGCTCATGGCGGGGCCGGGCGCGATCACCGCGACCGTCCTGCTCGCCGGACGCGCCGGCGGGAACCCGATCGCGTTGGCGGCGCTGATCGGCGTGATCTGCTTCGTGCTGGCGGTCTGCTGCGCGGCTTTCCTCGCGGGCGGCCGCCTCGCCCGCGCGCTCGGCACGACCGGAAACGTGGTGCTCTCACGCCTCCTCGGCGTGCTGCTCGCGGCGCTCGCGGTGCAGTACGTCATCGACGGCATCCGCGCCGTGCTGACGGGCTAGGATCCACGCGCCCTCGCGCATCACAACCGCCCGTTAACTTTGCGGGTGCATGCTGGTAGCGGGCGACAGGTCCCGCGTCGGATTCGAATCGATCCGGCATGGAGATGTGCCATGGCCGTTTCGGGCGTGTCGCTGAGTTCGAACGTTAGCGTGCAGAGTAGTCGTCCTGCCTCATCGCCTCTTAATGCCAATCCCAGCAGCACCACGCCGCCGACATCCGGCGGCAAACAAACCCAGGCCGCGCAGGGCCGCCATCACGGTCATCATGGCGGTAGCCACGGGATGGGCCATGGCGGCGCGAACGCATCATCCAATCCGGCTGGTAGTGCACCCGGGAGCCTCTTCGACGTGACGGCGTAGCGTAAAGCGTACCGACTGATGAAAAGTATTGCCTACAAGGTGCGGTTGGCGCATCCGGACGATGTTCCCGTGCTCGTCCTGTTGAAATGGCAGCTCGCGCTCGCCGAAAATGCGACCCATGTGGTGCGCGCCGGCGAGGCCGACTGGCGGCGCGACATGTTCGGGCCGCAGCCGCGCTTCTTTGCGGTTGTTGCCGAGGTCGACGCGACCGTGATCGGGATGGCGACGGTCGCACAGCGCTTCTCGCCCGGATGGGTTGGCGCGTTGTTGTGCGTCAACGACGTCTTCGTGCAGCCGGCGTTTCGCCGGCAAGGGGCCGGCAAAGCGTTACTCGCGCTCGCGGCCGCCGAAGCGCTGCGCCGCGGCGCGCCGTTTCTCGAGATCATGGTGCACGAGGACAATCCGGCACGCCGGCTTTATCGCAAGATCGGCTTCACGCAGGTGCGTGGCGCCGCAACCTACGTGCTCGCAGGCGACGCACTCGCCGAGCTTGCCGGCGTCGGAGCGGGCGCGAAGAAATCGGCGTAATCGATCAGTTCGTCATGCCCGGCCTTGTGCCGGCATCCGCGTCTTCCTTGTACATAGGCGAGCGAAGCGACGCCGTTCTTCGAACGGCCAAGTCCGGCCCTGACGAATCCACTGTTGCGTCGTCAGAACGGAATCTCGTCATCCATGTCGTCGCGCTTGCCGGCGCCCGCCATGGCGGGCTTGCGCTCGCGCGGGGCCGAGCTGCCGTAATCGCTGCCGCCCATGCCCGAACTCATGCCGGAACCCATGTCGTCGGCGCCGCTGCCCGCGCCGCCGCTGCGGCCGTCCAGCATCGTGAGCACGGAATTGAACCCTTGCAGCACGACTTCGGTGCTGTAGCGCTCGATGTTGTCCTTGTCGGTCCATTTGCGTGTCTGCAGCTGGCCCTCGAGATAGACCTTCGAGCCTTTCTTGACGTACTGCTCGACCACCTTGCAGAGACCCTCGTTGAAGATCACCACCCGGTGCCACTCGGTCTTTTCCTTGCGCTCGCCGCTGTTCTTGTCGCGCCAGCTTTCCGACGTCGCGACGCGCAAGTTCGCAATCGGACGGCCGTCCTGCGTGCGGCGGATCTCCGGGTCCGCGCCGAGATTACCGACCAAGATCACCTTGTTGACGCTGCCTGCCATGGCGCTCTCCGCTGAAACTGTCTGCCCACCAACTGCCCGAACATCCCAACCTAGGCTCGCGGCTCGCCGCAGCAAGCCCGCAGACGGCCGCTGGTGGGCTTTCCCACACGATCTACACAATGTTCTCTTTTTGTTCTAGCACCTCGTCGCGAGGTCCGCAAGGGCAGGGCACGCAAATCTACCGGAACTCCGCCGGCCCGTAAGCGGCCTAGACGTCATCAAGCGCCGCGTGCACGCAGCCGCTGACGATGTCCAGGCGGCGCGAGTGCCACGGGTCCGGCACCTTGCTGTTGGTCAGGTAGGCGAACGACAGGCCGCTGTCCGGATCGCCCCAGCAGTAGGACGAGCCGACG
Organism: Xanthobacteraceae bacterium; assembly: GCA_036491235.1. Classification (GTDB taxonomy): domain Bacteria; phylum Pseudomonadota; class Alphaproteobacteria; order Rhizobiales; family Xanthobacteraceae; genus JAVDCA01. Next base: position 3,628 of record DASXCK010000117.1, on the reverse strand, counting down.
CCGCCGTGGCCAAACGTGCGCGGCGATGCGATCGAACCGAGGCCGCGGATCGACGGCGTGGGCCCGCGCGAATGCGGCCCGAGGCCGCGATGCATCGGCATCCCCATATTTCCGTCGACGCGGTCGCCCGTGTAGTTGCGCGTCACGTATTCGACCATGCGGCGCGACACGATCCGCGTGCCATTGAGCTGCCCGCCCTGCAGCAGCGCCTGATAAAACGCCGCGAGCGCCCGCGCGCTGCCGAACCCACCGCCGCCCGGTACGCCGGCGCGGCGAAAAGCATCGGTGTTCGCCTCCGGGATACGTACCTGCTTGCCGTCTTTGGGCTCATGCATCTCGGCGGCACGCGCCGATTGCGCTTCCGGCAAACCGACGAACAGCTCATGGTCAAGGCCGAGCGGCTCGATCACGTGGGTGCGGATGAAATCGCGATAGTCCGTCTTGGTGATCGCCTCGATCAGTACGGCCGCGGTCCAGTGCGCGGCGGCGGAGTGGTAGAAGACGCGCGAGCCGGGTGTCCATTCGAGGGTGAAATCGCAGACCAGCTTGCGCAGCAGCGCGTGGTCGCCCCACGCCGCCGACGCCATGGGCTGCGCCGCGCTCGGGAACCCGCCCTGATGGGACAGAACCTGCATCAGCGTGATGTCGCCTTTGCCGTTGCGGGCGAACTCGGGAACATGGTCGGCAATGCGGTCGTGGAATGTGAGCGCGCCCTGCTCGACCAGCACCCAGATGGCGGCCGCGGTGACCACCTTGGTGTTGGAATACATGAGCCACAGCGTCTCCGGACCGGCTGCCACGCGCTCGGGTTCGATCCGCGCCGCACCAAAACTCTTGAACAGCGCCAGCTTACCGTGCCGCGCGACCGCGACTTGCGCGCCCGGATAGTGGTTATCGGCGATGTGGCCCTCGATGATGGCGCACAGCCGGTCGAGCGCTTCCGGGCGCAGGCCGAGCCGGGCCGGCTCGGCGGTTTCCAGGATCGTGGGCTGCGGGAAGGCGACGAGCGTCTGGTCCATGGACGAGTTCCCAAGAGGTGCAACCAAAAAAATCGTGCGCCAGCATCCTTCCGCCACGGCGTGCGGTCAACGCCGATTCGGGCGCTCAGGTGGCTGGTTTCCCTCACATTTCGGCATGCCAGCCGCTCATCCACAGTCGCGGCCGCGTTGGGACTGGCGAAATGGCCGCGTTCTTACTACGTTCATCCCGATCCCCCCGGCACAAAATCCAAAATCATTCAATGAATGATCTCTTCGACCAGAATCGTCGCCGTCCCGACGCCCGCGTGATCGCAATCCGCGGCGCGCGCGAACACAATCTCAAGAACGTCGACCTCGAACTGCCGCGCGACCGGCTGGTGGTGCTCACCGGTCTCTCGGGCTCGGGCAAGTCCTCGCTCGCGTTCGACACGATCTATGCCGAGGGTCAGCGCCGCTACGTCGAGAGCCTCTCGGCCTACGCACGCCAGTTCCTCGAGATGATGCAGAAGCCGGACGTCGACCAGATCGATGGCCTCTCGCCGGCGATCTCGATCGAGCAGAAGACCACCTCGCGCAATCCGCGCTCGACGGTCGGCACCGTCACCGAGATTTACGACTACATGCGCCTCCTGTGGGCGCGCATCGGCGTGCCCTACTCGCCCGCGACCGGGCTGCCGATCGAGAGCCAGACCGTGTCGCAGATGGTCGACCGCGTCTTGGCGCTGCCCGAGGGCGCGCGGCTCTACATCCTGGCGCCGGTCATCCGCGGCCGCAAAGGCGAGTACCGCAAGGAGATCGCCGACTGGATGAAGCGCGGCTTCCAGCGGCTCAAGATCGACGGAAAATTCTACGAGATCGCCGACGCGCCGACGCTCGACAAGAAGTTCAAGCACGACATCGACGTCGTGGTCGACCGCATCGTGGTGCGCGCCGACATCGGCCAGCGCCTGGCGGAAAGCTTCGAGACCGCGCTCAAGCTCGCCGAGGGCCTGGCGATCGCCGAGGTCGCCGACGGGCCGTCCACCACCAGCGGCGCCAAGGCCAACAAGTCGAAGAACGACGGCGACAACCGCCTGCTGTTCTCCGAAAAATTCGCCTGCCCGGTCTCCGGCTTCACGATCCCGGAGATCGAGCCGCGGCTCTTCTCGTTCAATAACCCGTTCGGCGCCTGCCCGATCTGCGCCGGCCTCGGCGTCGAGCAGAAGATCGACGCCGACCTGATCATCCCGGACAAGGACACAACGCTCCGCAAGGGCGCGATCGCACCGTGGGCGAAGTCGAGTTCGCCCTACTACACGCAGACGCTCGAGGCGCTGGCCAAGCATTTCAAGGTCGCGCTCGATGCCAAGTGGAAGGACCTCCCCAGGAAAGTGCAGGACGCGATCCTCTACGGCACCGGCGAGGACCAGATCCGCTTCGTCTATGACGACGGGCTGCGCGCCTACGAGACCAAGAAGCCGTTCGAGGGCGTGATCACCAATCTGGAGCGGCGTTGGCGCGAGACCGAGAGCGAGTGGGCGCGCGAGGAGATTTCGAAGTACTTCACCGACATCCCGTGCGCGGCCTGCAACGGCTTCCGGCTCAAACCCGAGGCGCTGTGCGTGAAAGTCGGCGGCACCCATATCGGCGAAGTGGCCGAGATGTCGGTCAAGCGCGCCGGCGAGTGGTTCGGCGAATTGCCGAAGCAGCTCACCGCCAAGCAGGGCGAGATCGCGACGCGGGTGCTCAAGGAAATCCGCGAGCGGCTGAAATTTCTGGTCGACGTCGGGCTCGAATATCTGACGCTCGCGCGCGCCTCCGGCACGCTGTCGGGCGGCGAGAGCCAGCGCATCCGCCTCGCCTCGCAGATCGGTTCGGGCCTCACGGGCGTGCTCTACGTGCTCGACGAGCCGTCGATCGGCCTGCACCAGCGCGACAATGCGCGGCTGCTGGAAACGCTGAAACGCCTGCGCGACCTCGGCAATACCGTGATCGTGGTCGAGCACGACGAGGACGCGATCCGCATCGCCGATTACGTGGTGGACGTCGGCCCCGGCGCCGGCGTCCATGGCGGAGAGATCGTGGCCCAGGGCACGCCCGCCGACATCATGGCGAACCCGGCCTCACTGACCGGCCAGTATCTCACCGGCAAGCGCACGATCGCGGTGCCGGAGCGGCGGCCGAAGAATCCACGCCGCGTGCTCAAGCTCATCGGCGCGCGCGGCAACAATCTCAAGAACGTCACCGCCGAGATCCCGCTCGGGCTGTTCACCTGCGTGACCGGCGTCTCGGGCGGCGGCAAGTCGACCCTGCTGATCGACACGCTCTACAAGGCGGTGGCGCGCCGGCTCAACGGCGCATCAGAGGCCCCTGCCCCGTTCGACAAGATCGAGGGCCTGGAGCATATCGACAAGATCATCGACATCGACCAGTCGCCGATCGGCCGTACGCCGCGCTCGAATCCGGCGACCTACACGGGCGCGTTCACGCCGATCCGCGAATGGTTCACGGGCCTGCCCGAGTCGAAAGCGCGCGGCTACGAGCCCGGCCGCTTCTCGTTCAACGTCAAGGGCGGCCGCTGCGAGGCCTGCCAGGGCGACGGCGTCATCAAGATCGAGATGCACTTCCTGCCCGACGTCTACGTCACCTGCGACGTCTGCAAGGGCAAG
>DASXCK010000116.1:0-5804 GCA_036491235.1 Xanthobacteraceae bacterium | reverse complement strand
GTTGTCGCGCAGCCGGCGCGCCAGCAGGTCGGCGATATGCCTGTAGATCTCCGGATGCGCGGCGCCGAACGCGTCGAACGCGGTGCGGCTGACGAAATAGAGCGTCGCGCGCTTGATCGCGATCACGTTGGCGGAGCGCGGCGCGCCGTCCATCAGCGAGAGCTCGCCGATGAAGCCGCCGGCGCCGAGGATCGCGAGGATGCGCTCGCGCCGCGACGGCAGCTCGACCGTGACCTTCAAGAGCCCGTCGATCACGTGATAGCAGCCGTTGCACGGATCGCCGCAACGAAACAGCGCCTGGTCGGGCGCGAGCTCGACCTTGCTGGCCTGCGCGATCAGGCCGTCCGCAAGTGCCGGCGGCAGGATCGAAAACAGAGTGTCGCGCGCCATGTCGGGTCGGCTCCGTGCTGCGCCCGATGATGCGCAAGACCTGCGTAAAAAGACAGGCCCCGGCAGGACATCATCCTGCCGGGGCCCGGGACCGCGCCGGACGCATCCGGTCGCGTGCTGCGTGCCTTATTGCGCGCCGGGGCCGGGCTGGCCGGGCGGCTGCATGGCGTTCGGCATCGCGATCGCCTGCTCCTGCGTGCACATGTCGGCGAACTCGACGGCGCCGTTCGGCAGGTAGCGCTTGACCAGGCAGTTCGGCTGCCGCTGCGCGGTGGGCGCCGCCTGCGCGGCGGCCGGAGCCGCGCCCGCCGCGATCGCACCTGCACCGAGACCCCCGTAGGTGACCGGGCGCGGGAACCAGCGATACCGGGGCCAGAAGCCGTAGCGCGGGTACGACCAGCGATAGCGGTTGCCAAAACCCCAGTGATAGCGGCCCCAGCCCCAATGGCTGAAGCGGTACGGATAGTGACGATAGAAGCCGCCATGGAAGCCGAAGTGATAGCTGTGGAAGCCATGGTAGCCGCCGCCAAAGTGCCCGAAGGCGGATGCGTTGGTGGGAGTGAAAGCCGAGATCGCGAGCGCAGCGGTGGCCGCGATGGCGAGCGCGGAGGTGCGGGACAGTCGGGACATGGGTCTTCTCCTTGGGGTTGGGTTCAGGGTTGAGTTCAGCTTCAGGATCGATGTTCGGGTCTCTCTACCCAACTGTTCGTCGGCGGCGCGTCGCGATGCGTTCGCGCACGAGCGTGGCGGTGCGGCGCATTCGCGCTTTCTGTGATGGGCATCACGGTGCGCGGCGCTGCGGTGCACGGCGCAAAAAAATCGCGGCCGGAAGCCGGCCGCGATTGCTGCATTGACGCGTTTCGATCCGATGCAGGCTCAGTGCTTCGGTGCCGGCTCCTCCTGCGGCGGCTGCCCGGGCTCACCCGGCGGGGGCGCCTCCTGCGGCGCCGCGCCAGGGGCGGGCTGCGGCTGTCCGTTGCGCGGCGCCTGCGGCGCCCGCGCGTTGCCCATGCCGAAGTTCGGATTCTGCGCCCGGCAGGCTTCGACCAGCGCCGGATCGACCGCCGGCAGCGGCTTTGTCGCGCGCCTCGGCTGTGGGCTGCCCTGCATGATCGGCCGGATGCAGTCGACCACGACGCCTTCGCCGGCGCGCGCGCCGTTGAGGACGAAGCCCGCCTGCAGGCAGACTTGGCGGATGGCGGCGCAGGGCCGCGGCGGTGGCTGTTGCGCGCCGGCGGGCGCGAGGCCCGCGAGGCAAGTGGCAGCGGCAACAAGCAGGATGGAATATCGCGGCATGAGGACCCTCCGTGTGAATTCGCGTGGGTATGGTACGGGGCGCGCTGCGGACGGTCATCCCTGCCGTCGCGTACAGCGCGTGATGCCTGTCACAAAATGGTCGTTTCTCGACGGGAGTAGCGCTCGTCGTGGCGCCAGCGCTACTCCGGCGCGCGGATGTCGGCGTCCTTGATGACCTTGCCCCACTTCGCGACCTCGGACTTCACATAAGCGTCGATCTCTTCCGACGTTCCGCCGCCGAGCGTCATGCCGAGATCGGTGAACCGGCGCACGGTCGCGGGATCGCTGAACCCGCGCTGCACCACGGCATTGAGGCGCGCGACGATCGCGGGCGGCGTATGCGCCGGGACGACCACCGCGAACCAGGTCTCGGCCGCGAAGCCCGGGATCGCGGCTTCGGCGAGCGTCGGGACGTCCGGCGTCAAGGGCGAGCGCTGCGCGCCCGTGACCGCAAGCGCGCGCAGCGAGCCCCCCTTGATGTTGCCGACCGACGCCGAGAGGTTGGTGAACATCATCGGGACCTGTCCGCCGATGACGTCGTTGAGCGCGGGCGCCTCGCCGCGGTAGGCGATGTGCACGAGCTTGATGCCGGCGAGTTGGGCAAAGAGCTCGCCCGCCATGTGGGGTGTCGTGCCGACGCCGCCCGACGCGAAATTGAGCTTGCCCGGCTTGCTCTTGGCGAGCGCGATCAGCTCGCGCACCGAGTGCGCCGGAAACGACGGGTTCACGACCAGTGCCAGCGGCGAGGCGCCGGCGCGCGCCACGCCGGCGAAATCGCGCCCGGCGTCGATCGCGAACTTGCGATAGAGCGTCGGCGCGACCGCAAGCGTGGTCTGGCTGCCCATCATGATGGTGTAGCCGTCGGGCGCCGCGCGGGCGACGTCGGCGTCCGCCAGCATACCGCTCACGCCCGGCCGGTTTTCGACCACCATGGATTGATGCAGGCCTGCGGACATCGCTTGCGCCACGATGCGTGCGATCACGTCGGTGCCGCCGCCGGCCGAGAAGCCGACGACCATCTTGATCGGGGGGTCTGGAAAGCCTTGCGCGGCGGCGGTGCCCATCGTCGTCGCCGTCGCGATCGCGGTCGCGACCGCGAACACGAGGCGGCCAACAAAGGCGGGCCGCGTGACGCTTGTCCGCGAGCGATCGCGTCTGCTGCGTTCCGTCATCGCCGCGCTCCTACCATGTGAACAGCCTTACCTCACATGATGGACCGCTTTGCGGGGAGCGGCAACGCAGGCCATGTGACGCCCGCTGGAGCCACGTCGCCCCGATATCGCTAGGCTATCGTTTTCCGTATGATCGGCGGGGGCGGGAGGACATGTCATGACGCTGAGGCAGTATCGGGAAGATTTGCAGCGGTTCGCCGACTATATGCGGTTCGAACGCATCGCGCTGACCTGCGTCATGATCATACTCGGCGCGATCTCCGTCTATGCGATCGTCACGTTCGCCATCAAGCTCTCCGGCGATTTCATGCTCGGCCAGGCGTTCCTGGAAAAAGCCGCCCTGCAAGACACGTTCGGGGCGGTTTTGACGATTCTCATCATCCTGGAATTCAATCATTCGATCTATGTCGCGCTGACGCATAAGACCGGCGCTATCCAGGTCCGTACCGTCATCCTGCTGACCGTGCTGGTCATCACTCGCAAGCTCATGCTGCAGGACTTCACGGCAACGACCGCTCAGACATTTTTCGGCTTCAGCGCGCTCCTCCTGGCGCTTGGCTTTATCTACTGGCTCATCTCACATGCGGATCGAGCGCAGACGGCGGCTGCGGCGCCCATCGAGCCGAAGCCGGAGAAGACCCTGTGATCTTCGTGTCGGCGTCTCGTGGCGATAGGTGTATCGGATGACGCCGGAACCGGCGGCTGCCGGCCATAACGGGCGGGTCGCCCGGTGCTTCTTCAAAAGGACCGCGCAGGTCGGCGCGTTCGGCTGCGTCGCGTGCCTATTCTGCGGCATCCTCTTCCTCGTGGCCGTCGACCCGGTGCTCCTGCGTTGCTCCACCTGGCTCATGCCGGTGGCGAAAGGGGCGTGGGCGCCGACGTGGATGTTGGCGCCGATGGTGGCGCTATGGGCGGTGTCCATGTGCTTTGGCGCGGTCAGATGGGGCTGGTTCGCGCGACTGCGCGCCAAGCGTGGGCGCGGTGCTCAGGCCCGGGGCCAATACGCTCTGACCATCGACTTCGGGTGGCTGCTGATGCTGATGATCGCGGCGTCCGCATTGGCCTGCGCGGCGCCGATCCTGGTGGCGGCCGCAAGCTGCTATTCGGCGCGATAGAGCCAATTCCGGTCGTTATATTGCTTCGCCCTTCAGCCAGCCTTCGCCGCGCCGATAGAGGGCGTCGAGCTCCGGTCCGATGAGCCCCGGCATGTCCATCTTCACGGTCTGGCCGTTCTTCGTCTGCAGATAGGCGAGGTGGCGATAGCCTTCCGGAAAGCGCGCGAGCAGCGCCTGGTCGAGCCGGACGGTCGCGGCGGGGTCGACCGGGTTGATGCGGTCGCGCTCGTAGATCGGCTGGCGCAGCACGATGCCCCAGCGGTCGCCGCGCTTCTCGAGGAAATCGTAGAAGCGACCGGAGCAGACCACGTCGCACACCACGCGCTCGATCGGGCCGCGCTGGGCGATCTGCATCTTGGTCTGCGCGACGGCGCGATGGTCCCTGAGATCGACGCTCGTCCCGCCCTGGAAGTGCGAGGTGCGTGAGCCGCGCGCGAAGCCTTGCTGGCTCACCTTGATGAAGTCCTCGAACCCGCCCTGGAACCAGGTCGCCATCATGACGCCCTCGGCATGCCAGCAGGTGCGGAAATCGTCCCAGCGGCCGGTGTCGCGCCACATCGCCCAGTTGTCGATGACGTCGCGGATGGCCAGGCGGTCGAGGAAGGCAACATCTTGGGACATGGCGCAATGCTTTCCAAAGCGTCATGCCCGCGCTTGTCGCGGGCATCCCCGTCTTATGGCATAAGGCCGAAGAAAGACGTGGATGACCGGGACAAGCCCGGCCATGACGGGGTGAGGGTTTCGATTAAGTAGGGGCGCACGCAAAATGGCAAGACTGGATGGCCGCGTCGCGATCGTGACCGGCGGCGCGAAGGGCATCGGCCGCTACTATGCGCGGGCGCTCGCGGCCGAGGGTGCGCGGGTGATGATCGCCGATATCGCGGACGGCCGCGAACTGGCGGCCGAGGTGGCGGCGCGGCATGGCGCCAACTCGGTGGCCAGCACGATCGTCGACGTCAGCGACGAGGAGCAGGTCAAAGAGGTCGTCGCCGCCACGCTGGCGCGCTTCGGCAAGATCGACATCCTGGTGAACAATGCGGCGCTGTTCGCCCCCTTGCAGGAGCAGCCCTTCACCGAGATCGACATTGCCCTGTGGGATCGTGTGATGGCGATCAATGTGCGCGGCATGTTCCTGATGGCCAAGCACGTCGCGCCGCACATGATCGCGCAGCACTCCGGCAAGATCATCAATGTCGGGTCGGGGACCGCGGCGCGCGGCATCCCGCACATGCTGCACTACGTGACCTCGAAGGGCGCCGTGACCTCGTTCACGCGGGCGCTGTCACGCGAGCTCGGAAGCCACAACATCTGCGTCAACACGCTGGCGCCGGGATTTACGATCAGCGACAGCGTGGTCGAGCACAATCCCGGCCATCTCAAGTCGGCGCGCGAGCCTGCGATCGCCCGCCGGGCGCTCAAGCGCGATGAGGTGCCGGAGGACCTGGTTGGAACCCTGATCTTCCTGTCTTCGCCGGAGTCCGATTTCGTCACCGGCCAGACGCTCGCGGTCGACGGCGGGACGAACAACACCTGAGCGCCGGGCAGTTCAGAGGCGCGTAATCGCGTATTCCCGGGTTCCGGTATATCGCCTATATTGCGGGCAGGATTTATAATTCCGGCGTGAACGGAGGAACATATGGCGGTCGCGACGGCTACCAAGACCAGTCCCGATTCGAAGCACAATCTGCAGGGCGCCCGGGAGGCCTTCTACGAGAAGATCGCGAAATACGACATGGCGCCGTTGTGGAAGGTGATGAAATCGGTCGTCACCAACGAGCCCGTCACCCATGCGGCGCCGGCGCTCTGGCGCTTCGCCGACGCCAAGGCGCTG
>DASXCK010000115.1:0-12628 GCA_036491235.1 Xanthobacteraceae bacterium | reverse complement strand
ACCCTGGGCGCCGGCTTCCAGCTCGCATCGCACGATCTCGACATCCGTGGCGCCGGCAATCTCTTGGGCGAGGAGCAGTCCGGCCACATCAAGGAGGTCGGCTACGAACTCTACCAGCAGATGCTCGAAGAAGCCGTCGCGAGCCTCAAGGCGGGGATCGCGGAGCCGGTCGCGGATCGCTGGTCGCCGCAAATCACCATCGGGATGCCGGTGCTGATCCCGGAGGATTACGTCGCCGACCTGCCGGTGCGCCTTGCGCTTTATCGCCGCCTCGCCGATCTCGAGGAGGATCGCGACATCGACGGTTTTGCGGCCGAGCTGGTCGACCGCTTCGGCCCGCTGCCCGAGGAGGTGAAGCACCTGCTCGACACCGTGAAGATCAAGGCGCTGTGCCGCCGCGCCAATGTGGCGAAGATCGATACGGGACCGAAGGGCGCCGTGATCTCGTTCCGTGACGACCGCTTCGCCAACCCGGAAGGGCTGGTGGCATATATCCGCGAGCAGGGGCCCGCCGCGCGGGTGAGACCCGACATGAAGGTGGTGCTGTTCGAGGACTGGGAGCGACCCGAGCAGCGCCTCACGGGCGCGGCCGCGATCCTGCGCGATCTGGTGCGGATTGCGGGACGGGCGAAGGCGGCGTGAATGTCGCCGTCGTAGGGTGGGCAAAGCGAAGCGTGCCCACCGTTCAAATCCGCGTGGGCACGGCGCTACGCGCCTTTGCCCACCCTACGAATTACTCCGCGGCTTGCGTTGCTCTCTTCTCCCGCTCTGCGATCGCGCGCTCGATCGCCGAGACGAGGTGCTCCGGTGACTGCGCACCCGACACCGCGAGCATGCCGCCGAAGATATACATCGGTACGCCCTCGATGCCGGCCGCCTTGGCGGATTCGGCGGCGCGCGTCACCGTATCGACGTCGGTGTCGGTCGCGAGCATGTCGCGCACTTGGTTCGCGTCGAGCCCGCAGTCGGCGGCGGCTTTCACCAATACCTCGCGATCGGAGAGATCGCCGCCCTCGGTGAAATAGAGGTCCATCAGGCGTTGCTTCATGCGCGCGCCATCGCCTTGCTGCTCTGCCCAGTAGATCAGGCGATGGCAGTCGATGGTATTGGGCTGGCGCTGGATCTTCTCAGGCGCGTAGGTGAGGCCTTCGCCCGCCGCGACGCCGACGATGCGCTGGGCATTCTGGTTGTAGCGGTCGACCGAGCCGAATTTGGTGGTGAGATATTCGGTGCGGCTGATGCCCCCGCGCGGCACCCAGTCGTTGAGGAAGTAGGGGTGGAAGCGCACCTCGACGGACAGGTCGGGACGCGAGGCGACCGCCTTTTCGAGCCGGCGCTTGCCGATGAAGCAACACGGGCACACCACGTCGGAGACGACGTCGATGGTGAGCGGTTCGGTCGTGTCGGACATGGGAGCGCTCCGGGAAAGATCAGCCCCCAAGATAGGCGCCAGTCTATTGCGCCGCAACCGCGACCGATTCGGACACGCGGGCGAGCAGGGTCTCGACCGTGTCGTTGGATTTCAATGCCGCAAGCGTGATGGTCGGGTCGACCCGCACGGGCCGGCCGTCATCACCCTCGGCGGACAGCATGGTGTGGCGCAGCACGTTGGCGATGCGGCGCGCCACCACGTGCGCGCTGCGCAGCGCGGTCTCCGAGAACGCGATCAGGATCGAGCCGTCATTCGCCCTGCAGGCGAAATCGGCGCTGCGCACGAGGCGGCTGACGAGCCGCGCCGCGTCCATGTTGGCGCGGCGGTCGACAGCGCCCGGAAAGGTGAAGCGTGCGAGCGTCATCGCGTTGCCGCGCACCTTCGCGTCGTCGACGGCGCGATTGAGCTCGCGCAAGAACGCCGCCGTCGTAAAGAGGCCGGTCTGCGCGTCGAGCAGGCCTTTGGCCTCGAGCGCGTTGAGCTGGCGTTGCAGGCGTGCCTCGAATGCGTGCTGGCGCACCAGCGGCAGGATGCGCTCGACGATCTGCGCGGGCTCGCCCGCGACCGGCTCCAGGTTGGGCAACCGATCGGTGTCGATCGAGGCCGGCAAGTCGGGCAGGAGCGCGACCGGCAGATCGCGAAAGCGGGTGTCCTCCGCGAGCACCGTGAGGAAGGCCTCGACGGTGCGCGGGTTGAATCCCTCGCCGATCACGATGCCGTCCACGTCGCGCGCCGTGAGATATTTTGCGGCGGTCTCGACGCTGAGCGCGCCGATGAGACCGACACGTTCGCCGACGGCGATCGAGAGCGCCGGATATCCGCGGCCGCGGCCGGTGACGATCACGGTGGCGTCCTCGATCGGATCGGCCGTCGGGAGGGCCGGCAAGTCGTCGCATTGGCCTATGAGCGCGTCGGCGCGGCGCAGCGCCGTGGCGTGCAGGGTGCGTACGCGCAGCGCCGAGGCCAGGCGGATCGCGATCCGGTCGGCCGGCGCATTTGCGCCGATCGGGAGCGCATCGGCGAGGCTCGGCGCGGCCGCATCCGCGGTGCGGGCGATGACCGGCAGATAGGGCGCGCCGGCCGCATCGATGGCGGCTTGCAGTGCCGCCGCGTCGTCGGGTGAATTGGCCGGGCCGGCGGCGACCACGGCGGCGGGCGCGATGCGCGTGATCGCATCGGCGGCGTCGCGCCAAGTCGCACCGACCACCGGAAAGGCGCCACCAGCCGCCAGCGTCGAGATCAGCTCCTCATCCTTCTGATCGGCGACGACGACGATCGGACCCTGCAACGACATCGGAGGCACGCGGTTGGAGACGAACGCTGAGAAATCGCGGATCGGCGCCGAGTTGCGATCCGTTCGTCGCAAAAGCCGATCGAGAGGCGCGAGGCTAGAGGAACGCCATTAACGTCTCGTCAATAGCCAGCGTTAAAATCCGGGTATCGGCAGGGGCAGCGAGTTATGAGCCGAGTCCCACCACGGCGAGCGGCGGGACGTCGCGCGGAACTTCGCCGGTTCCGTTTCGCTCGGCCGTGACGAGTGCGCGCCGGGCGCCGCGATAGCGGGCCGCGCCGGCACCGCCACCCGTGATCGACAGCGCCTGGGTTTCCGGGTCGACCGTGCAGGCATAACCGGTATCGGCAAAACCGTCGCTGTCGACCGGGAAGGCGGGCTTTGCCATCGCATCAAGCCCGAGCGGAACGGGAAATCGCGGCACCTGGGTTCCGCGCACCGCGATCGTCCCGGCGGGCGTGCGGGCAAGCTCCACGACCTGAAGCGCATCCTGTGCGCGGTGTGGTGTCGTGACCGGCCCGAGCCGCAGCGGCGTCGATACGCCGGCGCCGCTGCGGCGGGTCGCGAACAAAGCGCTCTCGCCGAATACGGCCACGTCGACGAGGCTGATTGCGAGGTCGCCCCAGTCAGGGCTCGACGCCATCTCGTCAGGCGCGCGCCAGGCGGCGACCAGCGTCTTGATGCCGTCGCGTCGGCTCAATGCGCCCGACTTGCCGAGACGCTGTGCGAGGAGGGAAGGAACGATGACGCTCGCGGCCCGCTCGGCGCGGCATTGCGCCAGGAAGACCTGATCGTCGAAGGGATGATGCAGCGCCAGCGTGCCGCCGACGAGCAGCCAAGGCATGATGCCGAGCGCGAGTCCGGCGAGCGAGGGCAAGGTGAGCGATGAGAGGATGACCGCGGTCGGCTCGATACGGCTTTCGAGTGTGACGGCGGCGCCGGCGGCCAGGATCTCGAAGTGGCTGCGCGCGACCGGAACGGGGCCGTCGGCGCCGGCATCCCAGGTGATGATCGCCACATGGGCGGCCGGATTGATCGACCGCGTGATTTCGGGCGGCGTCGCGGTGGCCCCCTCGTCATAGAGGTCGTCGAATCCGATCACGCCGTCCGCGAGGCCGGGGCCGAAGCCTCCCACCTGGCGAATTTGAAAAACCTCGGCTGCCACATTCATCGCGAGTTCGCAATGATCGACCGCGCCGATGCGGGCGCTGACGATGAGCGCGCGGGCATTGACGCGGTCGAGCGCCGCGATGCATTCGGCCTGTCGCCACAGGAGCGGCAGCGGCATCGCGATCAGCCCGGCGCGCAGGATACCGAGCAACGTCACGACGGCGTCGATCGTGTTGGCCATCTGCAGGCCGACGACCTGATCGGTCTGCAGCCCGAGATGCCGCAGCCGGGCCGCGATCGCGTCGATCACGCGGTCGGCCTGCGCGTAGGTGAGGCGGCGCGGCGCCGCGCCCGTGATGGCCGCGGCATTCGGCGGATCGATCAACGCGACCGTGCCGGGGCGGCGCGCAAGCGCGCGCCGAAACACGTCGTCGAGCGTCGAGCGTCCGGCTCTGGCGAGCATCGCGGCTTGCTGCGGAGACGATTGCCCGAGGATCATACCGGCCTGCCTCACTGCGCCTTGTTGGTCGGCGTCTCGTACCACCACGCTTCCGGCACCCACCCGATCAGGGAGGATCTTGCCGGATGCCGGATCTGCGACCAGCGCGCGATCCATTGCTGCGGCAGGTAGAACAACGGCACCACGTAATTGCCTGAGATCAGGATGCGATCGAGGGCGCGCACGGCAGCGACGAAGTCTTCGCGCTTCGTGGCCTTGAGCATGGCGGCGACCATCGCGTCGACCGCCGGGCTGCGCACGCCCATGTAGTTGCGGGTGCCCGGCTGGTCGGCGGCGGCCGAGCCCCAGTAGAAGGCCTGCTCGTTGCCGGGCGACAGCGATTGCTCCCAGCGGTACCAGATCATGTCGAAGTCGAAGGTGCTGCGGCGCTGCTCGTATTGCACCGAGTCGATCATGCGTATGTCGGCCTCGATGCCGGCCGCCTTGAGGAGCTGGGAGAACGCAACCGCGGTGCGTTCCTGGTCCTTGGTGTCGACCAGGATCTCGAACCGCAGCGGCCGACCGTTCGCGTGTTCGCGCAGCCTGTTGCCGGAGAGCTCGTAGCCGGCGGTTCTCAGCAGCGCGAGCGCACGCCGCAGCGTCGCGCGGTCGTGTCCGGAGCCGTCGCTGACCGGCGGCGACCAGGTGCCGTCGAGCACGTCGGGACGCACGCTGTCCGGGAACGGCGCGAGCAGGGCGCGCTCGCGCGCGTCGGCCGGGCGCTGATACGCAGAGAGCTCGCTGCCCGAGAAGTAGCCCGTCGAACGGCGGTACTGCCCATAGAAGAACGTCTTGTTGATCCACTGGAAATCGAACAGCAGCGAGACCGCCTGGCGGACGCGGATGTCGGCGAAAAGCGGACGGCGCGTGTTGAAGACGAAACCGAGCATGCCCTGCGGATTGCCGGTCGGGAACGCTTCCTTGAGGACCCGATGCTCGCGCGCGGCCGGAAAATCGTAAACGGTTTCCCAGCGCGCCGGATCGGTTTCGACGGTGACGTCGTAGAGCCCGCGCTTGAAGGCCTCGAAGGCCGAGTTCTCGTCCCGGTAGAAGTCGTAACGCAATGTGTCGAAGTTCCACAGTCCCTTGTTGACCGCGAGATCACGTCCCCAATAGCCTGAGTCGCGCTTGAGCGTCACGCTGCGGCCAGGGTCGACCTGTGAAATCACGTAGGGCCCGGAACCGATCAGCGGCTTGAGCGAGGTCTGCTCGAAGGTCGCGGGATCGACGGCGTGCTTGGGCAGCACTGGCAGCAGGCCGAGAATGAGCGGCAGCTCGCGATCGTGGGCGGCCGACAGGTCGAACCGCACCGTATGCGCGTCGAGCGCCTCCGCCTTGGTGACCTTGACGTAGTAGGTGTGCAGGTTGGGGCGGCCGTGGTCGCGCAGCAGCTGCCACGAGAAGATCACGTCGTCCGCCGTGACCGGGTGGCCGTCGGAGAATTTTGCCCGCGGGTCGAGCCGGAACGTGACGTAGGAGCGCGCCTCGTCGGTCTCTACGCTCCTGGCGAGCAGTCCATAAAGGGTGAACGGCTCGTCATAGCTGCGCGCGAGCAGGCTCTCGACCACGTAACCATGCAGCGAAATCGCCGGCTCGCCCTTGATGATGTAAGGATTGAGGCTGTCGAAGGTGCCGAGCGCACCCTGCACCAGCTGGCCGCCCTTGGGCGCGTCCGGATTGACGTAGGGAAGGGCCGTGAAGCCCGGGGCGAGCTCTGGTTCGCCGTGCATCGCGATTGCGAAACGGGGCTCGTCCGCCCCGGCGGCGCCGGAGTGCCAGCTGACCAGGAGCGCCAAGCCGCATAACATGAGCGTGCGTGCGAGCACCGTCATGAACGACCGGAGCCGTGAGGGGCCGGAGCTGCCGGCGGGACATTCGGCGGAGAAGCAGAAATAGCATAGGCAATCGCGGCCGCTATGGCGTCTTGAAGTTATCACCATCATTTCGCATAAGGCATTCTGGTGGCGCGCTTTTGTGTCGTCAGGAGGCCGGGTGGCGGATGTCACTATCCTGCCTCAATTCACGTTGAGACACCCGATCCTGAGGGGGCGCCCGTCCCGTCGGCGTAGATGCCGGGGAAGGCGATAGAGAGGATTCAGAATGGCTCATCGGATCGTGTCCGCACCGGCCCGGCCGGTGCGTCGGTCGCTCGTCACGACTGCTATCGCCCTTGCGTTTCTTGGCATGTCCGGCACGTCCGACGTCTATGCGCAGGCGCCGAAGCCCCCGCCAAAGGCCGCCCCCAAGAAGCCGCAGCCGGCCCCGCCGCCCGCGCAGTCGCCGCAAGAACAGGCCCCGGTGCAAATCCCCCAGCTCATCTACTCGCCGTGGACGAAGTTCTGCGGCAAGGGCCAGGGCGCCGATGCCAAGCAGGTGTGCTTCACCACCAAGGATGCACGGACCGAGGCGGGCGTGCCGGTCGTCGCCGTTGGGCTGATCGAGCCGGATGGCGACCCGAACAAGCTTTTCCGCATTACCCTGCCGCTCCCGCTGCAACTCAAGTTCGGCGCCCGCATGATCATCGATCAGCAGGAGCCGGTCCGCGCAGCATTCGTCACCTGCTTCCCGAATGGCTGCCTGGCGGAGGTGGCTGGTACGGCTGACTTCGTCGAAAAGCTCAAGAAAGGGCAGATGCTGACGATCCAGGCGATCAACCTTGGCGGAAACCAGATCAGCTTCCCATTGCCGCTCAACGACTTCGCCAAGGCGAACGAAGGTCCGCCGACCGATCCGAAGGTGTACGACGAGCAGCAGAAAAAGCTTCAGGACGAGCTGCAGAAGCGGGCCGAGGAAGCGCGTAAGAAGCTCGAGCAGCAACAGGGCGCGCCGGCCGCGCCGAAACAGTGATGAGGATTGCGATGGCGAAGATGTCGAGCGTCGGCGTGTCTCGCGCTGCGGCGCACTCGGAGGGCGCGGGCGTAGCCGCGCGCGTGCGGCGGCTGCGTCGCGCCCTTGTCGCGACGCTTGCGGCCGGCGCGGCGGTCGCGTTCCTTGCGGCGCCCGCCGCGCAAGCGCAGCCCAAGCCTAAGCCCGCGCCCAAGGCGGCGCCGAAGCAGCCGGTCGCGCCACAGGCGCAGGCACCGCAGCAGCCGGCGGCGCCCGCGCAGCCGCAGATGCCGAAATTCGTGTCGTCACCTTGGACGAAGTTGTGTGAGACGCAGCCGAAGAAGCTTTGCGTCACGCGCGCGCTGCTGCTCACCGAGACCGGAGCGCCGGCTGCGTTGGCCGAATTTGCCGAGCCGGAAGGTTCGCCGAAAATCTTGCGGGTCACGCTCCCGCTCGGGATGCTGCTCGAATATGGGACGCGGCTCCTCATCGATCAGGAGCAGCAGCCCTATGTGACGGGGAAATTCGTGGTGTGCCTCGAGGGCTGCATCACGTTCTACCCCGTCAGCGACGACCTGCAGCAGAAGCTCAAGGCCGGCAAGACGCTGTATATCCAGGCCGTCAACATCAACAATGTGCCGATGAGCTTTCCGCTGCCGCTGACCAATTTCGCCAAGGCGAACGACGGTCCGCCGACCGACCCGAAGGTCTACGCGGAGCAGCAGAAGAAGTTTCAGGAAGAGCTGCAGAAGCAGCACCCGGCGCCGCCCAAGCAATAGTGCGGCTCTGCCGATAAACCACCGAGCAGCGCGCCTCACCGGCGCGCTGTTTTTTTGTCAAGGTGAAGTCTCAGTTGAGCGTGGCATTGCGCAGCCGATAGCTGCCGGCATCGTCGCGTTCGAATGTTTCGGCGACCTGCGGGTGGCGGATCGGCTCGCCGGACGTATCGGGCAGCAGGTTCTGCTCGGATACGTAGGCGATGTACTCGACCTCGGCGTTCTCGGCGTACAGGTGGTAGAACGGCTGCTCCTTGTGCGGCCGCACCTCGGCCGGGATCGCCTCGTACCACTCCTCGGTATTGTTGAACACGGGATCGATGTCGAACACGACGCCGCGAAAATGAAAGATGCGGTGCCGCACGACCTGCCCGAGTGTATATTTGGCGGTGTGTGTCTTGCTCATGGGGGCGGATGCATAGCGCAGTACCTGCCTCCGGAACAAGGCTTGGCCGACGGGCTTCGCGGCCGGCAGCGGAGGTCACAATCCGTAGCGCGCCGCCATGTCGGGATCCTTTGCGGCGACCAGACGGGCAAGGTCGATCACGACCTTTGCCTGCTTCCAGGTGGCGTCGTCCTGCATCTTCCCGTCGATCATGACGGCGCCGGTTCCGTCCGGCATGGCATCGAGGATCTTGCGCGCGAATGTCACCTCGCTGGGCTCGGGTGAAAACACCTGCTTGGTGATGGCGATCTGCGAGGGATGTAGCGACCACGCACCCACGCAGCCCATCAGAAAGGCATTGCGAAATTGCGCCTCGCAGGCGGCCGAATCGGAAAAGTCGGCGAACGGTCCGTAGAACGGCTTGATCCCCGCCGCCGCGCAGGCATCCACCATCTTGGCGATAGTGTAGTGCCACAGATCCTGCTGGAAGCGCGACCGCTCGCCTTCGCGTGCCGCATCGGCGAGCACGACGTAACCCGGGTGACCGCCGCCGACCCGCGTGGTCTTCATCGCGCGCGATGCCGCAAGATCGGCCGGCCCCAGGCTGATGCCGTGCATGCGCGGCGAAGCGGCCGCAATCGTGGCGACGTTGTCGACGCCTTCGGCGGTCTCGAGAATGGCATGAATGAGGATGGGCTTCGTCACGGCGTGCCGCGCCTCGAGCTGGGCGAGAAGCTGGTCGAGGTAATGGATGTCCCACGCGCCTTCGACCTTGGGCAGCATGACGACGTCGAGCTTGTTGCCGATCGCGGCCACGATCTCGATGACGTCGTCGAGCGCCCACGGCGAGTTGACCGCATTGATGCGGGTCCACAGGCCGGTTGCACCGAAGTCGTGTGCCTTCGCCATGGCGATAAAACCCTTTCGCGCCGCGAGCTTGGCGTCGGCCGGCACCGCATCCTCGAGATTGCCGAGCACCACGTCGACCTGCGCGATCAGCTCCCCGACCTTGGCGCGCACCTTCTCGTTATGCGGCGGCACGAAATGGATCATGCGCTCGAGCCGCACCGGCAGCTCGCGCGGCGGCGCGGGCGCGCCGATTGCCAACGGCTTGAAGAAGTTGCGCGGAAGCTTCATGCGGCACGCTCGCTGCGGATTTCGTCGATGCCATAGTGGTGGAAGGCCCGTCGGGCGCAAGTCGAATTTGCGAGTGGTTCCAGCGGCGCCAGCTGCCCAAGGATTGACCGCCTGGAGGCCAGCCGGTAGGCACCAGCGCCGCCGGTCATCCACATGCTCGATATCGTCAATCTTGCGCTGCCGTTCTTCGGCCTGATCTTCCTCGGACTCGTCTGCGGCAAGATCAAGCGCCTACCCGACGACGGGCTGGTGTGGATGAATTTCTTCGTCGTCTATGTGGCGCTGCCCGCTCTGTTCTATCGCATCCTGGCGCAAACGCCGTTCGAGCAGCTTGCCCAGGCGTGGTTCATCGTCGGGACCACGCTGTCGACCTTTTTGGTCTTCTGCCTCGCCTTTGCGATCAGCTATTTCATGCGCCGCCGCAACCTCGCCGAGGCGACCATCGCGGCACTCGCCGGCAGCTACGGAAATATCGGCTATATGGGACCGGGGCTCGCGCTCGCGACGCTCGGCTCGCAGGCGACCGCGCCGGTCGCGCTGATCTTCTGCTTCGACCAGCTTCTGTTGTTCACGCTGGTCCCGCTATTGATGTCTTTTGCGGGCGCCGGGCGCAAAGGCGTGCTGGCAACGATGGCGTCCGTGGTGCGGCGGGTCGTCACCAACCCGTTCATCGTCACGAGTGCGCTCGGCGTGGCATCGGCGGCCCTTCATTTCGAGCCGCCGGTCGCGCTCGACCGCCTCCTGGGCTTTTTGCAGAACGGCGCCGCGCCGTGCGCGCTGTTCGCGCTCGGCGTGACCGTGGCGCTGCGGCCGCTCGATCGGGTGCCGTGGGAGGTGCCGATCCTGTCGGCGATCAAGCTGGTGGTGCACCCGACAATCATCCTCGTCACGCTGTCGCTGCTCGGGCCCTTTGCGGAGGCCTGGATCGCGACCGCCGTGCTGATGGCGGCGCTGCCGCAGGCGCTCAACGTGTTCGTCATGGCGCGCCAGTACGACACCTGGGTGGGCGAAGCGTCGAGCTCGGTCCTGCTCGGCACGCTCATATCGGTCGTGACGTTGACCGCCGTGATGTGGATGGTGAAGACGCACGCCCTGCCGCTGCACTTGTTCCATTAGGGCGGCTCGCCCGCATCCCGCCTGTGGCGGGCATCACGGCATGCTGGCCAAGTTTCCGTGCGGAACCGGTCGATGGGGCTGATCTGGCGCGTCCTCGCCGAGGTAGAGACGCTCGAAATCGGACAGCCGCGCGAGTGCCGCGAGGTCGAGGATTGTCGCGCGGCGATCGCCGAGGCTGATCAATCTGTCTTCGCGCAGCGCGCGCAGCGTGCGGTTGACGTGAACCGTCGTCAGGCCGAGCGCGTCGCCGATATTGCGCTGGGTGAGCGGCAGATCGAAGGACATGCCGTCGGTCCGGCTCGCTCGCCGCAGGCGCACGAACAATTCGAGCAGCAGGTGTCCGACGCGCTCGTAGGCGGTGCGGCGCGCCGCGTCGACCAGGTGCTCACCGAGTATGGCACCACGACACACCGCCGACCACAGCAGCGCTTTGGCGAACGCGGGATTGTGCGCGGACGCGTCCTCGACTTGATCCAGCGACATGACCGATAGCGATACCGGTGTGACGGTCGCGATTGCGTACAGGGACCTGCCGAAGAGGCAGGCCTCCAGCCCGACGATATCGCCCGGCAGCACGAAATCCACGATCTGGCGCCGGCCGTCATGCAGCAGACGGGAGCGAAGCAACCAGCCGTCGTGAACGATATAAATCTCGGCATGGCGCTCGCCCGCGACGATCACGTCGCGGTTGGCGGCGACCGACAACCTGCGGTCGGCGTCCGCGCCTGCAACGAGGATTTCGCTCCGGGCGAGCAGGTCTCGGCTGCGCGAATTGCGGGTGCGCTCGGGTTCCCCACGGCGCGAGAATGAGTTGTAGCCAGCGATTGGTCCTTGGCTGGCCGGTCGCTATTCTGGCGCCAGACATGCATTTCTCTCCCTGAGTCCCGAGCTTCGTTCCGCAACGCGTAGACGTCTGCGCGGCGCTCACATGTTTGGAATGCATGATGTCCACCACGGCCTGCCTTAACGCCGCGAATTGATCCAAGTTAACGAGGCGCCTGAATCGGGGGCTCACGCCATGCCGCAACCGCTGTCGGGTCTCCTCGTGCTCGACTTCACGACCTTGCTGCCGGGACCGCTCGCCACCCTGATGCTGGCCGAGGCCGGTGCCGAGGTGATCAAGATCGAGCGTCCGGGCGGCGAGGACATGCGCCGGCGCTGGCCGGCGTTGGACGATGTGAGTGCATCGTTCGTGCTGCTCAACCGCGGCAAGCAGGGACTTGTGGTCGACCTCAAGACCGCGGAAGGGCGCGCCAAGCTCGCCCCGCTGCTCGCGCGCGCCGACATCCTGGTCGAGCAGTTTCGGCCCGGCGTGATGGAGCGCCTCGGCCTCGGCTATGAGGCCGTGCGGCGGGTCAATCGGCGTATCGTCTATTGCTCGATCAGCGGCTACGGCCAGCGCGGGCCGCGCGCCGGCGAGGCCGGTCACGACCTCAATTATATCGGCGCGACCGGGGTGCTCGCGCTCAACCCCGGACCGCGCACGCATCCAAACGTGCCGCCCGCGCTCATCGCCGACATCGGCGGCGGCACCTTTCCGGCCGTGATGAACATCCTGCTGGCGCTGCGCCAGCGCGACAGCACCGGGGAGGGTTGTTATCTCGACGTCGCGATGGCGGACGCGATGTTCACGTTTGCGTGGCAGGCGCTCGCGGCCGGGCAGGCGACCGGACGTTATCCAGGGCCGGGCGAAGCCTGGACGGCAGGCGGCACGCCGCGCTACGCGCTCTACCCGACGCGCGACGGCGCGCTCGTCGCCTGCGCGGCGCTGGAGCAGAAATTCTGGCGCGGGTTCTGCGCCGCGATCGGGCTTGCGCCGGCCCTGATCGACGACCGCACCGACCCGCCCGCGACCCGCGCCGGGATCGCGGCGATCATCGCGGCCCGGACCGCCGCGGCGTGGCGGCCGATCCTCGCCGAGGCCGATTGCTGCGCCACCATCGTCGCCTCGCTCGAGGAGGCGATGCGCGATCCGCACTTCGTGGCGCGCGGCCTCTTTGCCTACGAGGCGGTCGGCAGCACCGGCACCGTGATCGCGGCGCTGCCGGTGCCGATC
>DASXCK010000114.1:0-17307 GCA_036491235.1 Xanthobacteraceae bacterium | reverse complement strand
GACCACGTGCGCATCGAACACATGCTGTTCGACGGCGCGCCGGTGCCGCGCGACGGGATGATTGCGCCGGACCTGACGCGCCCGGGCATTGGTCTCACGCTCAAGCAGAAGGATGCCGCACGCTACGCTGCGTGAAGTCCGCATGAAAGTCGGTCCGGGGCGACAACCGGAGACGCCAGGTGGCTCATACATTCGAGGTCGATCATCGCACGGCGGCGCGGCGCCCGGCCTATCGCGTCCAACGCACGGCGGCCGGGCGCACGACCAGCGCCTACGAGCCATCGCGGCCCGAGCATCATGCGCTCGCGCGCGACCTACGCGCGAGCATCAACGGCGAGGTTCGCTTCGACGTCGGCACCCGCGCGGCCTATTCGACGGATTCCTCGAGCTATCGCCAAGTGCCGATCGGGGTCGTAATCCCGCGCACGATCGACGACGTGATCGCCGCCGTGGCGCTCTGCCGCCGCCATGACGCGCCGATCGCGGCACGCGGCGGCGGGACGAGCCTCGCCGGGCAAGGCTGCAACGTCGCAGTGCTGATCGACTTCTCGAAATACCTCCACCGCGTGGTCTCGCTCGACCCAATGCAGCGCCTCGCACAGGTCGAGCCCGGCTGCGTGCTCGACAACCTGCGCGACGCCGCCGAAAAGCACCACCTTACCTTCGGCCCCGATCCCTCGACGCATGACCACAATACGCTCGGCGGCATGATCGGCAACAATTCGTGCGGCGTGCATTCGGTCATGGCGGGCCGCACCTCGGACAATGTCGAGTCGCTCGACATCTTAACCTACGATGGCCTGCGCATGACGGTCGGTCGGACGAACGACGAGGACCTGCGGAGCATCCTCGCGGGCGGCGGCCGCCGCGCCGAGATCTACCGGGCGATGATCGACTTGCGCAATCGCTACGGGACGTTGATCAAGGAGCGTTACCCGAAGATCCCCCGCCGGGTCTCGGGCTACGAGAACCTCGACCAATTGATGGATGAGAACGGCTTCAACGTCGCGCGCGCGCTGGTCGGCACCGAAGGCACCTGCGTCACGGTGCTCGGCGCAACGCTCAAGCTCATCCCGAGCCCGCAGAAGCGCGTGCTCGCCGTGATCGCGTTTCCGGACATCTTCACCGCGGCCGATGCCGTGCCGGAAATCCTCGACTATGGACCGATCGCGCTCGAGGCGATCGATGACCTGTTCGTCAAATTCGTCCGGCGCAAACATATCGATACCGACAAGATCAAGGGACTGCCGGAGGGTGGCAGCTGGCTGCTCGCGGAGTTCGCGGCCGACGACGATGACGGCAAAACAGCGGCGGATCGCCTGGTGCGCACCTACGAAAACAAGGGCCATCACGCCAAACTTCTTACCGAGCCAGCCGAGCAGGCGAAACTCTGGACCGTGCGCAAGGACGGCCTGCCGGCGACCGCCAAGATCGAGGGCTGGCCCGAGACCTACGAAGGCTGGGAAGACTCGGCGGTACCGCGCGAGAGTCTCGGCGCCTACCTGCGCGACTTCAAGGCGTTGTTGCATGAGCATGGCTACGAAACGTCGGTCTATGGTCATTTCGGCGACGGCCTCGTCCACTGCCGCATCGATTGCGACCTGCGCACGGAGCCGGGGGTCGACAACTGGCGAAGTTTTCTCGATCAGGCCGCCGATCTCGTGGTGCGTTATGGCGGCTCGCTCTCGGGCGAACACGGCGACGGCCAGTCGAAAGCCGAGCTCCTCGGCAAGATGTACGGCCCGGAGCTGCTGACGGCCTTTCGCGAGTTCAAGGCTATTTGGGATCCCGCGTGGAAGATGAACCCGGGCAAGGTGGTCGATCCGTTTCCGATCACTTCGAACCTGCGGGTCGGCCCGCTCTACCAACCGCCCGAAGTGAACGGGCATTTCGCCTACAAGGAGGACCACGGGAGCTTCACGCGCGCGACGCAGCGCTGCGTCGGCGTCGGCTCGTGCCGGCGCCGCAGCAGCGACAAAGGTGTCATGTGCCCGAGCTATATGGCGACCAACGAGGAGCGCTACTCGACGCGCGGGCGCGCCCGCCTGCTGTTCGAGATGCTGCACGGCGGACCGATCGACGATCGTTGGGCGAGCAATGCCGTCGAGGAGGCCCTCGATTTCTGCCTCGGCTGCAAGGGCTGCAAGAGCGATTGCCCGGTCAATGTCGACATGGCGACCTACAAGGCGGAGTTTCGCTCCCACCATTATGCGCACCGGCTGCGGCCGCGCGCCGCTTACTCGATGGGGCTGATCCACCGCTGGGCCGGCCTCGCGGCGCACGCGCCGCGGCTCGTCAATGCGGCGATGCAGGCACCCGGGCTGGCATCGCTCGCCAAGTGGATCGGCGGGATCGCGCCCGCGCGCACGATCCCGCGTTTCGCCAATCGCACGTTCACGCGCTGGTTCCGCGACCGCGCCGCAGGCCCGAAGGCCGGCAAGCGCGTGCTGCTGTGGCCCGACACGTTCAACAATCACTTCCGGCCGCGGACCGCAGTCGCGGCCGTGCGCGTCCTTGAGGACCTCGGCTTCTCGGTCGCGATTCCGGACCGGCCGCTGTGCTGCGGCCGCCCGCTCTACGACTGGGGCATGCTCGACGAGGCGAAGCGGCTGTGGCGACACACGATGGACAGCCTGCGCGACGAGATCGCGGGCGGCACGCCGATCATCGGCCTGGAGCCCGCCTGTGTCAGCGCATTCCGCGACGAGCTGCCCGGCCTGTCTCCCGATGACGAAGTCGCCAAACGATTGAGCGGGCAGACGCTGTTCTTCAGCGAGTTCATCGATCGGTACGTCGACAAGGCCGCCCTGCCCCAAGTCGCTGGCCGCGCCGTCGTGCAGTTCCATTGCCACCATCACGCGGTGATCAAGACCCAATCGGAGCAGGACGTGCTCGACCGCCTCGGCCTCGACTATGAAGTGCTCAACACAGGATGCTGCGGCATGGCGGGCGCGTTCGGATTCGAGACACAGAAATACGACGTGTCGATCGCCGCCGCGGAGCGCGTGCTGCTACCGCGCCTGCGGGCCGAGCCAAGCGAAACCCTGGTGCTGGCAAACGGCTTCAGCTGCCGCGAGCAAATCGAGCAGTGCACCGGGCGACGCACCGCCCATGTCGCGGAGGCGATGGCCGGGCTCACTGCGTAGGTTGGCGGCAAACAACACGGGAACCGTATGGGCGGCTGCATGGTTCAACCACAGGGGTGCCGATTCCGATAAAGGACGCCACTTTGCAGGCTTTGCACGATCGCACCGTTGCGGTGACCGGAGCTTCGGCCGGCGTCGGCCGTGCCGTGGCGCTGCGCTTGGGCAAGGCAGGCGCCCGCGTCGGATTGATCGCGCGGGATGCCGAGGCATTACGGTCTGTGCAAGCGGAGATCGAAGAGGCGGGCGGGTCGGCCGTGGTGGCACCGGCCGACGTCGCGGACGCCACCGCGGTCTTTGCGGCAGCCGACCACATCCGGCACACGTTCGGCCCCATCGACATCTGGATCAACGACGCCATGGTCACGGTCTTCGCACCGGTGTGGCAGATCGAGCCGGAGGAATTCCGCCGGGTGACCGAGGTCACCTATCTGGGCGTCGTCCACGGCACGCAAGCGGCGTTGCGCGACATGCGCGCGCGCGGCAGCGGGACCATCATTCAGATTGGGTCCGCCCTCGCCTATCGGGGCATCCCGCTGCAGTCGGCTTATTGCGGCGCCAAGCACGCCATCCGCGGCTTCACCAATTCGCTGCGCGCCGAGCTGATCCATGCCCGCAGCGCGATCAAGGTCAGCATCGTGGAGCTGCCCGCGGTCAATACCCCGCAGTTCGACTGGGCGCGCACGCACATGGGTCGGCAGCCGCGGCCGGTGCCGCCCGTGGTGCAGCCGGAAGTGATCGCGGAGGCGGTCTTGCGCATGGCGCGCCATCCGCACCGCGAACTGTGGATTGGCTGGAGCACCCTCAAGGTCATCCTCGGCAACCTGCTGATGCCTGAATTCCTCGACCACTATTTGGCGCACCACGTCGTGACGGCGCAGCAGACCCGCGTCCCGGTCTCTCCGATGCGACGGGACAATCTGATGGAGCCGATCCACCATCTGCACCGCACGCGCGGCAGCTTCGACCGCGAGGCGAGCGAAAGCGCCGTCGCGATCGACGGCCCGACCGCCCGCCTTGCGCCGGTTGCAGCCGGCGCCTTGGCGCTGATCGCCGTCGCGATACTGGCGGCCCGCCGGCGCGGCTGACGACGGATATCACTTCTGGTTGCTGGCGGGACGGGGGCGCGGAACCGGCGCACCGGGCGCCCCGTTTTATCCCGATGACCAGTAGTTCCCCGGTACGCCGCCTGCCCGATGAGAAGAGCCGCCCGCGCGATCGCGCGGACGAGCAAGATGCGGATGCGCGCGTCGACGGCAAGGGACCGGATCGGCCGGTTCGTGATACCCCCGCCGCAGAACGGCCGACGGAGCCCGCCGCCAAGCAAGCAAGCAAAGACGACATCAAGCGGCCGCCGGATCGACCGAAGCCGTCGCTGGGGCAACGGGTGCGTCAGCACCCTTACGTTACGACCGCCGTCGGTATCGCGGTCGTCCTGGCGCTGATCGCTTTGGTCGCCTGGTGGCTCAACGCGCGCAATTATGAGTCGACCGATGATGCGTTCATCGACACCCGCACCGTGACAATCGCGTCGCAACTCGCCGGCACCATCACCGAGGTGCCGGTGACGGACAACGAAACGGTGCCGGCGGGCGCCGTGCTGGCCGAGATCGACCCGCGCGACTACACCGCCTCGGTGGCGCAGGCCACCGCGCAGGCGGATCAAGCGCTGGCGACGATCGCCAACTATGGCGCGCAGATCGCCGCGCAGCAGGCGCGCATCGATGCGGCGCAGAAGCAGGTCGCCCAGGCCGACGCGGCGCTCACCTTCTCGCGCCAGGAGAATGCGCGCGCCCAGGACCTCGCCGCGCGTGGCGCCGGCACCCGCCAGCAGGCGCAGCAGACCTCTTCCGATCAACGCCAGAAGGAAGCGGCGCTCGCCAGCGCGCAGGCCAACGAGACCGCAGCCGAGAAGCAGATCGCGGTGCTGCAAACCCAGCAGCAGGCCGCCAAGGCGCAGCTCGAACAGGCGCAGGCCACCCTGACGCAGGCTAAGACCAACCTCTCGCGCGCCCGCATCACAGCGCCGGAGACCGGTCGGGCGACCAAGATCTCGGCCGCAGTCGGCGGCGTGGCCCAGCCCGGCCAGGCCCTGATGATGTTCGTCCCGACCCGCGTGTGGGTCACGGCGAACTTCAAGGAGACGCAGCTCGACCTCATGCGGCCGGGCCAGCCGGTCGACATCACGGTAGACGCCTATCCGGGCAAGGTCCTGCACGGACACGTCGACAGCATTCAGGCGGGCAGCGGCGCGGCCTTCAGCCTGCTGCCGGCCGAGAACGCGACCGGCAACTTCGTCAAGGTCGTTCAGCGGGTGCCTGTGAAGATCGTGTTCGACAAACGGCCCGACGTGTATCTCGGCCCCGGCATGTCGGTCGTGCCGACCGTCAAAGTCCGCTGAGCCATGGCAAGCGGTCGCGACGAGGCGGGCGACGGCCTTTCGCGTTCGGCCGCGGGCCGCCGCAATCCGTGGCTGATCGCGGTGGTGATCTCGATCGCGACCTTTATGCAGGTGCTCGACACCTCGATCGCCAACGTCGCGCTGCGCAACATCGCCGGGAGCCTCGCGGCCGGGGTCGACGAGAGCACCTGGGTGATCACCAGCTATCTCGTGGCGAGTGCCGTCATCCTGCCGATCAGCGGGTGGCTCTCCGGCGTGGTGGGCCGCAAGCGCTTCTACATGCTGTGCGTCGCGACCTTCACGGCCGCCTCGCTCATGTGCGCCTTCGCGCCCAATCTCGGCACGCTTATCTTCTTTCGCGTGCTGCAAGGGCTCGGCGGCGGCGGCATGGCACCGAGCGAGCAGGCGATGCTCGCGGACACCTTTCCGGAGCGCCAACGCGCGCAGGCATTCGCCCTCTATGGCGTCGCCGTGATCGTCGCGCCGACCGTCGGACCGACGCTCGGCGGCTGGCTCACCGACAATTATTCCTGGCACTGGGTATTCCTGATCAACGGCCCGATTGGCATCGCGTCGCTCGTGCTGGTGCAATGGCTGGTCGACGAGCCCGCGGCGCTCGAGCGCGAGCGGCGCGAGCGCCTCGCCAGCGGGCTGCGTGTCGACTGGATCGGCTTCCTGCTGGTCGCGCTCTGGCTCGGCTGCCTCGAGGTCGTCCTCGACAAGGGCGAGCGCGAGGACTGGTTCTCTTCCGACTTCATCATCACGTTCTTTGCGATGTCGATGGCGGCGTTCGCGGCGTTCGTACCGTGGGAGCTGTCGCGCGACGAGCCGATCGTCGACATCCGGCTGTTCGCCCGCCGACAATTCGCGACCGCGAACCTTCTGATGGTGGCGCTCGGCGCGATCCTGTTCGGCACCATCCAGATCATTCCCCAACTGCTGCAGCTCTCATTCGGGTATACGGCGACGCTTTCGGGCTTCGCGCTCATGCCGGGCGGGATCGCGATGCTGCTGGTGATGCCGCTGGTGGGCTATCTCGCGGCCCGCGTCGCGCCGAAATACATGATTGGTGCCGGCATGGCGATGATCGCACTCTCGATGTGGCACATGATGTCGCTGACGCCCGACGCCGATTTCTCGTTCTTCGCCTGGGCGCGTATCTACCAGACGGTCGGGGTGCCGTTCCTGTTCATTCCGATCACAGCCGCCTCCTATGCGGGCCTGCCGCCGGACAAATCGAGCGAGGCATCATCGCTGCTCAACGTCTCGCGCAATCTGGGCGGCAGCATCGGCGTCTCGCTCGCCGGCACCCTGCTCGCCGAGCACACGCAGGTGCACCAGGCCTACCTGACCCGCAATCTCGTGCCGTCGTCGCCGGCCTATCAGGCGGCGCTGCAGCACGCGACCGCGACGCTCACGGCGCATGGGGTGTCGGCGCCGGCCGCCGCCGCGCAAGCTCCCGGACTGATCGAGCAGGCCGTCACCCAGCAGGCAACGCTGCTCGCCTACATCGATGTTTTCTTCGGTTACGCGGTGCTCGCGGCGGTGCTCGCGCTGGCCGCGTTCTTCCTGCTGCGGCCCGATGCCGATCGCCGCACGCGCGGCGCGCATTGATTGTTGCCTCGTCGGCGATCTGTCGCGCGGCATACCAGTTCGAGACGTGGAACTCTTGAGGTCATGCGCGCGTTGAACGCGTGTATTCGTCTCTCATGTTACGAGATTGCCCGTGTTCCTGCCGAGCCGACGCGAGCTTTTGACCTCGACTGCCGTGGCGCTGCTCCTCGCTCCGCAAATCGCCCGCGCCGCGATCGTGAAAGGCGGCCTCCCCTGGACGCCCAATGCGGCTGATCCGCCCAAGGTCGTGCGGCCGGGCCGGTGGATGTATTTCACCGCCGACGAGGCGGCGGCAGTCGAGGCCTTCGTTGACCGACTGATCCCGGCGGACGATCTCACACCGGGCGGCAAGGACCTGGGGTGCGCCGTCTACATCGACCGCCAGCTCGCAGGACCGCAGGGCCGCTACGAGGGCCGCTACATGAGCGGGCCGTTCCAGAAAGGCACCAAGCAGCAGGGAGAGCAGACGTCGACCACGCCGGCGCAGCTCTACCGCAAGGCACTCGCGGCGCTCGATCGCTACTGCGCCCAGAAATACGCCGGCAAGAAGTTCGCCCAGCTCGCCGACGCCGACAAGGATGCCGTGATCGGCGGGCTCGAGCACGGCAGCGTCGAGCTCGAGGGCATCGAGGACGACACGTTCTTCAAGCTCATCCTCAAGGACACCCAGAACGGCTTTTACGCCGACCCGATCTATGGCGCCAACAAGGACATGGCGGCGTGGCGGATGATCGGCTTTCCGGGCACCCACTACGACTACACGGACTGGGTGGAGCGGCACAACGAGCGGGTGACGATCGCGCCGACCAGCATCAGCAGTCATCCGGATTGGACGCAATGATACGCGGACGTGCTTCACGTTTGGCGTTGGTTTAGACGGAGTACGCCTCGTGGCGCAGAAGCTGCCGAAGAAAGACGCGGTGATCATCGGGCTCGGCTGGACCGGATCGATCCTCGCCCACGAGCTCTGCGCAGCCGGCCTCGACGTCGTTGCGCTCGAGCGCGGGCCATGGCGCGACACCGCGACGTCATTTCCGATTTCCTATGCGCAGGACGAGCTGCGTTACCGCATCCAGCACGATCTCTTTCTGCGCCCCGCGCAGATGTCGGTGACGTTCCGCAACAAGGCGAGCGAGACGGCTCTGCCGGTGCGCAACTGGGGCGCCTTCATGCTCGGCAACGGCGTCGGCGGCGCCGGCGTGCATTGGAACGCCGAAACCTGGCGCTTCCTGCCGTCCGATTTCGTGCTGCGCACGCATCTCACGCAGCGCTACGGCGAGAAATTCCTGCCCGAGGATATGACCATCCAGGACTGGGGCGTCACCTGGGACGACCTCGAGCCGCACTACGACAAGTTCGAATACCTCTGCGGCACCTCGGGCACCGCCGGCAATCTCAAGGGCACCATCCAGGACGGCGGCAATCCGTTCGAAGGCGCGC
This sequence comes from Xanthobacteraceae bacterium, assembly GCA_036491235.1. GTDB lineage: Bacteria > Pseudomonadota > Alphaproteobacteria > Rhizobiales > Xanthobacteraceae > JAVDCA01. The sequence goes on along the minus strand of DASXCK010000114.1, from coordinate 8,709 downwards.
GCTCGCGGCCTTATCCGACGCCGGCGCAGAAGCAGCCGTTCAGCCACACGCTGTTCGCCAAAGCGGCGCGCGAGCTCGGCTACAAGCCGTTTCCGCAGCCGTCCGGCAACCTTTCGCAGGCCTACACCAATCCGCTCGGCGTCAAGATGGGCAAGTGCACCTATTGCGGCTACTGCGAATGGTTCGGCTGCGCCAACTATTCCAAGGCGAGCCCGCAGACCACGATCCTCCCCGCGCTCGTGCGCATGAAGAACTTCGAGGCGCGCACCGAGTGCGAGGTCACCCGCATCAATCTCGACCGCTCGCGCACCCGCGCGACCGGCGTGACCTTCGTCGACACGTCGGGACAGGAGTGGGAGCAGCCCGCCGATCTCGTGCTGCTGTGCGCGTTCCAGCTCTTCAACGTCCAGCTCCTCCTGCTCTCCGGCATCGGCAAGCCCTACGACCCGCAGACCGGCGACGGGCAGATCGGGCGCAACTTCACCCACCAGACCATGTCGGGCTCGATCGGCTTCTTCGACAAGGACAAGTACAACTTCAATCCGTTCGTCGCGTCGGGCGCGATCGGCATGTGCATCGACGAATTCAACGGCGATAATTTCGACCATGGCCCGCTCGGCTTCGTCGGCGGCGGCTATATGGGCCAAGTGCAAACGAATGGCCGCCCGATCGAGACGACGGCCGTACCGCCCGGCACGCCCAATTGGGGCTTGAAGTGGAAGCAAGCGCAACGCGACAACTATCTCAGTACCGTCACCGCGACGTCGGGCGTGCACGGCTCGATGTACAGCTACAAGACCAACTATTTCGATCTCGATCCGACCTACAAGGACCGCTTCGGCCGCCCTCTCATGCGGCTGACGATGGATTTCCACGACAACGAGCTGAAGATGAGCGAGTACCTCACCGGCAAGTTTTCCGAGATCATCAAGCAGATGGGCGCCAAGCAGGTCGTCGACCACGTGCGCAAGGGCCCCTACGACGTCACGCAATACCAGACCTCGCACTTGTGCGGCGGCGCCATCATGGGCAGCGATCCGAAGTCGAGCGCGGTCAACCGCTATCTGCAAAGCTGGGACGTGCCGAACCTGTTCGTGCAGGGCGCGACCGCGTTTCCGCAAAACCATGGCTATAATCCGACCGGCACGGTTGGCGCGCTGGCGTTCTGGTCAGCCGCCGCGATCCGTTCGCAATACCTCAAGAACCCGGGGCCGCTCGTCCATGCTTAAGCGCGCCATCGCGGGGCTATGCGGGTGGGCCGCGATCACCGCGGCCGGGGTCGGCGCCTATGCGGCGACGGCCAGCACCAACGACCAGGACTTCAAGCAGATCGAGCGCGGCCGTCAGCTCGCCGTCGCCGGCGATTGCGCGGGCTGCCACACCCTGCCCGGCAGCGGCCACGACTTTGCCGGCGGGTTGCCGGTCGAGACGCCGTTCGGCAATCTGCTCGCGCCCAACATTACGCCCGACGCCCAGACCGGCATCGGCGGCTGGTCGGACGACGAGTTCGTCAATGCGCTGACCAAGGGGACTGGCCGAAACGGGACGCATCTCTACCCGGCGATGCCTTACACCTACTACACCAAACTCTCGCGCGCGGACGCACTGGCGATCCGCGCCTACCTTAAGACGGTCCCGGCCGTGCATCATGCGGTCAAGGCCAACCAGTTGCCCTTCCCGTTCAATGTCCGCGCCTCGCTCAGTGGATGGGACGCGCTGTTTTTCAAGCCGGGTGCCTTCAAGCCGGTACCCGACAAGAGCGCCGCGTGGAACCGCGGCGCCTACCTGGTCGAGGGGCTCACCCATTGCGGCATGTGCCACACGCCAAAGAACACGTTTGGCGGCGACAAGCGCGACGAAGCGCTGCAGGGCTATGCGCTACAGGGCTGGTTCGCCCCCAACATCACCAACGACGAGCGTATCGGTGTCGGTACCTGGACGGCGGACGACATTGCCGAATATCTCAAGACCGGGCACAACCGCCTCAGCGCCGCAAGCGGACCCATGGGCGACGTGATCACTCACTCGACGTCGCAGATGGCCGATGCCGACCTGCATGCGATCGCGACCTATCTCAAGGATCAGCCTGGCGCGAAGGAGAGCCCGCCCGCCAAGGCTGATGCGGCGGCCGTAAAGATCGGCGGCAAGATCTACGCGGACGAATGTTCCGGCTGCCACGGGCATGACGGCAAGGGCACGCCGGGCCTTTTCCCGGCGCTCGCAGGCTCGCCCACCGTCCGACAAGACGATCCCGCCTCGCTCGTGCGCGTCGTCGTGCGCGGCGCACGCAGCGTCGGCACGGAGCAGGCCCCGACCGCGCCCGCCATGCCGAGCTTCGGCTGGCTGCTCAATGACGAGCAGGTCGCCGACCTGTTGACCTATGTGCGCAACACCTGGGGCAACGCGTCGCGATCGGTGACCGCCGACGACGTCAGCAAGGCGCGGCACGCCCTGGCCAAGCGGCGCGACTGAGGTTTTCCGGAGAAGTCATTCGACCTCCTCGTTCGCGCAAGCACACCATCCTCGTACGCCGCCGTTTATCGGGGGATTGCTTCTGGTTGCCTCATCCCCATGTTCGTCAGTACTCGATTGCGCTGAACTTCACCTCCGACCTCATCGCCGGAAAGGTCATCGGCCATGTCCGAACCCCGTAAGGACGCCAAGGCCCTGCCCGAGGGCCGCGTGCGCGGCGGCAGCCTACGGCCCGCCGGGCCGGACGCGATGCGCTCACCGCCACCGGCATGGGACACCGTCGACCAGGCCAGTGACGAATCCTTTCCGGCGAGCGATCCGCCTTCCTACGCTCAAGGCAAAGAGTGACCGTCGCGCCCCCCTAAGGGATCTATTGGTCGTCGATCCAGTCGCCCGCGCCGTACACCACAGGCTCACCGTCGCGGCCGAGCACCATGCGCCCTGGCTGCTCGTTGAGGCAGGCATCGCCAAGGGGCGAAAGATGACGTCCTACAAATCCGAACGGATGTGCTCAACGCAGGCGGACAGTGGGAAGACGCGGAGGTGGTCGTCGATTAACGGCGGCGTCATCACGTCGCGCAATCCCGACGACCTGACGCCTTCGTTGCGAAGATCATCGAGGAAATGAAAGAGGGCAAGCATCAGCGCAAGGCCGCCTGACCGGTGTTTGGGTTGGCGGGCGCCGTCGGCAATGGCGGCGTCGCGCCCGGCGAACTGATCAGCCCTCGCAGCGGTAGCCGAGCTGCGTCAGCGCCTCGTCGAGATTGTCCGCGAGGAGCGGCTTACTCAGCAGGTATTGCGCCGTATGGGGCGTGTGGAGGCGCGCCGCCTCGCTACGCAACTCGGTCCACTCGGTCACGTCGCCGTCACCACGGCCGAGCCAAACGAGCGTCACGAGATCGATTTGCTCGTCCTCCGTCATCCGCCGATGAAGGCTCGGACCTCCTGGTACGTCGCGTCATCGCGATGATCCTCCAGCACCGACAGCATCGCGTCGTCGGTGGCATTTGAGGGTGGATCCGGTTCGGTAACAATGTCTTTTGCCTCGAGCTCACGCGCTTTGAGCACGAAGAAGCAAACCTTATCGGTCGAGATGGACAGCGTAGGACGCTCGGCAGCCATGTGAGTCTCCGAAGCCCCCCGGCGATAACGCCGCGGCGCCTGGCGCGTTGCACACGGACGCCATCGCTTGCCCGCAACATGCGCGGCTCACGCGGCTGCGTCGAACGCTTGCCGTCGCAAGCTCATCGGGCGGCGAGGTTGTCGCCCCGGCGCGCGGCACCGGCGATTTGACCCTCGCACAGTTCCTCACAATTCCTCGACGCGAGTCGGAAATCCGACAGACGAACTCCGCTCAAAAGGACAAAATGGGGATGGTAAGTGAATGGGCCCGGCGCGTTGAGCGGGCCATGGGAGACAGCGGTTCGCCATATAAGGGGCGCCCCCTGGTCTCGCCGCCGAGCCACCCTATCCGTGGTCGCTGGGATGGCATGCGACGGGCGTCAAGGATCCGCACCCCGTCTGTGACGCAAGCGAGCGAATTGCGGAAACGTCTCGCGGCTCGTTAACTTGCTGATTGGAACCAATTCGACCGGTGTGCGTCATGCACTAGGGTTATTGTGCAATGCGCGCATACGGCGACGCGCCGGCCGGAACGGAGCAGCCGATGGCGGACGCCACCTCCAAGGTCGAGCGGCAAGCTGTTGCGGGCGCGACCATGTCGCGCACCGGCATGCTGCTCTCACGCCCGTTACATCATCATGACAATCGCGTGCTCGCCGACCTGCCCCCCTCCGAGCTCGCCCTGCTGGCCCCTCACGTTCAGATCGTGTCGCTGCCGGTGGGCACCGTGCTGAGGCACCAGGATGCCGCGCTGGATCACGTGTATTTTCCGCATCAGGGGGTGATCTCGCTGCTCGCAACGACGGCGCACGGCGAGACGATCGAGGTCGCGTCCGCGGGTCGCGGCGGCGCGATCTGTCCTATCCTTGCATCCGAGCCACGTGACGGCCTGCTGACGACGATCGCGCACGGACCGCTGCGCGCATCGCGCGTTCCGGCAGCGCGCCTGCATGCCATTTTGCCGCAAATCCCGATGATGGGTCGCGCCATGGACGCGTGCCGGGAGGCGCTCCTGCTCCAGCTCCGGCAGAATCTCATCTGCTGCGGATTACACGCAGTCGAGCATCGGCTGGCCCGCTGGTTGCTGGAGACGGCGGACCGCTTGGAATCGGAGATGATTCCGGCAACCCAGGAGCAGGTGGCGCAGCGGCTGGGCGTTCGCCGAACCACCGTGACCTTGTTGGCGAGCAAGCTTCAGGAGAACGGCGCGATCAGATGGGGCCGGTCACGCACTCAGGTACTCGATCGTACCCGCCTCGAGGCCATGGCCTGCGGCTGCTACGCGGTACTGCACAAGCAGATACTCGGGCCACTTTCGGCCGGACCGACCACGCCACCCGACTTCGCCGGCTGAAGCCGCAGGGTGTCCCGCTTTCATTTTCGCTTGCGCGCCCGCGGCGTGATCTACCGCGATGCCGACGGCACGGATCGCGCGAAATTTCTGGGTCATCTCCAATCCTTCCACGTGCGATCAATCTCCACGTGATCTGGCCGACGGTAAAAACGAAGGGATCCGGAATGCTCGTATCCCGGGGGCTAATTCCGCTTGCGCGTAAAGGTTCGATGGAAAGGCGATGCTTTGGAACGATGCGGAAGGTCACGATCGCTTAACATCGGCGTGGTAGTGCGCTCAGCACTGGGGTTCCCTCCCTGGTTCGCAATGAGGCCCCCGCCATGACCCGTGGCGGGGGCCTTTATCAATGCAACAGTATGGTGACCCGGCGCTACGCCATGGTGCACGGATGTTCGCTTGCGGACACTCTCATCTCGCCGTGCTGGTTTTCGACGCAGATCGACACTTGTCGTGTGCTGCCGTCGGAACGATGCATGAATCCTTGCGCCACGGCCGACGCGTGCTCGCGCGCCGCTCCAATGTTCAAAGTCGCCGTCATTGTTGGCAGCCTGCGCGCTGCCTCACTGAGCCTGAAAGTCGCCAAGGCGCTGATGAAGTGCGCCCCCACTGGGCTTGACTGCGCGCTTGTACCGATCGGCGATCTGCCGCTCTACAGCGAGGATCTGGACGCCAGCCCGCCGCAAGCGTGGACCCGCTTTCGCAACGCCGTCCGTGCCTGCCAGGTCGTGCTGTTCGTCACTCCGGAATACAACCGCTCGATCCCGGGATGCCTGAAGAACGCTCTCGACGTCGGCTCGCGCCCGCAAGGCCGGAGCATCTGGGACGGCATGGTGGCCGGCGTCGTCAGCGTCACCCCTTATAAGCTCGGCGCCTTCGGCGCCAATCACGCCCTACGCCAGACCTTTGTGTTCCTGAACCTGCTCGTGATGCAGCAGCCCGAAGCTTATATCGGCGGCGCCGCCGAGCTGTTCGACGTTCGTGGCGAGCTCAAGAACGCCGAGACGGCCGGCTTCCTGCAGCAATTTATGGCGAGCCTCGCACAGTGGATCGACAGGGCCCGCCGCGAGGCGGCTTCTCGCCAATTCGACCGCTTCATGGGCGAGCGCGATCACGCGGCACTCGCCTACGTGAACGGCGATGCGGCGCCGCTCGATACCTTGGTGACCGCAAACGACCCCGCCACCTTCTTCCATCCGATGGGCGATCGGGTCGAGGGCGCCGATGCGGTCCAGCAACGCTACGATGCCGACGCCAAGTCGTTCGCCAAGGGCGGCAGCAGCAGGCTGGAGATCCTGCTCCGGGGAGCCAGCGGCGACCTGGCATTCTGGACGGGTCTCCAGCATGCGGACGCCATGTTGGGCGGCAAGAAGGTGCCGATGACGCTGCGCGTCACCGAGATTTTCCGCTTCGAGCAAGGCGGCTGGAAGCTCGTGCATCGCCACGGCGACATGCCGGAGAAAAAATAAGCCCGACAGCGTGTGTGGCTCCGTCGCCCGCAGCCGGCGGTGGGCGTCGCGAACAGACGCCATGGGGTCTGTTCGCATCACACCGCCTGGACAGCCGAGCCGCTATTTCGGCTTGCGGCCGTTCTGCGCCACGAGGTCGAGGAACTGCGTGACGTGCTGGTTGAGGTAGTCGACGTCGGCCGGAAACGCACCGCCTGCCGAGGCGTGGCCCGTCACGGTGCCCGGGCTGATCGTCTCGACCCGCACATCGCGGATATAGTGGGCGGCCCGGCGCGGCTCCCACTCGGGGTTGAGCAGGTCCTTGGTGCCGGTCATGATCAGCGTCTTCGCCTTGATGGCGCGCAGCGCCTTGACGTAGTCGCCGTTCATGCTTGGCGTCGTGCCGACGTCGTGGCGGTCATAGGCCCAGGTCTGGTAGATCCAGTCGTTGGCATCGAACGCCTTGATCAACTTGGTCTCCTGCTCCTGCAGGTAGGGCAGCATGTCCATCTGGTTGGGGAACTGATCGCGCGAGACTTCCGGCGTGCGCGCGGAGAGGAAATTGAGGATATCGCGCCACAGGCGGATGCCCTTCTCGGGCGGCGCGGTGTAGTCGCCGTTGTTCCATGCCGGGTCCATCATGATCGCCTTGCGCGTCGCCTCCAGCACGGTGACGGTCCAGGCCGGCGTCTTCGCAAGCGGCACGATCGCGACGAGCGAATCCATCATGTCCGGATAACTCACGCCCCATTGCAGCGTCTGCATGCCGCCCATCGAGGGGCCGATCACCGCCACCAAATGGTCGATGCCGAGATGCTCCAAAAGCTTTTTCTGCGACGCGACCATGTCGCGGATGAGGAATTTGGGAAAATGCATATGCGGCTGCGCGGTCGAGTTCGACGGCGAGGTGGTGAGCCCGTTGCCGATCGCGTCCGTGCAGATGATGAAGTACTTGTCGGGATCAAGCGCCTTGCCGGGGCCGATCATGAAATCGAGGCGATGGTGGTTTCCGCTGATCGCCGTGACCATCAGGATCGCGTTCGACCGCTTCGCATTAAGCGTGCCGTGGGTCACGTAGGTGATCTGGAAATCCTTGATCACCTCGCCCGACTCGAGCCTGAGATCGCCGATCTGGTAGTGCTGATCGGGCGGCTGATTGGCCCCTTGCGCGAACGCCGAGGCCGCAAGGCCGACGAGGCACGCGAACGAAAGCAACCATCGTTGCATGAAGACGCTCCCTCCAATGACTTGCTGTTGCGCACGCGAGTAACGCACGGCGGGCCGCGCATCCATCCGCGGCCCGCGCCGCAAGTCTATTGCATGGAGGTTGGGGAGGAAATGGCGGGAGCGACGGGGCTCGAACCCGCGACCTTCGGCGTGACAGGCCGACGCTCTAACCAACTGAGCTACGCCCCCACGCTGGCTGCGTGAAGTACGCCCGCGCGCGGGAGATACGGGACACCCCCGCTCAAGTCAAGCGCGCGCCCGCGAGGTGCGCGATGCTCCCGTACGGCAGTTGCCGCGCCAGCCCCGCCGTCACCGGAAGCTGCGATTTTACGGAAAAATCGAGCTGACGCACGACGAAACACGCGAGAACCGGCTGAAAATCGCATATTTTTGGACTTGTCCACGCAGAATCGCCACAAAAATCGGGCTTTTTTGAAATTGCACATGGTCAACGGCAGCGAGAATCGCCTATGTCATCGGCTGTTCATGCGTTGCCCATCGCTCGAACAGGAGGGATCCATGGCCAAGGCTGCTCAGCCGACCGTCACGCTGAAGCATCTCGCCGCCGGCTTAGCCGCCGAACACGAGATGGCGAAGAAGCATTCGGAGACGATCCTTACCGACTTCATCGGCATGATCGTCAAGCACCTCAAAAAAGGGGACCGCATCCGCATCGGCGGGCTCGGCATTCTGCAGGTCCGCAAACGCGCGGCCCGTATGGGCCGCAACCCGGCGACCGGCGAGCCGATCAAGATCAAGGCGAGCAAGAAGGTCGCGTTCCGCGCCGCCAAGGAATTGAAGGAAGCGGTCTGAGCAGCCGTCCTTTGGGTCCTGAAACCCGATAAGGCATCGGGATGTCTTGAGAGGCGGCGTTGCGGTTTGTCGTGTCGCCTCTCCTCCGATGTTCGTGCACGATGGGCAACGCGCGAACAGACTCCTCTTGCAGTTGATGAATTCAGGCGGATTTCCCGTCTGTCTTAACAACCACCAAAAAGGGATGCAGCAATGCCGAGCTACCTCACGAAGTCGCAACTGGTCGAGAAGATCAGCGAGCACCATTCCGAGATGTCGAAGCGGGACATCAAGGGC
>DASXCK010000113.1:0-16951 GCA_036491235.1 Xanthobacteraceae bacterium | reverse complement strand
TTCGTCGCATCGGTTCTGGTGAAGAGCGCGTTGAAGTAGGAGTTGGCCGCGGTGTTGAGGTCGGTTGCGGTCTGATTGGGGGCACTATTCGAGATCGCCAGCGCGGTCGTGTCCGTCGCGGCCTGCATCTGGGTGCGCATCGAGTTGGCGCGGCTGTAATCGATCGCTGCGCCGACCAGGCCGATGAGCGGAATGAAGGCAAGCGCGAAAGTGATGGTCGTGTTGCCGCGACTGGCGCCCGCGAAGACGCGCCACATGGTGCGGAGTTTGGCGACAGGACTGCCCTTTGTCATGGCCGGCCTCGAATACCGTATGATGCTGGTGCGTCGAATGTTGCGGCGCCAATCAGGTCATGGGCTACGCCGCAGGACCCGAGGCTATTTATGTGCCAAATGTTACCGTTCGAATTAGAACTATTGGTTAACTTGATTGAATAAACCGGACGTACCGCTGGCACGGTAAAGCGAGGGTTATGGCGCTAGCGGCGACCTCCGGCTGGCTCGGCCTGTGCTGGTTTCGCGTTCGGCGCAGACAGGCGACGCGAGGCCGCGGGGAGAGCGGACAACTGTTTGTTGCACCCGCCTAGCCGCCGTGCTCCAACTCGGGTGCGAATATTTTCGCGGACAACAGGCAACGCGCAACGTGGAGCTGCCGCGGCGGGCGGGCCGCATGCGGGGAAGAACCAATGGCGAGATCGATCGCGCGTTTCCGCCCGTCGCGCCGCGACCTCGTCAAGGGTGCCGGCGTGCTCGCGGCCGCGGTTGCGGCGCCGACGGTCCTGCGCGTGCGGTCGGCTTTTGCGGCCTACCCGGATCGTCCGGTCAAGATCATCGTCCCCAACTCGCCGGGCGGCCCATCCGACCTGGTCGGCCGCATCATCGCGGCGGCGCTCGAGCAGTCCACGGACAAAACCTTCATCGTCGAGAATCGCGGAGGTGCCGGCGGCAATATCGGTATGGCTTATGCGGCGCACGCCGCGCCGGACGGATACACGATTTTGCTCGCGACCAACGCGTATTCGATCAATTACGGCCTGTATAAGAGCATACCCTACGATCCCCATAAGGATTTTGTCGCCGTCAGTGACCTTGCGACCTCGCCCAACTCCTTCATGGTGAAATCGGATCTGCCGGCGAAGACCATGAAGGAATTGATCGCGCTCGTGCGCGCCGATCCCGACAAATACAATTGCGCGACGCCGCCGATCGGTTCGCTCGCGCAATTGCAGTTCGAGGTGCTCAAGTTTCGCGAGAACCTGCCGAAGGTCGCCGACGTGGCGTTCAAGGGCGGCGGCGATGCCATCGCGGCGCTGCTCGCTGGCACGACGCAGCTCTATTCCGGTTCTTTGCCGCCGGCTCTGCCGCACGTCGCGTCCGGCGCTTTGCGCTGCCTCGCGGTCTCCAGCAAGAACCGTTGGCCGACGCTGCGGGACGTTCCCACCATGGAGGAGGCCGGTTATGCGGATTTCGTTTTCGCGGCCGATTGCCTGCTGCTGGCGCCTGCCCGGGTGCCGCCCGAGAAAGTGGCGTGGCTCGAACGCGAGACGCTCAAGGTGCTCGACACGCCGCAGATGAAAGACAAGCTGTTCAAGGCAGGCTTCCAGGTGCAGGCGGCGGGCGCCCGGGATACCTGGGCGCGCGTGACCAAGGAGATCGCGTTCTTCAAGGGCATCATCGAGAAGGCCGGCATCCCGCGGCTATGAGGCGCGCATCGGGGTACGGCTGGCGCGTGAAGCGAGGGAGGCCTGGTTTTCCGAGGGTAGCGTATGTACTGTCGCGACGAGATCGCGACGGTATGGTGGGCGCTGTAGGGATTGAACCTACGACCTCTCCCGTGTGAAGGGAACGCTCTCCCGCTGAGCTAAGCGCCCGTCGCGCCGCATGTTTGGTGAAGCCATTGCCGGCCCGCCGGCAAGAACATGCGTTGCCTGGATAGTGCGGACATAAAGGTGTCAACCGGTCCGCGTCAAGTCGCGCGGGCGGGCAGGGTGCGGTAATGGCCTATCTTGGGGCCCAATCCTGGTGCCTTACCGCGGCATTGGCCACGGCGCGGCCGCATTCGCCGGCTGCTGCGAGGGCGGCGCTACCGCCGTGGTCGGGGCGCTGGGCGCGTTCGCGGGAGCGCCCTCGGCGGCCGCGGGCGGCACCGTGCGCTTGGCAACGGACGGATGCTTTGGCCGCGGTCGCGGCTTATGCGGCGGCGGGGGAGGCGGCGCCGCCGCGCGTTCGAGCTCGACATAGAGCGGGTTCGGGTCGAGCCGCGGAGCGTCGCTGCCGCCGGTATCTGAACCGAGCCGCGGGTCGTCGGCCTGGACCACGCGCACCGGCACGCTCTGCGGGACGTATCCGTTGAGCGCGACATTGACCGTAAACGGTCCAGTTGCCGCGACACTGAGCCGGCAGGGCGTGACGCAACTCGCGCCGCCCTGCATGCTTGCTTGCGCGCCGGGCGGATCGGACTCGACCGCGAGCGAGGCAGTGGCAGACCCGCCGCCGCTCAAGCTCGGCATGCTCATGTCGAAGCTCGGCATCCACGACGAGCAGGCCGTCAGCGTGAAGCCGCAGGCCACGACGGCGATGACTCGTTTCATGTCTCGAACCCCCATGACGCGCTCGCCCGCACGCGCGCACTCAACCCTCATGCCCAGGCCGAACCATACGGGTGACCGTCACGGGCAGCAACCGATCGCGGGCAACGGCTGCGCCCAGTTTCTCGCGCCACTTCGGTCGTGGCTCGCGCAAGACGCCGGAAAATGAATCCCCGAGCCGGCGTCGGTCCCACACACGTGCACAAAAGGCAGTGAATTGTGCCGCCATTAAGGTGAGAGCGCCGCTCAGGCGGCGCGCCACGCGCTCGCGTGCGCGCCGTTAACCATAGTTCTTTCAATGATTTGAGCCAATTGGGTCGGACTCAGACGGGATGGCGCATGAGCGCCTCGAGGGCTGCCGGCAAGGCTTCGAAATGGCTGATGATGCGGTCGGGCCCGAGTTCCGCGACCGGGACCTCGGTGTAGCCGAAGTCGACCGCGACGACCGGCACGCCGGCCGCGCGCGCGGTGTTGATGTCGGCTGCCGAGTCCCCGACCATCACGGCGTCCGTAAGCGCGCCGCCTGCCGCGCGCACGGTCTGACGCAACACTTCCGGATCTGGTTTCTGGACGCCGAACGTGTCCTGGCCGCAGATCGCGTCGAAGCGTTCTGCGAGCCCGAGCCGCTCGAGCAGGCGCACCGAAAGCCACGCGAGCTTGTTGGTACATACCGCCAGACGGTCGTGGCGCGCCGCGAGCACGTCGAGTGCCGCTTCGACCCCGGGAAATGGCCGCGACCGGTCGGCGATGTGCTCGGCGTAGTGCGCGATATAGTCGGTGAACAGCTCGTCCACGTGCGCGGGCGTAAAAGCGCGGCCCTGCTGCGCGAGGCCGCGCTCGATCAGCCGCTTGACGCCGCCGCCGATCATGGTTCGCCCGGCCGTGGGATCGACCGGGTCGAGCCCTTCGCGCGTGAACAGCACGTTGAGCGAGGCAAGCAGATCGGGTGCCGTGTCGACCAGCGTGCCGTCGAGATCGAAGACGATGGTGCGCGTGCGCATGGGGTCGCGTTGGCCTACCCGGTGAGGCATCGGATGGCAAGCGGCCGCGTGGCCGGCCGGCCCGGGCGAGGGGGTGTAAGGGCCATAGGATACGGCCGTTTTTCGCGCTAGGAAGCGCCGCGGAACAACGCTATTGAGGCCCGGCCCTGCCACGCCGAGCCAGCCCCCGAGCGAGCCCCTTGTCTGCCGCTGACGCCGAAAAGCTCAAATATGCCGCCGCCGCCCGGGCGATCGACTTCGTGCGACCCGGCATGCGGCTCGGGCTCGGCACCGGTTCGACCGCGAAGCATTTCGTAGTGCTTCTCGGCGAGCGCGTGCGCGGCGGCCTCGACGTCATCGGCGTCCCGACCTCGGAGGCGACGCGTGCCGATGCGGAACGCGCGGGCGTGCCGCTCGCGACCCTCGACGAGCAGCCCGTGCTCGATCTCACGGTCGACGGAGCCGACGAGATCACACCCGACCTGACGCTGATCAAGGGCGGGGGCGGCGCGCTGCTGCGCGAAAAGATCGTCGCGGCGGCCTCGACAAAGATGATCGTCATTGCCGACGAGAGTAAGTTCGTGCCAGTGCTCGGCCGGTTCCCGCTGCCGGTCGAGGTCAACCGGTTCGGGCTTGAGCCGACCCGGCGCGCCGTCGAGGCGGCTGCCGCGGCATGCGGATGCCCAGGGGCGACGCAACTTCGCAAGACACGTGAGGGCCACGCTTTCGTCACGGATGGCGGGCACCTCGTGCTCGACGCCGCGCTCGGGCGCATTCCGCAGCCGGACGCGCTCGCGCGCGCGCTGGTTGCGATCCCGGGCGTCGTCGAGCACGGTCTGTTCATCGGGCTTGCGCACGTCGCGATCATCGCGGGCGCGAACGGCGTGAGGATCGCCGAACGCGCCTGACAACACGAACGATGCCACAAGGAGTAACCATCATGACATTTGCGTCGTCGATTCATCGCCTCGTGCTCGCCGCCGCGGTAGCCTTTGCGTGCCTTGGCGTCACGGATGCGGCCCGCGCGCAGCAGCAGCCGACGCCCGCCGCGTTGGCACTCGCCAAGGAGATCGTCGTGCTCAAGGGGGGCGCCGCCATGTTCGATCCGCTGATCCCCGGCGTAATCGAGCGCGCCAAGGAAACCTTCGTGCCGACGAACCCCCAGCTCATCGGCGACCTCAATCAGGTCGCGACGCAGCTCGCAAAGGAATATGGGGCAAAGCGCACCGAGGTCATCGACGTGGTCTCCAAGGCCTACGCACAACACTTTACCGAGGCCGAGCTCAAGGAGATCCTCGCGTTCTACAAGTCGCCGGCCGGCCGCAAGATGATCGCCGAGGAGCCCAAGGCGATCGATCAGAGCCTGAAGGCTGTGCAGGATTGGGCCAGCCAGTTCTCCCAGGTCGTGCTCGATCGCTTCCGTACCGAAATGAAGAAGAAAGGCCACAATCTGTGAATCAGGCAGGCGCGCCGCGCGAGGTCGATCTTTTCGTCATCGGTGCCGGCTCCGGCGGCGTGCGCGCCGCCCGCATCGCGGCGGGCTATGGCGCCAAGGTCGCGGTCGCCGAGGAGTACCGCGTCGGCGGCACCTGCGTGATCCGCGGCTGCGTGCCGAAGAAGCTTCTGGTCTACGCCGCGCGTTTCGCGCATGAGTTCGAGGACGCGGCCGGCTTCGGCTGGACGGTGCCGACGCCGACGTTCGACTGGGTGACGCTGATCGCCAACAAGGACAAGGAGATCGACCGGCTCGAGCGCGCCTATGTGACGAACCTGGAAAAGCCGGGCGCCGTCATCCTGCGCAGCCGCGCCGTGCTCGCCGATTCGCACACGGTGCGGCTTGCGACCGGCGAGACGGTGCGCGCCGCGCATGTCCTGATCGCGACCGGCGGCTGGCCGAGCCTCGGCGCGCCGATCCCGGGGCGCGAGCACGTCATCACCTCGAACGAGGCATTTCACCTGCCGACGCTGCCCAGGCGCGTGCTCGTCCAGGGCGGCGGCTACATCGCGGTCGAGTTCGCCTGCATTTTCGCCGGCATGGGCAGCGAGGTGACGCTGGTCTATCGCGGCGTCAACATCCTGCGCGGCTTCGACGACGACGTGCGCAGCCATCTGCGCGCCGAGATGGAGCGGCGCGGCATCGCCATCATCACCGCGGAGACGGTTGCGTCTGTCGAGAAGACGGGAGCGGCCTATGTGGCGCAACTCTCTGGTGGCAAGCGGATCGAGGCCGACCGGGTGATGTTCGCGACCGGCCGCGTACCGAATGTGCACGGCCTCGGCCTCGAGGTGGCCGGCGTCAAGCTCGCCGACAACGGCGGCATCGCGGTCGACAGCCATTCGCGCACCTCGGCTCCGCATATCTACGCGGTCGGCGACGTCACCAACCGGATCAACCTCACGCCGGTCGCGATCCGCGAGGGCCACGCCTTCGCGGATACGGTTTTTGGCAAGAAGCCGACCGCGGTCGATCACGCCAACGTGCCGAGCGCGGTCTTCTCCGAGCCCGAGGTCGGCGTGGTCGGCCTGACCGAAACGCAGGCGCGCGCGCACCACCCCCGCGTCGACATCTACAAGGCGATCTTTCGCCCCATGAGGGCGACACTATCGGGCCGCGACACGCGCATGCTGATGAAGCTCGTGGTCGACGGCGTCAGCGACCGCGTGCTCGGCTGCCACATCGTCGGAGAAGGCGCCGCCGAGATGGTCCAGATGGCCGCGATTGCCGTGAAGCTGAAGGCGACCAAGGCCGATTTCGACGCGACCATGGCGCTGCACCCGACCGCCGCCGAGGAACTTGTGACGATGCGCACGCCGACGGCGCGCTATGGAGTTGCGGCCGCGGAGTGAGCGCCCGTGCACTGGTTTGCACGCGCCTGCTCGTATATAAAGTGGGATATTGCTGAATTGGCTCCGCCCTCATCCTGAGAGCCCATCGTCGCGTCTGCGACGACGGGCGTCTCGAACGACGACGGCGGCCATCTCGGCCGACCCCATGGTTCGAGGCGTGTCGCGGCGCGACGCTCCTCACCGTGCGGCGGGGATAGAGAGGGATAGGCGATGGCAGAGCGTTGGACGCCTGACAGCTGGCGCAAAAAGCCGATTTTGCAGGTGCCGGAATATCCGAACCGCACGACGCTGGCCGAGACCGAGAAGCAGCTCGCGACGTTCCCGCCGCTGGTCTTTGCCGGCGAGGCGCGCAACCTCAAGAAGGCGCTCGCGCGCGTCGCCAACGGCGAGGCTTTCCTGCTGCAGGGCGGCGACTGCGCCGAGAGCTTCGCGGAGCATGGCGCGAACAACATCCGCGACTTCTTCCGCGTTTTCCTCCAGATGGCTGTGGTGTTGACCTTTGCGGGGTCCTCGCCAGTCGTCAAAGTCGGCCGCATCGCGGGCCAGTTCGCAAAACCCCGTTCGTCGCCCACCGAGAAACGCGGCGGCATCGAGCTGCCGAGCTATCGCGGCGATATCATCAACGGCAACGACTTCACCGAGGAGGCGCGCCGCCCTGATCCGCGCCGCCAGATCGAGGCATATCGCCAGTCGGCCGCGACGCTCAACCTGCTGCGCGCCTTTGCGCAGGGCGGCTACGCCAACCTCGCGAGCGTGCACCAGTGGATGCTCGGGTTCCTCAAGGACTCGCCGCAGTCGCGCCGCTATAACGAGCTGGCCGACCGCATCTCCGAGGCGCTCGGCTTCATGCGTGCCTGCGGGCTCGACCTGGAGACCCATCCGGAACTGCGCGCGACCGACATCTACACGAGCCATGAGGCACTTCTCCTCGGCTTCGAGGAGGCGATGACACGCGTCGATTCGACGACCGGCGACTGGTACTCCACGTCCGGTCACATGGTGTGGATCGGCGACCGCACGCGCCAGTACGACCATGCCCATGTCGAATACTGCCGCGGCATCAAGAACCCGCTCGGCCTGAAATGCGGGCCGTCGCTCAAGCCTGACGATCTCATTCGCCTGATCGATATCCTGAATCCCGAGAACGAGCCCGGCCGGCTCACGTTGATCTGCCGCGAAGGTTCCGACAAGGCGGGCGACCTGCTCCCCTCGCTCGCCCGCGCCGTCAAGCGCGAGGGCAAGATAGTGGTGTGGTCGTGCGACCCGATGCACGGCAACACGATCACGTCGGCGTCCGGCTACAAGACGCGGCCGTTCGACCGTATCCTCGCGGAGGTGAAGACCTTCTTCGCGATCCATGCGACAGAAGGCACGCATGCGGGCGGCGTGCACCTCGAATTGACCGGGCAGGACGTCACCGAATGCACCGGCGGTGCGCGCGCGATCTCGGACGAGGACCTGAACGACCGCTACCACACGTTCTGCGATCCGCGTCTCAATGCTGAGCAGGCGATCGAGCTCGCTTTCCTGCTCGCCGAGCTCCTCAAAAAGGAGCGCGAGGCTCGCGCGAAGCCGTTCCCGGCCGCCGCGGGGATGTAGGCTTCTGCGACGTCATCGTGAGGAGGCCGAAGGCCGACGAAGCAATCCGGTCCCGCAGGTGCAGGGCATGCGGATCGAGATTGCTGGGGCGCGCTGCGCACGCCTCGCAATGACGCTTTCTTAACGCTCCCATTTATCCGCGTATTAACGCTCGCGTCACGACGGCGGCGGGGAACCGTTTTTCGCGCAATGAATTGCAAACAATTTGACCGAACCTGTCTGCATTCACGGTGGCGGGGAGGCCCCAGTGAAGCGGATGGTGTTTCGGCTCCTGGATCTCGCGCTCGCGGTGGCGCTGTCGTTGGCAATCGCGAATGTCGGGCGGGTGCGTGCCGCGGAGTGGCCGCGCGTCCGCGCGAGCGACACGCTGTGGCCGGGGGCGCCGCTCGACGATCCGAAATGGCCGAAGGTCTCGGACGATGAGCCCGCCCGGATCGACGCGGCGCCGCAGGGCGATCCGGCCGCACCCGTAACAGCGCCAGTGACCATACCCGCGCCAGCAGCCGCGTCGGTGCCTGCCGCGCTCAGCGGGCTCCTCAAGGACAACGACGTCACGGGCTCCCTTGGTCCGAGCTGGCCGAATACGCCGGCGACGTTCGATCAACGCTTCACGTCCGGCCTGCAGGCACCGTCGCCCTTCGCCTTCGAGTTCGGCGCGCGCTACTGGTACTCGATCGGCCAGAACCGCTTCGCGTTCACCAACAACATCTTTCCGTCCGGTAATCCGACCTCGACGCTCGACTGGGACCGCATGCAAGGACATACGGGCGAGGGCTTCTTCCGCATCGACCACCGGCCGACCCACCTCTACGTCAAAGGCGTCGTGGGCGGCGGCATCCTGCGTGGTGGCGATATGGACGACCTCGATTTCCTGTTCGACCAGCTCAATTTTTCCAACACGACGAGCGCGATCAAGGGCAACAACATCGCCTACGGCATCATCGACCTCGGCTACTCGTTCGACGTGCCGTCCGCCGGCGTGCGTTATGGCGCCTTCGTCGGCTATCACTACTGGCGCGAGCAGATGACCGCCTTCGGCCTGATGTGCAACGCCGATCAGGTCAACAATGTGCTCTGCGGCGCGGCCGGCTCGGTCGTCGTGCCGTTCGGGACCCCGGTCGACGTCTTTCAAACCACCTGGAACGCGATCCGGGTGGGCGGCGAGGCGCGCTACGAGCTCGACGACCACTGGACACTCTCGGGCGAAGTCGCCTTCGTGCCCTATGCGTGGCTCACCAACGACGACAGTCACCTGCTGCGCACCGATCTCGGGCCGGTGCCCAACATCGTCACCCATGGTACGCATGGCATGGGTGGGGAGGCGGAGGCCTTCATCAACTACAAGGTCATGCCGCATTTCGACATCGGCGCCGGCGTGCGCTACTGGGGCATCTTCACCAATTCGGGATCGGTCGATTTCGGCCCAACTTTCACGCCCGATTTTCCCCTCACCAAGTTCAGCACCCAGCGCTACGGCCTCATGCTGCAGGCGAAGGGGACGTTCTGAGCGGGCAAATTGTGAGTAGCGATTGGATCGATCCGCTGGTTATCCGCTATTCGCTGCTTACTATTCGCCATTCGCCCAACGCCCTTCGCTAACGCGCTTCGCAATGCTACATCTTCTCACATGAGCCAGCGTCCACCCGCGCGCCTCGCGATTGCGATCGCGCAGCTCAACCCGACGGTCGGCGACGTTGCCGGCAATGCCGAGAGGGCGCGCCGCGCGCGCGCCACCGCGGCGGCCGATGGGGCTGATCTCGTGGTGTATCCGGAGCTGTTCATCGCCGGCTATCCGCCCGAGGATCTGGTGCTCAAGCCGGCATTCCAGGCCGCTTGTCGCGCCGCCGTCGAGGCGCTCACCCGCGAGACCGCGGACGGTGGCCCCGCGATCCTCATCGGCACGCCCTGGTTCGAGGACGGCAAACTCTACAACGCGGTGGCGCTCGCCGATGACGGACGCATCACGGCCGTGCGCCGCAAGGTCGACCTGCCGAACTACGGCGTGTTCGACGAGAAGCGTGTGTTCGCGCCTGGCCCGTTGCCGGGCCCCCTCAATTTCCGCGGCGTGCGCATGGGTGTTCCGATCTGCGAAGACATCTGGGGTCCGGAGCCGGTCGAATGCATCGCCGAGACGGGTGGCGAGATTCTGCTGGTGCCGAATGGCTCGCCCTATCGCCATGGCGTCATCGAGGAGCGGCTCAACGTCGCCGTCGCGCGCGTCACCGAAGCCGGGTTGCCGCTCATCTATGTCAATCAGGTCGGCGGCCAGGACGAGCTGGTGTTCGAGGGCGCTTCTTTCGTCCTCAATGCCGACCGCTCAATGCCGGTGCAGCTTCCGGCGTTCCGCGAGGCGGTGGTGACCACCCGCTGGGAGCGCGGCAGCACGGGCTGGCGCTGCGTGAGCAACGAGATCGTCACGCTCGACGAGGGCGAGAAGGCCGATTATGCGGCTTGCGTGCTCGGCTTGCGCGACTACGTCGGCAAGATCGGCTTCCCGGGCGTGGTGCTCGGGCTTTCGGGCGGTATCGACTCGGCGCTGTGCGCCGCGATCGCGGTGGATGCGCTGGGCGCCGAGCGCGTGCGCTGCCTGATGCTGCCCTACCGCTACACGGCGCAGGAGTCGCTCGACGATGCGGCGCAGGTCGCCAAGGCGCTCGGCACGCAATACGAGATCGTGCCGATCGCGAACGCGGTCGAGGGCCTGGAGAAGTCGCTCGCGCCGCTGTTCGCCGACTTGCCCCGCGACGTGACGGAGGAAAATCTGCAGTCGCGCGCGCGCGGCACCATCCTGATGGCGGTGTCGAACAAGTTCGGCCTGATGGTGGTGACGACCGGCAACAAGTCGGAGATGTCGGCGGGCTACGCGACGCTCTACGGCGACATGAACGGTGGCTTCAACCCGATCAAGGACCTCTACAAAATGGAGGTCTATCGCCTCTCGAGTCTACGCAACGTGTGGAAGCCGTCGGGCGCGTTCGGACCGGACGGTCGCGTTATTCCACGGAACATCATCACGCGAGCGCCCAGCGCGGAGCTGCGCGAGAACCAGACCGACCAGGATTCGCTGCCGCCCTACGAGGTGCTCGACGCGGTGCTGGAGCGGCTGGTCGAGCGTGAGCAGCCGATCGCCGAGATCGTCGCCGCCGGCTACGACCGCGATCTGGTGATGCGCATCGAACGCATGCTCAATCTCGCCGAATACAAGCGGCGGCAGGCGGCGCCGGGCGTCAAGATCACGCTGAAGAACTTTGGCCGTGACCGCCGCTATCCGATCGTCAACCGCTTCCGCGATCCCGGCACCCCGCCGCCATCGCCGGATAACAGCCTCGTCGCCGCGACTGTCGCGGCGCGCAGCGACGCGTTCGATTTTTAGTAGAGTCATTCGGGGAGCGCGCGCTGATCTCGGGCCTACCCGAGATCAGCATGAATTATGCGCCAGTCGGGCAAGCCCGACTGGCGTGCGACGAACAATCGCGATCCGCGCATGCATGAGGCTGGCGATCCGGATTGCTTCGTCGGCCTGAGGGCCTCCTCGCAGTGACCGTCGTACCCTTATCGCGATGGCACGAAAGTCGGCCCGACCGTGCGCACCGGCTTCTTCTTGCTCGATGGCGGGCGCGTGTCACCCTCGTTCGACGAGGCGCCTGCGATCGAGGCTGCCGCCGCGGTCGCAGCGTCGTGCGGGTCGAGCGTCTTCACATCGTGGATCACGTGGCCCTGCGCATCGCGCGGCGCCGAGAGGGCTTTGGCGCGATCGGGCGTCACCACGATGTCGCTCTGCTGCAGCGTATTGTCGTGCAGGCCGCTGAGCGCCTGCGACCAGCTCTGTCCGGGCTTGCGGCAGCCACACGTGGGTGCGAGCGACGTGCGGTACTTGAATGCATTGGGCAGCGCCGTATAGGGCGCGCCGTTCGATCCAACCGCCTGCGTGATGTCGGCCCCGGTCGGGTTCGACATCAGCACCACGTCGGCGCCCGGGCAGGTCTGCTGACAGGTCTGGGTGTCCTCGGCGAAATGGTCGGGTGTCGTCGCGTAGGAGACCGGGAAGTAATATCCGTCGCACGTGCGCACGCAGACGGTGCGATAAGTGCCAGAGGGGCCGGTCGGGTACCCGCCGGGAGCGCCCGGACCGCCACCCGGCTGCTGCCGGCTGCCAAACAGGCTGTCGAGGAAGCCGCGTTGTTGGTTCGCGGCCGCGCTGTATTGCGGGCCGCAATTGTTCTGTGCCAGCGCGTTGATCACGGTCGCGCGTTGCGCCTCGCGGGCGCCTGCGCCGCCGCCCTGCAGCCGGTCGAGATCGCCGAGGATTTTTTCGAGCGTGGCGCGTGCTTGCTGGAGTTGCTGGTTGAGCGGCGTGCACTGCGGGTTCTGGCCGGTGAACAGCGAGAAGAAGCCACCGCCCTGGCAGCCCATGCGGTTCGCCTGCGCCGACAGCCGATCGACCTCGGTCTGCTGCCTGTTGCGGGCGTCCTCGATGCGGCGAATCTGGTCGGCATGCGCCGCATCGACGGTGCCGTGGTCGATCGCGCCGAGCTGTGCCTCGAGACGTACGCAAACGGGGTTGGCCGCTGTCGCCGGCGGCGCCGGATAGGGCGCCGGCGCCTGCGCGAGCGCAACGCCCGCACCCGCCAGCGTCACGAGCCCCATGATCGCCGATCCGCGCCAGCCCAAAGTCATTCCTGCTCCACCCGCGATTCCGCCCCTTCCGACGCGCTCGGCCGGATGTGAGGGTTCAAAAGCGTCGGAATAGTGGCTTGTGATTGCGGTAGATTCGCGGGATTCACGCCTCTTCGGGCCGTACCGCCGGTCGTCTCGCTTCGGCCCGCAGGTTCCAAATTATTCCCGAGACGATAATTCCGGCGCCGGCAAAAACGATGCCATCGAGCCGCTCCGCATAGAGCCACCAGCCAACCAGTGCGATCAGCGGAATGCGCAGGAAGTCGATCGGCACCACGATCGTCGCCTCGCCGAAGCGGAACGCGTTGGAGAGGCAGTAATGCGAGGTCAGCCCCGCGACCCCGAGCCCGACCATGGGCACGATCTGCGGAAGCCCGAGCCTGGCAAACGACATGAGATCGCTGCCCAGGAGATTCATCGGCAGTTGCATGGCGTTCATCCAGAACACGATTGCGAAGGCCGTGTCGGTCGCGGTCAGCCGTTTGGTGGCGGTGAGCGCGATGCCATAGCCGAAGGCGGCGGAGAGCGTGAGGAGCGCGGCCGGCTGGAAGGTCTGCAGGCCGGGCCGGATGATCACCAGCACGCCGATAAAGCCGAGGATCACGGCGCCGATCCGGCTCCGCGTCAGCCGCTCGTTCAGAAAGATCGCCGCCATGATCGCGGTCCATGCCGGCATGGTGAACTCGAGCGAGAACACGGTGGCGAGCGGCAACAGCGTGAGGCTGGTCGCCCATGCGACCTGCGAGGCGAAATGCACACCGTTGCGCGTCAGGTGCAGCCAGATGTGGGGCGTGCGGATCGACTGCCGCAGGTCAGGGTGTCCAAGCGCGATCGCGCACAGGACGGCGAGGCCGAGCGCGCTACGTAGCGCCAGGATTTCGAGAATGCCGAGCACGTGCGAGAGCTCGCGGATCGACACCGCCATGGTCGAGAACGACAGCAGCGCGCCGATCATCCACAGCACGGCCGGCACGAGTCGGGTGGGGGTCACGCGAGTCCTTCAGGGAGGGCAGCCAGATAGAGACGACATCCGCGAACGGCGGTCTCCGCACTTTGCTTTTGCTTGCGGACAACGGAATAGGGCTGGTGAGCCGGCTTGGCAAACCGGACAGCTACGGTCGCATATGCGTTACGGAGGCGGAAATGAGGTAATCGGTGGTGGGAAATCCACATAAATGCCACGTTTTTTATGGCCGCGTGTGTCCCGCATGGCACGGGTTTCGTAATCAATCGGTGATAGAGTTTCGACAGTCAGCATCCGTTTGATTCCACGGATGGAGGGGAGCCCGAAGGCCATGTCAAAGCGTTTGTTGGTGTCGTTCGCTGTCGGCGCAATCGGGTTGCTCGTCGCAGGCTGCAATAGTGCCACGCTCGACGTGGCATCTGACGTCAATCAAACGCCACGGGACAAGATGTTGCTGGCGCACGCGCCGTACGCTCAGGCAACCATCCCCCAAATGTATCAGCGGCACGTCGTCGACTACAGCGGTCGCGAGAAGCCGGGCACGATCATCGTCGATACGGGCGAGCGATTTCTCTACTACGTGATGCCGAACGGC
Source organism: Xanthobacteraceae bacterium (assembly GCA_036491235.1). Classification (GTDB taxonomy): domain Bacteria; phylum Pseudomonadota; class Alphaproteobacteria; order Rhizobiales; family Xanthobacteraceae; genus JAVDCA01. Next base: position 2,702 of record DASXCK010000113.1, on the reverse strand, counting down.
AAGGCTCTCCGCTATGGCGTCGCGGTGGGCGAGCAGGGCATGGCGTGGTCTGGCGTCGCCAAAGTCGGCCGGCTGGCGGAGTGGCCGGATTGGATTCCCACGCCCGAAATTCAGGAGCGGCTCGGCCCATATCCGTCGCGCGTCGCGGGCGGCCCGCGCAATCCGCTCGGCGCGAGGGGCATCTATCTCTACGAGAACGGCAAGGACACGCTCTACCGCATTCACGGCACGAACCAGCCGGAATATATCGGCCAGGCCATCTCGTCCGGCTGCATCCGCATGACCAACGAGGATGTGATCGACCTCTACAGTCGGGTCAGGGTCGGAGCCACGGTTGTCGTTCTTCCGCCGGGACGTTCGGTCTAGGAAACGAGTAGCAAGTAGCCCGTGCGGGCTACGTTATTCCGCGTCCGGCTGATTTTCCGGGCGTGCCGTGTCGAACGCGGGCAGCTTCAGGCACGCGGCATCGATCGCGACGATCTTCGGAAACTTGTCGAGCGGCACGTTGAAGCGCCGCGCGTTGGCGACCTGCGGTACGAGGCAGATGTCGGCGAGGCCGGGCTGCGAGCCGTACGCGTAGGGGCCGGGCCGCAGCAGCGCCTCGACCGCCTCGAAGCCGACCGTGATCCAATGCGCATACCAGGCGTTGATCGTGTCCTGGTCGTGCTTGAGCGTGTTCTTCAGGTAGAACAGCGGCGACGTGTTGTTGAGCGGGTGGATGTCGCAAGCGATCACCTGGGCGATCGCGCGCACATGGGCGCGCCCGGTCGGATCGGCGGGCAGGAGCGGTGGCTGCGGATGGGTCTCGTCGAGATACTCGATGATGGCGAGCGACTGCAGCAGCACCTCGCCGTTGTCGAGCGCCAGCGCCGGGACGCGCTGTTGCGGATTGATCGCGCGATAGGCGGCGCCGTGCTGCTGGCCGCCGCCTCGGGTGAGATGGATCGACGCCATGTCGAAGGCGACGCCCTTGAGATTGAACGCGATCCGCGCGCGATAGGCTGCCGACGAGCGGAAATAGGAATAGAGCTTCACGGCTCCTCCGACTTCATCTTGACGAATTCTTTGACCAGCGCGCCTGATCGCTCGGTCAGCCGTTGCATGGCGCGCTCGAAGGCGGCGCGGTCCTGCGGGTCGACGACCTCGGCGAGTCGACGCGCGAACTCGAGCGCGCCGGGCGCCAGCTCCTCGTAGATCGCGCGTCCGGGCGGGGTCAACGACAGAAACGACTCGCGCAGGTCGGCACGGTTGGCGCGCCGTGCCACGAGCTTGCGCTTCTCGAGCTCGGCCACGGCGCGCGATACCTTGGTCTTGTGCATGTGGCTGTGCGCGCCGACCGCCTTGCCGGTCATCACCCCAAACTGCCCGAGCGTGACCAGCACGCGCCATTCCGGCACGCCGAGCCCGTAGCGCTCGACGTAGATGCGCGAGAGCGCCTGCGAGACGAGGCTCGCGAGCACATTGAGCCGATAGGGCAAAAACTGCTCGAGCTTGAGCGGTGCCTCGTCCGGGGCGCCCGTGCGTGCCGACGCGTGCTCCCTCTCGGCCGCGGCCTCGTCCACCGTCGCTCTCCGGCGTTGCGGGACGGATTGGAACAATTCCAATCCGTTCGGGCGAGGATGACGGAACTTGGCTGCTCGCGCAACCGGGACGGCGGCGCTTTGAGCGCGCTACGTACCGACCCGGCAATGGCGAATGGTCCGCCCGCAATGGTAGGGTAGCGATCCGCTGCTCCTTTCCCCCATCCGCTTCCGAAAATCCCCATGGTCGACCTGAAGGTTCTCAGCGCCCGCGCGCCGCAAATGGCGCTGGCGGAGCTCTTTGCCGAGTTCACCCGTGCGACCGGCCATGCGATCGCGCCGGCCTACGGCACGGTCGGCGCGATCGGCGAGCGCTTCAAGGCGGGTGAGGCGGCCGACCTGTTGGTCCTCTCACCGTCCGCGCTCGGTGTGCTGGGCGACGCCCTCATGGCCGGCAGCATGACTCATATCGCGCGCGCCGGCCTCGCGATCTGTGTGCGGGAGGGCGCGACGCGGCCCGATCTCGCGACCCCCGAATCTTTCACGGAAGCCTTGGTCGCGGCGAGGTGCGTCTCCTACAGCGATCCGACCGCGGGCGGCTCGGCGGCCGCCTATTTCGCCAAGCTGCTTGAGCGTCTCGGCGTCGCGGCCGCGGTGAATGCCAAAGCGGCGCTCGGCCGCAACGGCCATCACGTCGCCGAGCTCGTCGCCGACGGCACCGCCGAGCTCGGCATCAGCTTTTTGAGCGAGCTCGTCGCGATCAAGGGCGTGGCGATCGCGGGGCCATTACCGCCGCAGCTGCAGAACTACACGGTTTATGCGGCGGCGATTCCAGCGGCGAGCCGGGCGCAGGCCGAAGCACGGGCGCTGATTTCGTTTCTGACGCAATCGCAGACCGAGGCGACGTGGCGCGCGGCCGGGCTCGAGCCGGCCGGACTGTAGCGCGGATGGCTCTCGGGCCTTGCCTTCGGCAAGCCCAAGGACAGGCTCGGCGACATCCGGTCACTCGCTCATACGGCTACACTACATGCCCGGCTTATCTCTTCGCGGCCGCGAGCGCGGCCTTGAGCCGCTCCGGCTCGACCGCGATCTCGACGCCGGCGCGCTCCTGCTCGAGCAGCATGGCGACGCGCGAGTCGCGGCCGGCCCAGCCGCGTCCCATGGCTTCGGTCATCTCGGCGA
>DASXCK010000112.1:0-5131 GCA_036491235.1 Xanthobacteraceae bacterium | reverse complement strand
GCCAAGGTGCAGGGCTTCATGCGCGAGCATGCGCGCGACGGATTTGCCACCGTCGAGGAGGCGGCCGACGCGGTCGCGGCCTATCTGCCGCACCGGCCGCGCCCGCGCTCGACCGAAGGGTTGAAGAAGAACCTGCGGCTGTACCCCGACGGGCGATGGCGCTGGCACTGGGATCCGCGCTTTCTCGACGCGCGCCGCCCGGTCGGCGGCGGGCGTGGCGACGTCGAGGAGCGCCTGCTCGCGGCCGCGCGAGGCCTGAAGATCCCGGCCATGCTGGTGCGTGGCGGCGCGTCCGAGCTGGTGCAGGAGGAGCACGCCAGGGAGTTTTTGGCGCTGGTGCCGCACGCCCGCTTCGCCGACGTTTCCGGCGCACGCCACATGGTGGCGGGCGACAAGAACGACCAGTTCTCGACCGCCATCCTGGAATTCCTTAAGGACCTGTGATGGCTTGCCGGCATTCTTTGATGGATTGCGTCGATTGCGGGGGTCTTGCCGGGCCCCTATCTGTGCTAAATCCTTGCCAGCTAGCGAGCATGTGTGGCTCGGGAGGCGCGTGATGAGTCAGCAGCAGACCCGTACCGTCAACAGGCTCGACAAGGTCGACCCCGTGTGGACGCGCATCCGGCGCGAGGCCGAGACGGTGGTGCGGCAGGAGCCCGAACTTTCCTCCTTCATCTTTTCGTCGGTGCTGCATCACGACCGGCTCGAGCAGGTGATTGTGCACCGGCTCGCCCAGCGGCTCGACCACCCGGACGTGTCGGGCGAGCTGATCCGGCAGGCCTATGCGGATGCGCTGGAGGACATGCCCTCGATCGGCGACGCCTTCCGCGCCGACATCGTCGCGACCTACGACCGCGACCCGGCGACCAACCGCTTCATCGAGCCGGTGCTTTACTTCAAGGGTTTCCACGCCATCCAGACCTACCGGCTGGCGCACTGGCTGTGGGGGAAAAGCCGCAAGGATTTCGCCTACTACCTGCAGAGCCGTGCCTCGTCCGTATTCCAGTGCGACATCCATCCGGCAGCGCGCATCGGGCGCGGCATCTTCGCCGACCACGCGACCGGCATCGTGATCGGCGAGACGGCGGCGATCGACGACGACGTGTCGATCCTGCACGACGTGACGCTCGGCGGCACCGGCAACGAGAATGGCGACCGGCATCCGAAAATCGGCCGCGGCGTGATGATCGGGGCGGGGGCAAAAATCCTCGGCAATATCGAGGTCGGCCACTGCGCGCGCATCGCGGCGGGCTCGGTGGTAGTCAAGCCGGTGCCGCACAACACGACGGTCGCGGGCGTGCCGGCGCGCGTGGTCGGCGAGGCCGGCTGCGCCGAGCCGTCGCGCACCATGGATCAGATGCTAAACGATCCGGGATTGTGATAGAGAGATAACCAGTATTCTCTGACTGTCATGCCCGGGCTTGTCCCGGGCATCCCGCTTAGGGGACCGCAGCGCGTTTCTGGCGGGGATCGCCGGGACAAGCCCGGCGATGACGGTGGAGAAGGAGAGACGAGGGCAGGGGAGCAGCCGGTGGACGTCAAGGATATCCGCAAGATCGAAGCCTATCTGCGACGGCTGTTCGGCAACGCGAAGATTCGCGTGGTGCCGCGGCCCAAGAAGGACGACTCGGTCGAAGTCTATATCGATCAGGAGTTCATCGCCGTGGTCTCGGCCGACGAGGACGAGGGCGACTACAATTTCAACATGTCGATCCTCGGCGTGGATCTGGAATAGGGCAGTCCAATCCTTCTGCGTCATTGTCGGCGGAAACGGGCAATCCGGCAATCACGAACATCGAATGGAACGCCGGCAGCGCCGCAGGGATTCGCTGCGGCGTACTGGATCGCCCGTTTTCGCTTTTCGCGGGCGATGACGCCGGCGTGTGGGCGGGGGATTACGATCCGGCCGGTGCCTGCAGGCCGGCGATCAGCTTCTCGATCCCCGCCTCTACGCCGCGCCAGTGCGTCAGCCAATCGCGCGGGAAGCGCACCGTGATGTCGGCGTTGCCGATGCGGCGCTCGTCGAGACACATGCTGGGCGTGAGCGGATTGAGGCTGCGCGAGCAGCGGACGATGAATTTTTCCGGCACCGCGGCATCGAAGGCGAGGTCCTCGCCCTGGTAAGGCGTGCCGTCGCGGAAGGCGTAGAGCGCGAGCCCTTGCGGACTTGGCGTCGGATTGGCGGCGACGTAGCGCCCATAGATGTTCTTGAGCCGCTCTAGCGGCGACAGCGAGGTCGCGACCGCGATGGTGACGAAGACGCGGTCGTGCTCCTCGGGGCCCGGCACCGCTGTGTCGTCGGGCGGCGTGAGGGACGGCCACAGATAGACGAGATCGATGCGTGCCTGCGCGCCGGGGCTGTACTGCGCCGCGACTCGCATCGCCTGCGGCGGCACGTTGAAGAGCACGCCTCCGACGGTGATCGGCAGCGCCGGCGCGTCGACATCCGCCGGCGACTCCGGCCAGCTTGGCCATAGCGCATACACGACAAGTCCGAGCGCCGTGACGCCGAGCGAGATCAGCACCAGCACGATGTAGAGCAGCAGGCTTTCGCCGGCCCGGCGGCCGCGGGCGGACCGCCGCCCCTCTGTGTGATGTTCCGCCACAGCCGACATGAGGCGCTGCCCTTCGTTTCGGTTGTCTCGAATCAGCACGAAGTATGACACGCGGGAATCGGGCGCCCGCGACGGTTAAGATCGGGCGGACCCGGGCCAAGTTAACCCTTTCTTAAGGATGTCGTGGCGCTCCCCGCCGCGATTCGGCAGAACCCATGGGCGGCAAGCGTCTGTGTTGGGAGAGCCGAGTGTACGCGGCCATGTCGATTTCGCCGAAGTCGGCGCAAGAATTGCTCGCCTTGCTGATCGGCTTTGCGGTCGCGGGCGTGATCTCGACCGGCTATCAGCTCCTGACCGAGCGGCCGGCGAGCTTTCGTCTGCTCGAGCAGGGGCCGCATCCCTCGACCTTCGTGGCGATTCCGTTCCTGGTGTTCGCGGCGCCCTTCATCATCATGCGCAACACCATCCGCGGCCGCCGCATCGAGCGCCGCCGCTTCGAGTTCGTGATGGTCGCCACCGTGGTGGCGGGGATCTGGAGCCTGATGTCCGGCACCGCCGTCGTGATGGTGTTCCAGGCGTTCAGGCAGGTCATGATGTGAGAGTTGGTCGGCATGGCCGGGCTTGTCCCGGCCATCCCCGTCTTTCTTCAGCAGCGAAAACGTGGATCCCGCACCAGGCCGGGCATGACGAAGTAGGGTTCGGCGCGCCTTGCGTCGCCTCGCGCCGCAGTGGCATGGTCGCGGCTCAATTGGAGCCGCCTGAATGCCGATCTACGAGCTTGACGGAATTGCGCCGGATTTTCCCGGCGAGGGAAACTACTGGGTTGCCGAAGACGCAGTCGTGATCGGGAAGGTGCGGCTCAAGCGCGACGCCAGCGTCTGGTTCGGCTCGGTGCTGCGCGGCGACAACGAGTGGATCGAGATCGGCGAGCGCTCCGACATCCAGGACAATTGCACCCTGCACACGGATCCGGGATTCCCGCTCACGGTCGGCGCCAACTCGCTGGTCGGCCACAACGTCGTCCTGCACGGCTGCACGATCGGCGAGAACACGCTGATCGGCATGAACGCGGTCCTGATGAACGGCTCGAAGGTCGGCAACAACTGCGTGGTCGGTGCCGGCGCGCTCATCACGGAAGGCAAGAGCTTCCCGGACAACTCGCTGATCGTCGGCAGCCCCGCGAAGGCGGTGCGCACCCTCGACGAGAAGGCGATCGCGCGGATCGCGCACGGCGTCGACGTCTACGTGGGGCGGTGGAAGCACTATACGAAGGCGCTCAAGCGGATCGGGTAGGTCGACCTCGGTCCATCAATTCACGACGTCATGCCCGGCGAATGGCGGGCATCCACGTCTTGGCCCGAAGCAAGACGTGGATGCCCGGACAAGCCCGGCCATGAGGAATGTGAGTCATTCCGCCCAGGCGGTCGACGCCACCGCGGCAGCGTCAGGCATCGCCGAGCTCACATTGCGATAGGCGAGCACGACGTGGTCGTGGATCAGCCGGGCGGCGCCTTCGGCGTCGCCGCGCGCCATGGCGGCGAAGATCGCCTCGTGCTCGCGCCACACCCGGCGCGACAACAGCGAGATGCGCAGCACCTCGCCCATGGCGCGGCGCAAATGCTGCCAGTTCAGCCGCATGGTCTGCAGGATCATCGCGTTGTCGGACAGCTCGTAGATGAACGAGTGGAAGTCCATATCGGCCTGCACCAGGAGCTTGTCGTCGCCCGCCTGCGCGGCGGCGCGTCCCTGCGCGAGCAGCGCGCGGCCGCGCCGCGTCGCCTCGGCATTGAGGCGCGACGTCGCGAGCTTGACGGCGAGCGGCTCGATCGCCGAGCGGAATTGATAGATCGACTCGAACAGTTTCGGATCGAGCGGCGCCACCGCGAGCCCGCGCCGGCCGGCATCGCGCACGAAGCCCTGCGCCTTGAGCACGAGCAGCGCGTTGTTGACGGGTTGGCGCGAGACGTTGAGTCGCTTCGCGACGCTGTCCTGGGTGAGCCGCTCGCCGGGCTTGAGCGTGCCGGCGCAGATCGCATCGAGGATGACGCCATAGGCCTGCTCGACCAGGGTCTTCGGGTTCGCGAGCGACTCCATGGATGGCTCTGTGGCTCAGCGGGCGTTGACGACAATTTCTCGAATACGGTATACGGTATGCAATAAAAGTCCAGCGCGAAGTCAGCGTGAATCAGTAGGGATGAAACGATGAGCGCCCCCATCCGCGTGCTGCTCGCCAAAGTCGGCCTCGACGGGCACGACCGCGGCGTCAAGGTGGTCGCCCGCGCGCTGCGCGATGCCGGCATGGACGTGATCTACACCGGGCTGCACCGCACGCCCGACGAGGTCGTCACCGCAGCTATCCAGGAAGACGTCGACGTGCTCGGCGTGAGCCTGCTCTCCGGCGTGCAGATGACGGTGTTTCCAAAGATCATGGACAGGCTCAAGCGCGAGGGCGCCGACGACATGATCGTGGTCGCGGGCGGCGTGATGCCGGACGAGGACGTGACCGCGCTCAAGCAGATGGGCATCAGCGAAGTGATGCTGCAGGACACGGCCCCGCAGGCGATCGTCGACACGCT
>DASXCK010000111.1:0-15310 GCA_036491235.1 Xanthobacteraceae bacterium | reverse complement strand
CCGCGCGCGGCCGGGCGGCGGCATGGCGGGTGTGGGGTTCGGATTGCTCATGGCCTCAGTCATTTGCGCGTAGCCCGCATGGAGCGAAGCGTAATGCGGGGAAAGAGTCGCCGCCGCGAGGGTGTCCCCGGATTACGGCGCCTTGCGCCTCCATCCGGGCTACGAGCCTACCGCGCGGCCGCGTGAAATTTGTCGATCTCGCCGCGCAGCTCGCCCATGATCGCATCCGGATTGCCGCCGACCTTGCGCACGTTGTCGGCCCAGGTCTGGTGCAGCGGCTCGGCCGCCTTCTTCCATGCCGCGATCTGCTCGGGCGTGAGCGCATAGACCTCGTGCCCTGGCTCGGCCTTGATCTTGGCGATGCCGCCGTGCTCGAAGTCCGCCCACGGCGCCGCGATGCGCAGCGCCCACTCGTTGGTGCAGTGATCGTCGATCACCTTCTTCTGCGCCGCCGACATCGCGTCGTACTTCGCCTTGTTGAACACCAGCACGAACGTCGTGACGTAGAACGGATAGTCGGCGTGATACTTGGTGACCTTGTCGATGCCGAACAGCGGGATCGAGCCCCACGGGAAGGTCACGGCCTCGGCGACGCCGCGATCGATCACGTCGCGCACCTCCGGTGCGGCCGCGTTGACGTTGGTGCCGCCCAGCATGGTCACGAATGTCGCCATGGTGGCGTGGGCCGGACGGATTTTCATGCCTTTGATGTCGGCCGGCACCATGATCTTCTTGCTGCGCGAGTGGAACGTGCCGGGATCGTGCAGGAAGGCGAGGCAGAACTTGACGTCCTTCATCTCCTGCGCGGCGTATTTGCGGTACCAGGCGTCGATCGCCTGCGTGCCGCCCTTGGCGTCCGCGAACAGGAACGGCAGCTCACCCGCGCCGATGATCGGGAAGCGGCCGGGCTGGTAGCCGGGGTTCACATAGGTGAGATCCGCGATGCCGTCGCGCGCCATGTCGTAGTGGTCGAACGCCTTGCCGAGCTGCTGCGCGGGAAAGATCTTGTACCGGATGGTGCCGTGCGAATCCTGCTGCACCGAGTTGCCCCAGTCCTCCAGCGCCTTCTGCAGCGGATGCGACGGCGGCACCCAGTGGGAGATTTTCAGGTCGAATGTCTTGTCCTGGGCGAGCGCGGCAGGTGCCGCGAGCGCAAGTCCGGTTGCGGCAGCGATCAGCATGCCGCGCAGCCATTGCGATTGCATCGACTCCTCCCTTGATGCCGGCCGAGAGCAGCCGCCCGGCGCGTTCCTCGGTTGACGGCGGATTTTTCGCAATTCAGACTCAACTCGCGGCGGAAGTAAAGAAATCCGTTGGATATAAAACTAATCGGCGGCCGATCGCGACGGTGATCGGAAACGCTTGGCATGCGGCAGGCGGGGCGCGATGGTGCAGGGCAAGGTTCGCAAAGACGCAAAGCCGAACGGTCGCGGGGATGCGATCGACTACGGTCCGCTCGCCGATTGGGTCGGCTTCAACCTGCGGATGGCGCAGGCGGCGGCGTTCCAGGCGTTCTCGCGGCTTGCCAAGGAGATCGGCACGCGGCCGGGCCGCTTCGCGACGCTGATGCTGATCGGCCGCAACCCGGGCATCAGCCAGACCGCGTTGAGCCGCGCCAACGGCCGCGACAAGTCGAGCCTCACACCGGTGCTCAACGATCTCGAACGGCGCGGCCTCGTCGTCCGCCGCCGCACCCGCGCCGACCAGCGCGCCTATCGCCTCTCCCTCACGCCTGCTGGCCGTCGTCTCCTCGCCGAGCTCACGCGCTGCGCGCGCGAGCACGAAAGGAAGCTCGACCGCGTCGTCGGTGCGAGGGAGCAAAAGGGGTTCGTGCGGGTGCTCAAGCGGATCATTGCCGAAGTGGGGTGACGCGGGCTGCGACACCGGCAATGCTCGGTTAAGCATCGCGGCGCGGTCGCCGAGGACGCAACCTCAGGGCGCCGAAATGCGCGCTCCAGTTGTAGGACGATATTAACGCCTGCACTCTAGCTTCCGCGGCCATCTCCAATTGGCCGTGGGCGAGGTGATGCCCGATTCCCGCTTCGTAGTGCTGACGGTCTGTTTGTTCGCCGCGGCCTCGCCGCCGCGACGGCGTTCGCGCAGTCACACTGCGATAATGACCTCAAAGAACGCTACATCGCGGCGGCCACCGCCTATGTGCGTGGTTTCCTGACCCTGAGCGGCTGCGCGAAATATCCGGCCTGCGCCGTCAATGATCCGCGTGTCGCGCAAGCCGTCAAGGCATTCGACACGTCGGCGGACCTTCGCGTGAAGCAGGCCATCCGCGACGTCCACCTGGTCGCGGTCGGCATCCAGGACTATCCGGACAACCTTGGCCCGGTGATCGTGTGGCTGTCCGGGTCGGGATTCATCCGGCAGGGCCGATATTGGTGCACGGAGTCGCGCAGCGGTTTCTTCGAGCACACCCGCGTGGCGCCGACGCATTACATCGACGATCGTCCGCGGTCACGGCCGTTCGGGCATTACGTGCCGCCGACGCGCGCGGAGACCGCACGGGTGGTGCGCGACTCCTCCCGCAACGTCGCGCTGGAGGCGCTGCGCAGTCCCAATCCGTCGATGTGCGTGAGTCCAGGGCACGCCCAACTCGTTGGTATGGTGAGCCAATACTATCGGAGCCGAGATGCGGCGCTTAGCGTCAATGCGATCCAGAACTCGCAGGCGCAGGCCGAGAACGAGGCGGAATGGTCGACGCCGGTCGACCAGCAGATCGACGGACTGGTGCGCGGCTTTTACGCCGATGGCTACCTCCGTCCGAGCGACCTCATGTCGCCGACGGCCCAAAAGGTCTTATCGGGCATTACCTGGACCGGACGGGCCTGCGCTCGCTGAGGTTAACCGCCCCGCGATCGCAGCCGCGTCGGGACAGTGGGCTGGCGGCGAGCGCGCCGCCTCACTCGTAGCGGCCGTACTCGCAGCCGGGCGCCGCGTAGTGATAGCGCTGCACGCCGTAGCGGTCCTCGCGAATGACCGGGTGGCAGCGCTCGCGCCACTTCCGCTCGTGCGCGTCGGTGTCGGCGACTTCCCTATCGCCCTGAGGCTGCGGGACGTGGATGACGTAGGGATTGGTGAGCTCGCGCCGGATCTCGACGCAGCCGCCGTTGCTGTAGCCGCTGCTCGATCCGCCGCCGTATCCATTGGCGTTACCGCCGAAGTATCCTCGCTCGTAGCTGCCGTTGTAGGATCGGCCGTAGCCGAAGCCATAGTCGTATCCGAAGTTGTGCAGGCAGTCGGAGGTGATGATGGTGTTCTCCGCCTGCGCGGGCGAGGCGGAAGACGCCGCGACCGCCGCGATGATCGCGAGGCTGGCCGCGGTCCGCTGGATGGCGTTAAGCAAAGCATGGGACATGGTTGCGCTTCCGTCGGGCTATGTGCTGCCCGGTTCAGTGCAATGCCGATGCCAGACGAGTCGTCCCGTTCTGAAACGCAAACAGCGATCTGATGCCGGCATAATTGCGTCCACGATGCAAGACCGGACACCGCGTCGGCGGCGTGCGTTCCGCCTGTGCCAATGAGGGATCGCGCGGTTTACGTTAATGCGTTCGTGCGTTGCCCACCCTACGATCCTTTCAACTTCGCGACGATCTCTTCCGGCAGCGGCTTCGCCTTGATCTTGTCCGGGTCCGCCGGATCGCGCGAGACCCAGACACGGGTCTCGAAGCCCTCGACCGCGAGCTCTCCGTCCTTGAGGATCCGATGCGTCATCGAGAAGCTCGAGCGCTTGATCTCGGTGATCGTCGTCTCGATCACCACGTCGTCGCCGTAACGCGTCGGCAGGATGAACCGAGCGCGCGTGTCGACCATCGGGTAGCCGACCGAGTCGTAGGCCCTGATGAACTGGAACTTGGTCATGCCGAGCGCGCGCTCGAACAGCGCCGTGGTCGACGTGTCGAACATCTCGAAATAGCGTGGGTAATAGACGATGCCGGCCGGATCGCAGTCGCCCCACACGATCCGCACGTCGCGGCGATTGGTGAACATTGATGATTTTCTCCCTCCCGTCATGGCCGGGCTTGTCCCGGCCATCCACGTCTTCGCGTGTGGCAAAGACGTGGATGCCCGGCACAAGGCCGGGCATGACGATTCCGTGATCAGCGCGGCGCCATGCGCAGCGCGCCGTCGAGACGGATGGTCTCGCCGTTGAGATAACGGTTCTCGACGATGTGCAGCGCGAGGTCGGCGTATTGCTCGGGCCGTCCGAGCAATTTTGGAAACGGCACCGACACCGCGAGGCTCTTTTGCGTCTCCTCCGGTAGGGCGGCGAGCATCGGGGTCGAGAAGATGCCGGGCGCGATCGCGTTGACGCGGACCCCGAACTGCGCGAGCTCGCGCGCCGCCGGCAAGGTGAGCGCGACCACGCCGCCCTTCGACGCCGCGTAGGCGGCCTGGCCGACCTGGCCCTCGTAGGCAGCGACCGACGCGGTCGAGATGATGACGCCCCGCTCGCCGTCCTCCAGGAGCGAGAGGCCCTGCATGTAGGCGGCCGCGAGCCGCATGGCGTTGAAGGTGCCGATGAGATTGATCCTGATGACGCGCTCGAAGTCGGCGAGCGGCATCGGGCCGTCGCGGCCGACGATGCGCTTCGCCGGGCCGACGCCGGCGCAGTTGACCAGGATGCGCGCCGGCCCGTGCGCGGCGCTCGCCTCGCCGATCGCGGCCGTCATCGCCTTGTCGTCGGTCACGTCGCACGCGATCGCGAGGCCGCCGATCTTTGCGGCCACCGCCTCCGCGGCCCCGAGGTTGACGTCGATCAGCGCCACTTTGGCGCCGCGCGCCGCGAGCTTCTCGGCGGTCGCGGCGCCGAGGCCGGAGCCGCCGCCGGTGATCAGTGCGGCATGTCCTTGCGGGTTCATGGCGACCTCCGTCGTCCGTGCAGCGTCTTCGGCGCACGCTTTTGCAAAAAGTCCTGCAGCCGCTGCTGTGCCTGCGGGTCGCCCGCCGCGATCGCGGCCATCAGCGACTCCATCACGTAACCGCTGGCCGGGTCCTGCTCGGCGATGCGCGGCAGCACGTGCATCACGGCGAAGTTGGTCATCGGCTCGTTGTCGGCGATCCGGCGTGCGAGCTCGATCGCCTTGGGCAGGCCGGAGCCGGGCGCGACGACGTATTGCGAGATGCCGATCGCGTGGCCCTCCTCGGCGTCGTGGGTGCGGCCGGTGAGCATCATGTCCATCATGCGCGCGGTGCCGATCAGGCGGGGCAGCCGCACCGAGGCGCCGCCGCCCACATAGATGCCGCGGCTGCCCTCCGGCAGCGCGTAATAGGCGCTGCGCTCGGCGACGCGGATATGCGTCGCGGCCGCGAGCTCGAGTCCGCCGCCAACCACGGCGCCGTGCAGTACGCAAACGACCGGCACGCGGCCGAACTCGATCGCATCGAAGGCGCGATGCCACATCTGCGAATGGGCGATGCTCGCCGCGATGTCGCGCCGCGTCAATTCGCCGAGGTCGAGGCCGGCGGAGAAATGCTCGCCCTCGCCTGCCAGCACCACCGCCTTCACGCCGTCGGGCAGGCCGTCGAAGAACGCCTCGATGCCGAGCACCATGGCGTCGTCGAGCGCGTTGCGCTTTTCCGGACGCGCGAGGCGCAGGACCGCGATCGCGCCCTGCCGCTCGGCGCGCAGCGAGGATGGCAGGGCGGGAAACGATGGCGAGGCGGCGGCCGGCATCGAGGATGTCCTGTCGAGCCGCCCACCTTAGAGCATGTTTTGCTCGCGGCAAGTTCGGCTCTGCGCCCGGGCTATCGCCGCTCGACGTAGCCTCTTGAAGTGTGACGTAGGGCAGGCAAAGCTTCGCGGCGTGGGTGTCGCCGGAGGTCGCTTTGATGATCGATCGTCGCGTTTTCCTCTCCGCCGGAATTTCGGCCGGCATGCTCGTGTCGCTTCGGGCGGCCCGCGCCGACGCCTATCCGGACCGCAACGTGCGTCTGATCGTGCCGTTTTCGGCGGGAGGGACGACCGACTTCGTCGCACGGCTGGTTGCCGAGCGGATGGGCGCCCTATCGAACCAGGCCTTCGTGGTCGAGAACCGCACCGGCGCATCCGGCATGGTGGGGCTGCGCGAGGTCGCGGCCGCGGCGCCGGACGGTTACACGCTCGGGATGACCGACACGACGATCGCGATCATGCCGGCGCTCATGGCGAAATCCGCGGTCACGCCGGAGATGATCGCGCCAGTCTGCCTCGTCGCCACGTTCCCCTCGGTCCTGGTGATCCATCCGAGCGTGCCGGCAAACACGGTCGGCGAGCTCATCGATTATGCCAAGAAGAATCCCGGCAAGCTCAACTTCGGCTCGGGCGGCGTCGGCACCGGCCCGCATTTGCAGGGCGAGCTGTTCAAGTCGATGGCGAAGATCGAGATCCAGCACGTCGCCTATCGTGGCGCCGCCTCGGCCTTGCAGGACGTCGTCGCCGGGCACATCCAGCTCCTGTTTACCGCGGCGCCGACCGCCATGGCCTATGTGCGGTCGGGCCAGCTCAAGCTGCTCGCGACCACCGGCGCGGAGCGGCTGCCGGTCGCCGCCAACGTGCCCACCATGATCGAGGCAGGCTTGAAGGACTACGTCTCCGAGCAGTGGTTCGGCCTGATCGCGCCGGTGCAGACACCGGCTGGGATCGTCGCCAGCGCCAACAAGCTCGCCCGCGCCGCCATCGCCGATCCGAGCGTCGGCCCACGCATCGTCGCGCAAGGCGGCTTCCTCAAGCCGGGAACGCCCGACGATTTCACGCGCTTCATCGCGCGCGAGGCCACGCAGTGGGGCGACATCATCCGCACCGCCGGGGTGACCCTGCCGCCGTAACCAGGAACCACACGTCATGGCCGGGCTTGTCCCGGCCATCGGCGTCTTCGCCGCAAGGAAGGGAGACGTCGATGCCCGGCACAAGGCCGGGCATGAGGTTGGTGAGGGCAATTTGACCCTGCGTCGGCGGCCCCGTAAAAATCGCCCCGCACGTCGATTTCGAAATATCGGGCACTTCCCATGGCGCAATTCATGTCGCTCGCCGCCGCCGTCGAGGAGAACATCCGCGACGGCGACGCCATTGCGATGGAAGGCTTCACCCATCTTATCCCGCATGCCGCGGGCCACGAGGTCATCCGCCAGCGCCGCAAGCGGCTCTCATTGATCCGCATGACGCCGGACCTGATCTACGATCAGCTCATCGGCATGGGCTGCGCCGAGCAGGCGGTGTTCTCCTGGTGCGGCAACCCTGGCGTCGGCTCGCTGCATCGCATGCGCGACGCGATCGAGCACGCTTGGCCCAATCCGCTCGCCTACATCGAGCATTCCCACTCCGCGATGGCGAATGCCTATGAGGCCGGGGCCGCCGGGCTGCCATTCGCGGTGTTCCGTGGCTATATCGGCGCCGATCTGCCCAAGGTGAATCCGACAATCAAGAGCGTCACCTGTCCGTACACGGGCGAGACGCTCGCGACCGTGCCGGCGATCCGCCCCGATGTCGCCGTCATCCATGCGCTGCGCGCCGACCGCGCCGGCAACGTGCTGCTCGAAGGCATCGTCGGCGTTCAGAAGCAGGCCGTGCTGGCGGCCAAGCGCGCGATCGCAACCGTCGAGGAGATCGTCGACGACTTCGGCCCGCGCAATCTCAATGCCGTGATCCTGCCGTCCTGGACCGTGAGCGCGATTGTGTGCGTGCCTGGCGGCGCGCATCCGTCCTATGCTCAGGGCTACTACAAGCGCGACAACGCCTATTACAAGAAATGGGACACGATCTCGCGCGACCGCGACGGCTTCTTGGCCTGGATGAAGGCCAACGTGCTGGAGAAGGGGCCGGAGGCTTTCGCGGCCGAGCGCACGCGGCTCGCGGGACATTGAGGTTGCTGACGTGAGATCGAAGCACGATCGCGCGACGACCTCAGCCTGCTCCCCTCTTCCTTGTGAGGCGAGGTTGGGGGTGGGGGTAGCGGTCGTGCGGAGTGGGCTTCGACCACTCACTACGACTCCCCACCCCAGCCCTCCTCCACAAGGGGGGAGGGAGCGCGAGCGCTGTGCCGTGGGCAAGAATCGATGACGGATACGACAATGACCGAGACCCACACCTCTTCCGAGATGATGACCATCGCGGCCTCGCGCGGGCTGCGCAACACCGACGTGTGCTTCGTCGGGATCGGCGCGCCGTCCGCGGCCTGCAATCTCGCGCGGCTGACCCGCGCGCCGGACATCACGCTGATCTACGAATCCGGCACGCTCGCCACCAAGCCGTCGATCCTGCCGCTGTCGATCGGCGACGGCGAGCTGTGCGACACGGCGCTCACGACGGTCTCGGTCCCCGAGATGTTTCGTTACTGGCTGCAGGGCGGACGCATCACGGTCGGCTTCCTCGGCGGCGCCCAGATCGACAAGTTCGCCAACCTCAACACCACGGTGGTCGGCGATTATCACAAACCGAAGACGCGGCTGCCGGGCGGCGGCGGAGCGCCCGAGATCGCGACCTCGTGCGGCGAGATCTTCATCATCATGAAGCAGTCGAAGCGGGGCTTCGTCGAGAAGATCGATTTCTTCACCTCGCTCGGTCACGGCGAGGGCGGCGATCACCGCGCCCGCCTCGGCGTCAAGACCAGGGGCCCGACCCGGCTGATCACCGATCTCTGCATTTTCGAGCCCGATGCCGCGACCAAGGAAATGACGGTGGTGTCGATCCACCCTGGCGTCACTCGCCAGCAGATCGACGGCAATACGGGCTGGAAGGTGCGCTACGCCGACAAGGTCACCGAAACGCCGGCGCCGACCGTCGCCGAGCTCGAGGCGCTGCGCGCGATCCACGCGCGCACTAAAGTGGCGCACGGTGACCAGGCGTAATTGACTCAAGCCCGTCATTCTGACGTGCTCGCGAAGCGAGCCTCGAAGGATGATCGGCCACGGCGGCGCAACCGTGCGCAAGGCGCCCGTTAGGTGGCCGTCGCCCTTCGATGCCCTGCTTCGTCGGGCGCCTCAAGGTGACGGTGGTAGGTTGGAGGAGAAGAGATCATGCGCGAGGCTTTCATTTGCGACACCGCCCGCACGCCGATCGGCCGCTACGGCGGCGGGTTGTCGAGAGTGCGCACCGACGATCTCGCCGCGGTGCCAATCCGCGCGCTGACCAGGCGCAACGCCAAGGCCGACTGGGCGGCACTCGACGAGGTCGTGCTCGGCTGCGCCAACCAGGCCGGCGAGGACAACCGCAATGTCGCGCGCATGGCGACGCTGCTCGCCGGGCTGCCGGACTTGATACCCGGCGTCACCGTGAACCGGCTGTGCGCGTCCGGCCTCAACGCGGTCGGCGACGCAGCGCGCGCCATCCGCGCCGGCGAGGTGGACTTCGTCATCGCCGGCGGCGTCGAATCGATGACGCGCGCGCCTTTCGTGATGGGCAAGGCGGCGGAAGCCTTCCAGCGCAGCAACGAGGTGTTCGACACGACGATCGGCTGGCGCTTCGTCAATCCGTTGTTGAAGCAGCAATACGGCGTCGACTCGATGCCGGAGACCGGCGAAAACGTCGCGGAAGATTTCCAGGTGACCCGCAAGGACCAGGACGCGTTCGCGCTGCGCTCGCAGCAGCGTGCCGGCCAGGCGATCACGGCGGGATTCTTTGCCGAGGAGATCGTGCCGGTCGAGGCGCCGGGCGGCAAGGCGGGCCCGGTCGTGGTCGATGCGGACGAGCATCCACGCCCGCAGACGACGCCCGAGCAGCTCGCCAAGCTCAAGACGTTCGTGCGCTCGCCCGGCACGCTGACGGCCGGCAATGCATCGGGCGTCAACGACGGCGCTGCCGCGCTGATCATTGCGAGCGAGGATGCCGTGAAGCGCCATGGCCTCAACGCCCGCGCGCGCGTGCTCGGCATGGCGTCGGCCGCGGTGCCGCCGCGCATCATGGGCATCGGTCCAGTGCCGTCGACACGCAAGCTGATGGAGCGGCTGGGGCTGAAGATCGGCGATTTCGACGTAATCGAATTGAACGAGGCATTTGCCTCGCAGGCGCTCGCCTGCCTGCGCCAGCTCGGCGTCCCCGACGACGCCGAGCACGTCAACCCGCACGGCGGCGCGATCGCGCTCGGCCATCCGCTCGGCATGTCGGGCGCGCGCCTCGCGCTGACCGCGCTGCATGCGCTGGAAAAGCGCGGCGGCAAACGGGCGCTGGCGACGATGTGCGTCGGGGTCGGGCAAGGAGTTTCGCTTGCGATCGAGCGGGTGTAGGGCTGCGCCTGCCCTCCTTCCCCGCAAGCCGGGGAGGAGACCGACGCGAATCCGTCCGTGCTACGCCGCCTTCACACTCAACTCCTCGATCAACAAATCACGCACCGCACTCGCCGCCGACGACAGCGGCATGCCACGGCGCGTCACCAGGCCATAAGCGCACATCACCTTCGGCGACCGCAGCGGCACTGCGACGAGGCCGCGGCCGCGATGGAGCGCGACGTCGAAGTTCAGCGCGACCGCAAGGCCGAGGCCGGCCTCGACGAGATGCACGGCCGTCTCGACATGCTGAACCTCGTATCGCCAGTTCGCGGCCAGGTGCGCCGCGTTCATCGTGTCGTCGATGATCGAGCGGATGGCGGTCTTGGTGCCGACGCGGATCAGGGGCGTGTCGCGCAGCTCCTTCCAGGACACCGAACGCTTCTTCGCCAGCGGGTGGCTCGCCGGGCAGGCGAGCGCCAGCGGCGCCTCGCCGATTGCCTCGACGTCGAGATCCCATCGGTTGGTCGTCGCGATCATGCTCAGGCCGAACTCGACCTCGCCCGTTTCGACGAGCTCGGCGATCGCGGCGGACGGCGTCTCGAAGATGCGCACGTCGACACCGGGATACGTCTTGCGGAACCGGCTCAGGATCGGCGGCAGATAGTGCACCGCGAAGGCGGGCAGGCACGCGATGTCGAGGCGGTCGCGGCGCTTGGCGCCCTGCTGCTTGAGCTCGTCGAAGGACTGCTCGAGCTCCTCGATTGCCTTCTGCGCCTTCGGCAAAAAGTCGATGCCGGCGCGCGTGAGCGTGACCTCGCGGGTCGTGCGCGCAAAGAGCTTGATGCCGAGCTCCTCCTCGAGTTTGCGCATGCGATGGCTGATCGCGGTCTGCGACAAGTTGAGGTGTGCGGCGGCGCGCTGGAAGCTGCCGCGCTGCGCGATGCTGAGAAACGCCTGCAGGCCGAGGAAGTCGATGCGCATGGGTGGAGGATATATGCATCAAATTCATCAATCCATGAGAAAATCCCATTTGCTTGCGAGCGGCGGGAGGTCTTTCGTCCATGTTGGAGCGGGTCTAGGTAGGCGCCTGCGCTCCCTCCCCCGCATCCGCCTTCGCCCTTGGGCCTCGGCGGACAGGGGAGGGGACCGAAAAGCAGAGTGACTGGAGTTTCTCCCGTGCCGATGAGCCCAGGCTACATCCCGTTTCATCCTAATCCGTCGAAGCCCAAGTACAAGGCGCCAGCGGGCGCGGTCTGCGCGCACTGCCACGTGTTCGGGCCGGAGGCGGCGTTTCCGTTCGCGCCGAAGCGCAAGTACACGCCGTGCGACGCTCCGAAGGAGAAGCTGTTCGCGCTGCGCGACTTCCTCGGCCTCGACAAGAACGTCATCGTGCAGGCGACCTGCCACGATACCGACAACCGCGCGCTGGTCGATGCGCTGGTCAATTCCAACGACCGGGCGCGGGGCGTCGCCTTCGTCGACGAGGGCTTTTCCGATGCGCAGCTCAAGGAGCTCGACCGCGCCGGCGTGCGCGGTGTGCGCTTCAACTTCATCAAGCGACTGGTCGATTCGACCCCGCGCGACGTGATGCTGCGCATCGCCAAGCGTATTGCCGACCTCGGTTGGCACATCGTGATCTATTTCGAGCACGCCGACCTCGACGAGATGGGCCCGTTCCTCAAGTCGCTGCCGACTACCCTGGTGTTCGACCACATGGCCTGCCCGAACGTGCGCGAGGGCGTCGACGGCAAGCACTTCCAGAACTGGCTCAAGGCAATCGACGCCAACAAGAGCTGGATCAACAAGGTCACCTGCCCGGAGCGGTTCACGGTGCAAGGGCCGCCCTACGACGACGTGGCGCCGTTCGCGCGTGCGATCGTCGAGCGGTTCCCCGACCGCGTGCTGTGGGGTACCGACTGGCCGCATCCCAATATGCCGAAGGAGGCGCCGGACGACGGCATCCTGGTCGACATGATCCCGAAGATCGCGCCGACCGCGGCGCTGCAGCAGAATTTGCTCGTGGACAATCCGATGCGGCTTTATTGGAGTTGAAGGTTCGTAGGATGGGTTGAGCGCAGCGAAACCCATCCTTGGACGTGACGGCTCGAAGTGATTGGTTTCGCTGCGCTCAACCCATCGTACGCATGGGACGTTGTGATATAGGTGTAAGACCTCGACGGAGGAAACGGAGAAGCCGAATGGCACGCGAGCAGCACGACTACGACGACATTCCGGGCACCTTCGTCTTTGATGCCGAGCGCTCGCGCGAGGGCTATGGCATCAACATGTTCTGCATGTCGCTGATGAAGGACGCGAACCGCAAGGCGTTCAAGGCGGACGAGGCGGAATATCTCAAGAAGTTCAACCTGACGCCGGCGCAGACCGAGGCCGTGCTCAAGCGCGACTACAACCGCATGCTCGAGCTCGGCGGCAATATCTACTTCACGGCCAAGCTCGGCGCGACCGACGGCCACTCGTTCCGCCATCTCGCCGCGACCATGACGGGCTCGACCCAGGATGACTATGCCAAGATGATGATCGACGGCGGTCGCTCGGTCGACGGCAACCGCAGCCGGACGGGCCAGGGCGCGGTCGGCAGCGTGCTCGGCGAGCAGGGCAAGCCGCAAGCCGCGAAGGCCAAAGCCAAGCCGAAGGTGAAGGCCAAGGCCGGCAAATCCGCCAAGGCCAAATCGGCCAAGTCGGCGAAGTCGAAATCCAAAGCGAAGCGCTAAGCAGAGGTCCCAACCGTGGCTAGAATCATCGCAGGAGTGGCCTCATCGCACGTGCCGGCGATCGGCGCGGCGATCGACAACAAGCAGACCGAGGAGCCGTACTGGAAGCGGGTGTTCTCGGGCTTCGAGAAATCCAAGGAATGGATGGCGAAGACCAAGCCGGATGTCGCGATCGTCGTCTTCAACGATCATGCCTCCGCGTTTTCGGTCGAGCTGGTGCCGACTTTCGCGCTCGGCTGCGCCGCCGAATTCCCGCCCGCCGACGAGGGCTGGGGCCCGCGGCCCGTGCCGGTCGTGAAGGGCCACCCGGCGCTTGCCTCGCATATCGCCCAGTCGGTCATCCTCGACGAGTTCGACCTCACCATCGTCAACAAGATGGAGGTCGATCACGGGCTCACGGTGCCGATGAACTTGCTGTTCGGCTCGCCGAACGAGTGGCCCTGCCCGGTGATCCCGCTCGCCGTGAACGTCGTGCTCTATCCGCCGCCGACCGGGCATCGATGTTACATGCTCGGCCGCGCCATCCGCAAAGCGATCGAGTCCTACCCGGAAGACCTGCGCGTCGTGGTGTTCGGCACCGGCGGCATGTCGCACCAGATCTCCGGCCCGCGCGCCGGCCTGATCAACAAGAAGTTCGACACCGCGTTCCTCGACAATCTCACCAAGGACCCGAAGAAGCTCACCCGCATCCCGCACCTCGAGTACATGCGCGAGGCCGGCGCCGAGGGCATCGAGATGGTGATGTGGCTGATCATGCGCGGCGCCCTCGACGAGAAGGTCGACGAGGTCTACCGCTTCTACACGGTGCCCGCCTCGAACACCGCGGTCGGCCACATCATCCTGGAAAACCGCAAGAAGGGTGGGGCGAAATCCAAAGGCGCCTCTAAGACCAAATCCAAGACCAGGCGCGCCGCGGCGCGCAGCAAGCGTGACGTTCGCAGGAGCAAGTGATGAAAATTTGCGTTGCCGGGCAGGGTGCCTTCGGCCAGAAACATCTCGATGCGTTGAAGCGTATTCCGGGCGTGGAAGTGACCTCGCTCGTGGGCGGCAATCAGGACTCGACCGCGCAGGTGGCGAAGAAATACGGCATCCCGCACTACACGGGCGAACTGTCGGAAGGCATCAAGCGCGCCGACGCCGTGATCCTCACCACGCCGACCAAGATGCACTTCCGCCAGGGCGAGCAGGTGATGCGTGCCGGCAAGCACGTGCTGGTGGAGATTCCCGTCACCGACAGCGTCGAGGATGCCGAGAGCCTGGTGAAGATCGCCAAGGAGACCGGCGTCACGGCGATGGGCGGCCACGTGCGCCGCTTCAATCCGAGCCACCAGTACGTCCACAAGAAGATCGAGAAGGGTGAACTCAAGATCCAGCAGATGGACGTGCAGACCTACTTCTTCCGCCGCAAGAACATCAACGCGGCGGGCAATGCGCGCAGCTGGACCGACCATCTGCTCTGGCACCACGCCGCGCATACGATCGATCTCTTCCAGTACCAGTGCGGCGAGACCATCTCGGACTGCTATGCGGTGCAGGGTCCGATCCATCGCGAACTCGGCATCGCGATGGACATGGGCATCGTCGCCAAGGTTCCGTCCGGCGCGATCCTCACGCTGTCGCTGTCGTTCAACAACGACGGGCCGCTCGGCTCGTTCTTCCGCTATATCGGCGACACCGGCACCTACAAGGCGTTCTACGACGACCTCTCGGACGGCAAGGACAACAAGATCGACGTCTCCAAGGTCGACGTCTCGATGGACGGCATCGAACTCGAGGACCGCGAGTTCATCGCCGCCATCAAGGAGAAGCGCGAGCCGAACGGCAGTCTCGTGCAGGTCCTGCCGTGCATGCACGTGCTCGGCAAGCTGGAGAAGATCATCGACCCGCAACGCAAGGCGCATGCCTGAGCGCGGGCAGGGAGGCTAGGCGAAGGGGCAGCCAAAGGCCGGCGGCCAGCGACAAAAGGCGGCATCTGCGACGGCCGCCCTTTTTCGGCCGTGGTCTAGAATGTCAGCTACGGTATAGTTGGACGCCCAACTATCGCGGATTTCCAGGGCTGGCCCGGAAAACAAGAAAGCACCTCGGAGGGAATTCTCATGCATCGCAGGCAATTTCTCACCACCACGGCGGCGGCCGTCGCCGCGAGCGGGCTCGCCGGCACGCGCGCCTTCGCGGCCGATCCGGTCAAGATCGGCCTCATCCTGCCGATGACGGGCCAGCAACAGTCGACCGGGCGGCAGACGCTTGCGGCCGTCAAGCTCTACATGGCGCAGAACGGCGACACGGTCGCGGGCCGTAAGGTCGAGATCGTCCTCAAGGACGACGCTGCGGTTCCCGACACCACCAAGCGGCTCGCGCAGGAGCTGATCGTCAACGACAAGGTCAAC
>DASXCK010000110.1:0-15096 GCA_036491235.1 Xanthobacteraceae bacterium | reverse complement strand
CCGCCATTGCGAACCATGCCGACAAACGTCTCGACGATCAGCGCTACAAGCTGATCGTCGAGACCTGCGACGAAATCCTCGCCGGCCAACACCATGACATGTTCCCGCTGCATGTGTGGATGACCGGCAGCGGCACTCAGTTCAATATGAACGTCAATGAGGTGATCTCCAACCGCTGCTGCCAACTCGCGGGCACCGCGCTCGGCAGCAAGACGCCCGTGCATCCCAACGACCATGCCAACATGTCCCAGTCGTCGAACGACAATTTCCCGGCCGCCATGTACATCGCGGCCGCCGTCGGCGTGCGGCAGCGGATAATGCCGGTGGTGACAGCGTTGCGCGATGCCATCGCGGCAAAAGCCGCCGAATGGGCCGACATCATCAAGATCGGCCGCACGCACATGCAGGACGCGACGCCGTTGACGCTTGGCCAGGAATGGTCGGGCTATGCGGGCATGCTGACGGACGATCTCGAACGCCTCGAGGCCGCGCTGCCGGGCGTCTACCGGCTGGCGCTCGGCGGCACGGCGGTCGGCACCGGCATCAATGCGACGCCGGGTTTTGCCGAGGCAGCGGCCGCCGAGATCGCGCGTCTCACCGGCCTGCCGTTCGTCACCGCGCCGAACAAGTTCACGGTGCAGGGCGCGCATGACGCGCTGGTCCAGCTCTCCGCGACGCTGCGCACGCTCGCGGTATCGCTTTACAAGATCGCCAACGACATCCGCCTGATGGCGTGCGGGCCGCGCGCGGGCTTTGCAGAGCTCGCGATCCCGGAGAACGAGCCGGGCTCCTCGATCATGCCCGGCAAGGTCAATCCGACCCAGTGCGAGGCGCTCACCATGATCGCGGTTCAGGTGATGGCCAATGATGTCGCGGTGGGTTTTGGCGGGGCCGGCGGCTACCTCGAGATGAATGTCTACAAGCCGCTGATGATCCACAACGTCATGCAGTCGGTCGTGCTGATGACCGACGGCTGCACGAACTTCCGCAAGTTCTTGATTGAAGGCACCAAGCCGAACTGCAAGAAGATCGCCGAATACGTCGAGCGCTCGCTGATGCTCGTGACCGCCTTGTCGCCGGTCATCGGCTACGAGAAGGCGGCGCAGATCGCCCACCACGCGGCCGAGCACGACCTTACCCTGAAGGAGGCCGCCCTGAAGCTCGGCTTCGTCAATGAGGCGGATTTCGACCGCGTCGTCGATCCGCGAAAAATGGTGCGCCTCTCCGGAGGGAAGTGATCGGGCTATCGCCGGCTTAGCGCTTGAATCGGCCGCGCCAGGCGCTCACACTGCCGGCCATTCCCCGCGGGTCCGATCCCGATGGCCGTTACCGCCGAACATCTGCTCGTCCTCCATGGCGATGCCCCTGCGCGGGCCGGGCCCACCACGAGCGTCACGTCGGCGCGGATTTATTTCGTCATCCTGTCCGTGCTCGCCGTGGCGGCCTTTGTGCTCGGCGTCGAGAATCGCTTCACCGCGTCCGGCCTGTTCGTGCTGCCGCCGCCAGTCGATTGGCTGCCGCCACTGTCCGGCCGAGCCTGGTCCGAGGCCTTTGCGATCCACCAGCAGGACCCAGCTTTTGCGGCCTGCGGCGGCACCGAGACGCTGGCGCAGTTCAAACTGATCTATTGGTGGGAGTGGCTCCGGCGCGCGAGCCTGCTCGCGCTCGCCGCCGCCGCGATGCCCGGGCTCGGCGCCGCCTGCCTGTGGCCGCGCTTTCGTTTCACGCTGCCGCGGCTCCTCGCTCTGGCGATCCTCACGGCTGGCTGGTGGCCGGTGCGCGTGCTGGTCGGGTTTGCGGTTGACGCGAGCGTGACGATGTCGAGCTTCGACGTCGGCCAGTACCGCCACGCCGTCGATGTCGCGTTCGCAAGCGCCGCGATCGCGGGTCTCCTCGCATCGGTGCTGGTGCCGCTGCGGCCTTGGCCGGGTGCCCGACGGCCAAACGACCATGGCGAATGGATCTGGATCGCGTTGATCGTGATCGACCTCGGCTTCGGGGCACTGTTTGCAGCGTGCAACGCCGCAGCCGCGTGGCCGACCTGGCCGGGCTATGGCGGCGGCCACCTTCTGCCGCCGCTCGCGCAGCTTACGTCCTACGCGCCGTGGTGGCTCAATCTCACCTTCAACCCGTATGGCATCCAGCTCGCACACCGTGTCCTGTCGAGCGTGCTGTGGATCGCGGCCGTCTGGCAGCTTGGCGCGGCGCTGCGGCGCGGCCGGCCGGCAGCCCGCGCCGCCCTTCGCTTCGGCTTGATCAGCGCGCAAGCCGCCACGGGCGTAGCGACGCTCGTGCTCGGCGTCCCGGCGTTTCTCTCAATCGTGCATCAAGTCGGTGGAATCGCGCTGCTTGCCGTCTCGCTCGCGATCCTGCTGCGCGGCCGCGCAAGTTCGTCGCCGCCAGTGCTGCGGCTGGTGGCCTCGCGCGCCGGCGCGTGACGCCGACTTGACCCGTTACTCTGAGGTGCGAGCCCTCGGGTCGCGCCGAGCGCGCCCAAGGGTAACTCCGCGAGCCTCGAAGGGGACGGATTGCATATTTGTTCAGGCCGTCATGCCGGTCGTGGCACCTGCGCGACGTACCAGTCGTAGATCTGCTGGCCCGTCCAGTGCACGATGTCGTGCCGGTTCATGTAGGCGTAGAGCTCCTCGAAATACTTGATGCGATGCGCGGCGCCTGTGACATAGGGGTGCACGCCGATCGCCAGGATGCGGGTCGACTCGGCGGATTCGGCATAAAGCCGGTCGAATGCGTCGCGCGTGCGCGTCAGCAGGACGTCCGACTCGTGGTGATGTGAGACCATCAGCGTGATGTCGTTGATCTCGGCGCTGTAGGGGATGGACAGCACGGGCCCGTGCGCGGTCTTCGCCCAGAATGGCTGGTCGTCGAGCACCCAATCGCCGAACCACGCGAAGCCGCATTCGGCCACGTGATCCAGTGTCTCGTAGGTCTGGCCGCGGCCCGGGCCGAGCCAGCCGGTCGGCTTCTTGCCGGTGAACTGTTCGATGATCTCGATCGACTGACTCATCACGGCGCGCTGGTCGGCGATCTGCTGGATCGGCATCTGCACGTAGGAATGCGCCATGAACTCCCAGCCGGCGTCGCGCGCGGCGCCCGCGACCCCCGGATAGGTCTCGCAAACCTTTGCATTGATCGACATGGTCGGCGTGACGCCGGCGCCGGCGAGCGCCCGCATGAGGCGCCAGACGCCGACCCGCATGCCGTATTCGTACCAGGTCCAGTTGGGGAAATCGGGCACTGCGAATTGGCCCATGGGCGGCTGCGACAGCGCCCGCGCCATCGGACGGGTGATCTCCCATTCCTCGATGTTGACCACCGTCCACACGATCATGCGGCCCTTGGGCAGCCGCAGGGGCGGGCGCGTGAATGGCGAAGAGTAGGCGAAGCGGTCGCGCGGGTAGGTGGGCATGGAATCCAGCCTCCTCGTCGTCATGCCCGCGCATCGCGCGCGGGTCGATCGGGACGGCCGTTGGGCGACGCGAAGCAATCGCTTGCCGTTCGCAGACGCGCCCGGCGTGATACGCCTATTTCGCTGTCGCGGCCTGTTTCGCCTGCACGACCTCCGGATGCCGTTCGGTCCAGCCGGCCGCATCGCAGTACGCCCACGCCACCCGATAGACCGTCGCCTCGTCGAACGCGCGGCCGGCGATCTGCATGGCGAGCGGGATGCCGCTTTTCGAGAAGCCGGTCGGCACCGACACCGCGGGCCCGCCCGCGACGTTGAACGGCATCCGGCATTGCCGCTCGTAGGTGCGTCCGATCGCGGCGTCGTCGTCGATGCGGCAGGGCAGGTCGAAGCTCGACAGCGTGATCAGTGCGTCGACCTCGCTGAGCGCCGCGCGGTACTCCTCGACAAGGAGGGTGCGCAGCTGCTGCGCCTTGACGTATTCGGAGGCCGGGATGAAGGCCCCGCCGAGCAGGCGGCGCAGCGTGATCGGCGCGAAATCTTGCGGGCGCTCCTGCAGGTCGGGCTCGTGGATCGCGTAGGCCTCCGCGTAGTGGATGACGCGGCCGCAATCCATCCAGCGCGATAGCGGCGACAGCCGGATCGGCTTCACGTCGGCGCCGAGCGCTTTGAGCTGCGCGATCGCGGCCGTGATGCCGGCGACCTGCTCGGCGTCGACCGCGGCCATGTCCTCTTCGTAGAAATGCGCGATGACGCCGATGCGTAGGCCCTTCACGCCGGCTTTGAGGTCCTTGAGGCAGTCCGTATGCGAGCGGTGCGCGCTCGCCGGATCGGCCGGGTCGTGGCCCGCGATGGCATGGAAGAGGATCGCATTATCCTCGACGGTACGGGTTATCGGCCCGACATGGTCGAGCGAAAACGCGAGCGGAAAGACGCCGGCGCGGCTCACCGCGCCATAGGTCGGCTTCATGCCGATGATGCCACAGCAGGTCGCGGGATTGCGCACCGAGCCGCCGGTGTCGGTGCCGAGCGTGGCAGGCGCCATGCCGAGCGCGGTCGCGGTGCCGCTGCCGCTCGACGAACCCCCCGGATGGAGCTCGGGGTTCCACGGATTGCGCGCGGCCTCCCAGGGCAGTTCCAGCGTCGGACCGCCATTGGCAAACTCGTGCAGTGCGAGCTTGCCGAGCAGCACGGCGCCGGCGGCGCGCAGGCGGCGCACGACGCTCGCGTCGCTCGTCGCCCGATGGCTCATGCGCAGCTTGGAATGGCAAGTCGTCGGCAGCCCGGCGACATCGAAGATGTCCTTCAACGCGTATGGCATGCCGTGCATGACGCCGCGATGGTTTCCGCGCGCGATCTCGGCTTCGGCGGCCTTCGCCTCGGCGCGCGCGATGTCGGCCGTGACCGCGATGAAGGCGTGATAGACCGGGTCGAGCGCCGCGATGCGCGCGAGCAGCGCCTCGGTATAATCGACCGGGGAAAGCTCGCGGGTGCGGATGAGCCGCGCCGCCTCGGCGAGCGTCAGATAGGCGATCTCGGTCATGCCTCGGCCCCAGGGTCGGCGGCGAAGCGGGTCGCGGGCTCGGTCACAGGCGTGAATTTTTCCGGATACGATCCGATGCGCCGGCCGCGCTCGATCGCACCGGTGACGCTCGCGGGCGCCAGCGCCAGCGCGTGGCCAAGGCCGCGCCATTGCGCCAGAACACGGATCTTTTCGACCTCGTCGGCCTTTGCGTCGTTCGCCATGACAACCCCTTGCGATGCGTCCACATCCGCATGGTAGTTTATGGCAATGGCCGGCGCTACCGCCGGCAGAATGCGTAGGGAGGACGTCATGGCTCGTTGGATGGCGGCGGCGCTCGCGGGCGTCGCGATGTTGGCGCAAGGCGCGCTTGCGCAGGAGGTGACGCCGATCGCCTTCGACTCGGTGCCGGATTTCCTCAAGCTGCCCGAAGACATGAATCTCGGCGAAGCCTCCGGCGTCGCCGTCAACTCGAAGGGCCACATCTTCGTTTTCCAGCGCGGCGGCTCGAGCCATGGCCCGGCCTTCGCGAACACGGCCGCGCAGCTCCTCGAGTTCGCGCCCAACGGCCGCTATGTGCGCGAGATCGGCAAGAACCTCTACGCCTGGTCGTTCGCCCACATGGTCCGCGTCGACAAGGACGACAATATCTGGGCGGTCGACAAGGGCTCGGACATGATCATCAAATTCAACCCGCAAGGCCGGGTCGTGATGGTTTTTGGCCGCAAGCCGGAAGCTTCCGATCACGACTCCAAGCCGTACGAGCCGGTGCAGAAGCCGCGCCCGCAGATCGACGGCCGCTTTCGCCAGCCGACCGACGTAGCCTGGGACCTCAAGGGCGACATCTTCATCAGCGACGGCTATGTCAACTCGCGTGTCGCCAAATACGACAAGAGCGGCCAATGGGTGAAGTCCTGGGGCGAGCGCGGCTCGGCGCCGGGCCAGTTCAACACCGTGCATTCGATCGCCAACGATGCGGAGGGCACGCTGTACGTCGCCGATCGCTTCAACCGCCGCATCCAGGTGTTCGACGGCGACGGCAACCTCAAGCGCATCATGCAGATCGACGTGCCGTTCGACGAATCGAAGGCGCACATGGTGATCGGCAACAAGCCCGATCTTACCGACTACAAGACCAAGGGCGGTACCTTCACGCCGGGCGCGCCGTGGACCATCTGCATCACGCCGCCGCCACATCAGGTGATGTACGTGGCCGATGCCTATCCGGGTCGCGTCTACAAGCTCACGCTCGACGGCAAGGTGCTGGGCTGGCTCGGCGAGTCGGGACGGCAGTTGAAGCAATTCGGCTGGATCCACCAGATCGCGTGTCCGTCGGAGAACACGATCTTCGTCGCCGAGTTGCTGAACTGGCGGGTGCAGAAGCTGATCCTGCATCCGACCCAGGCGCAGATGGCGCCGAAATAACGATAGTCACTGCGAGGCGTGCTCAGCATGCCGAAGCAATCCCGATCCGCATGCGGCGCGGGATGGCTTCGCGGAGTTCACCCTTGGGCTTGCCGAACGCAAGACCCGAGGGCCCGCAATGGCGACGAACGTGTCCCCCAATACATCCGGGCTACGCGCTACGCCCCACACTCACGGCACGTCGTGGACGAAGACCCGTACCTTGTTCGGCCAGGCGCCGCGATGCGCCTTGAAGGAGGTGGCCGCCGGTGAGCTCGCGCGGTTGTAGGTCGCGGCCTGGATGACCTGCGGCCCCTCGAGGGCGAAACGCGCGGCCGATTTGGTCGAAGGCCGCACGACCACGATGTGACCGGGGCGCTGCGGGTTGGGATTGGCGTAGGAAATCACCACGAGCTTGCCCTGGTTGGCGAATTCCTGCGCTTCCTGCATGCTCGCGACTGGTCGCCACCCGTCCGCTTGCCCGGCGCCGCTGTTGAACCATCGGGTCTGCGCGCTCGCGAGCAGCAACTGGCCATGCTCGGGCGGCCGCAACATGTAGACGCCGAGCCGGAAACCGGCCGCGGCCGCAAAGGCGCTGCAATGGGTCGATTTGGTCGTGCCCGGACGGTTCCGTGCGCCGGTCTTCCAGTCGACGAGCTCATGCGCGAGCCAGAGGCTCTCCACATTCATGCCGTCGAGCAAGGCGGTGAGCTTGTGGCCGGCCGCCGTGATCGGTCCGCAGCAGGGCTCATCGCCAAACGCCGGCGTTGCGGCCGCGTACGCGAGGCCGAGAAGGAGGAAGCTGCGGCGGTTCATGGGTCACCCCCGATAGACCGGCTCCGGTTGCTCGAAGAAGCCGCGCAGGATGTGATAGCACATCATATAGTTCTTCTGTTGAAAGCTTGCGTGCGAGATGCCGGCCATCACGGAGAACTGCTTGTCCGGGTTGGGCAGCTTGCCGAAGAACGCCGCAAGATCTTCGAAGCTCGCGATGCCGTCCCACTGGCCGCGCATGATCAGCGTCGGCACCGTGATCTTCTCCGGATCGACCACCGGCAGCTTCGAGCACATGTCGACATAGGTGCCGGTCGGCACCGAATCGTCGAGCGCGAGGATCTGGTCCGCGAACGCCTCGATCACGTTGTCGTCCGCGGTGCCGGGATGGTCGCGGTTGAAGATCGAATGCACGAAGGCGCGGTCGATCGGCCGGCGGTTCTTCGATTGGAATTCGGGCAGCCGCTTGCGCCGCTCGTGCAGGGTCGGCGCACCTTCGCCGGTCCACACCATGGCGTCGAGCGCAAGGCGAGCGACCATCTCGGGATGACGCTGGGCAAACAGCGCGGCGCGCAGCGCACCTGACGAGATGCCGTAGACGAGGAACGGGCGCTTGCCGCGCAGTTTCTGGATATAGGTCGCGGCCGCAAAACAGTCGTCGGCGCCGAAGGCGATCGGAGCATTGTTGTTGCGGCTCTTCTCGGAGCGGCCATAGCCCTCCATGTCGACGCACCAGGTGTCGTAGCCGTGGTGCGCAAAGTGCTCCATGGCGGAGGAATCCGGCCGCCCCGGCACATCGAGGTCAAAAGTCGGCTGGCTCGCCATCGACGAGCCGTGCACGAACAGGACGATGCCCCTGGCCTTGGCGGGATCAGTCTCGCATTTGTTCCACAGGAAGAGCTTTACGTTCCCCTCCTTGGTGGTCCAGTGCTCGGTGCCGGCGAGCCGGTTCGGGGAGGGCGCTTTAGCGGCGTCGTTCATGTGCAAAAATCCCTGTGCTGCGGGCATCACGCGTTGGCGCACTATCCTTGTCGGCAAGCCGGTGTCCAGCCCCCGTCAGCTCGCGGGCAGGCTTCCGCCCGGATAGGCGCCAGGCCGCGCGATCATCCTGCCTTGATATTATTCGCCTTGATCAGCTTTGCCCATTTAACGATCTCGGCCTGGATATGGTCGCCGAACTGCGCCGCCGTCATCGGGTCCGGATAGGCGTCTTGCTGCACCCATGAGTCATGGATGTCGGTGCGGCTGATGATCTTGTTGATCTCTGTATTGAGCCGGTCGACGATCGGCTGCGGCGTGTTCTTCGGCGCCATCATGCCGATCCAGATGGTGGCCTCGTAGCCCGGAACACCGGCCTCCGCGAGCGTCGGCACATCGGGCAGCGTGACCGAGCGTTTGGTGCCGCTGGTGCCGAGCGCGATCACCTTGTCGGCCTTGATGAAGGGCGCCATGGTCGGCACGGAGTCGAACATCATCTGCACATTGCCGGCGAGGATGTCGGTGCGCGCACCGGTGCTGCCGCGATAGGGCACGTGCACGATGTCGGTACCGGTGAGGTTTTTGAACAGCTCGCCCGCCATGTGGTAGTTCGAGCCGATGCCGGAGGATGCATAGTTGAGCGTGCCCGGCTTCGCCTTGGCGAGCGCGATGAACTCCTTGACGTTCTTCACGCCGATCGAGGGATGCACCACCATCACGAGCTCGGAATGGAAGAGCTGCGCGACCGGCACGAAGTCGGTCATCAGCTTGTAGGTCTTGTTCGCGATGAGCGTCTCGTTGACGGTCTGCGTCGCCGAGACCATGAGCAGCGTGTAGCCGTCCGGCGCGGCCTTCGCCGCCACCTCGGTGCCGATGACGGTGCCGGCGCCCGGACGGTTCTCGCTCACGAACGGTTGGCCCAGCACCTTGCGCAGCTCCTCGGCGAGCGCGCGGGTGAACACGTCGGTCGGTCCGCCGGCGCCGAACGGGATGATCAGCCGGATCGGCCGGCTCGGATAATCATCCGCGCGCGCCGCGCGGGACAGCGCGAGCGGCAGGCCGGCGAAACAGGCAAGCGCCGCGGCGCGCCTCGTGATCGTCATCGGGCGTTCTCCTCTATGGGGCGGCAGTAATCTGACGCGCGCCGCAGCGAGTCAACGCGCGGCGCGCGGCATTGCGACGCACGAATGGCCCGGGAATAGGCACCAAGATCGCAGCCTGCCGTCCGCCCGCTCAGTGAAGGCCGAGAATCTGCCGCGCGTCCGCGGGGCTCGCCACGTGGTCGCCGAGCGTCTCGATGATCTTTGCGGCCTTCTCGACCAGCGCGGCGTTCGACGGTGCGAGTTGCCCCTTGCCGAGATAGATGTTGTCCTCGAGCCCGACGCGGACATGGCCGCCGAGCAGCACCGTCTGCGCCGCCATGGGAAACTGGTGCAGCGAGATGCCGAACGCGAACCAGGGCGAGCCCTGCGGCAGCAGGTTGCGCATGTAGGTCATGGCCTCGGTGGTCGCGGGCTGGCCCCACGAGATGCCGAGGCAGATCTGGAACATGCCCGGCCCCTTGATGTGGCCGGTCTCGATCATGCGTTTGGCGAGCAGCAGATGGCCGGTCTCGAACACCTCGAGCTCCGGCATGATGCCGGCGTCGCGGATCGCGACCGCCATGCCCTCGAGCGTGTGCGGCGTGTTGACGAAGACGTGGGCGCCCATGTTCATGCTGCCCATGTCGAGGCTGCAGATTTCCGGGCGGAGCTCGACCACGTGCTTCACGCGCTCGGCCGCGTTCTTGAGGTTGGTGCCCGGCCCGGCCTTCATCGGGTCGTCGGCGCCTGGCGCGAAACGCGCGCCGGGACCGGTGGTGAGGTTGATCAGCACCTCGACCCCGCTGCCGCGGATGCGCTCGACCACCTCGCGGTAGTGCGCGACATCCATGCTGGGCTTGGCGGTCTGAGGGTCGCGCACATGGATGTGGACGATGGCGGCGCCCGCCTTGGCGGCGTCGATCGCCGAGGCCGCGATCTGCGCGGGCGTCACCGGTACCGCCGGATTCCTGCCAGGCGTGTCGGCCGAGCCCGTGACCGCACAGGCGATGATCACTTTGCGCTGCATGTTCCCTCCCGCGAGATTTTCGATGCGAGCTTAGCGCATGGGTGGGCGGGCTGGGTACCCGTGGCTCCGCACTAGGGGTGGCCTTTTTCAGCCGTCTGAAGCGCCGGCCTGTCGCTTGCCGCGATCTGTCGTGGACAGGAATTTCACTTGTCCAAAGGCTGGCTTGCCACCTTATGTACGCTGCGCTAAGCCTCGCGCGCCCCCGCCTCGTGGAACGAATCTAAGGTTGGCAATCCGAAGATTTGCGACATGCGAGCCAGAGGCGCCGCTTGGGGCGACCTTTGCGTGCGACTCGTCGGGCATGAGATGCGAGGTTGCCGATGACGACGATCTTACAGGATTATCTTCCTCTGGTGATCTTCATCGGCATCGCGGTGGTCATCGGCCTCGCCCTGCTGATCGCCCCGTTCATCGTCGCCTACAAGCAGCCTGATCCGGAAAAGCTCTCGGCCTACGAATGCGGCTTCAACGCATTCGACGATGCGCGCATGCGATTCGATGTGCGCTTTTACCTGGTCGCCATCCTTTTCATCATCTTCGACCTCGAAGTCGCATTCCTGTTCCCCTGGGCAGTCGCGTTCAAGCAACTGGGCGTGTTTGGCTTTTGGTCGATGATGGTCTTCCTTGCGGTGCTGACCATCGGCTTTATCTATGAGTGGAAGAAGGGAGCGCTCGAATGGGATTGAGCGCCGCCCTCCGTACCCACAACCCATGCAACAAGGGAGCGCTCGCATGTCAGTGACCGAGCGTCCTGCCGTCGCGCCCGCGGGCAGCGGCATCCTCGACCCGCGCACCGGCAAGCCGATCGGCGCGGATGACCCTTACTTCGTCGGCCTCAACGAGGAACTCTCCGACAAGGGCTTCCTGGTGACCGCCGCCGACGACCTCGTCACCTGGGCGCGCACCGGCTCGTTGATGTGGATGACCTTCGGGCTTGCCTGCTGCGCGGTCGAGATGATGCAGGTGTCGATGCCGCGCTACGATGTCGAGCGCTTCGGCTTCGCGCCGCGCGCGTCGCCACGCCAGTCCGACGTGATGATCGTCGCTGGCACGCTCACCAACAAGATGGCGCCGGCACTGCGCAAGGTCTACGACCAGATGCCCGAGCCGCGCTACGTGATCTCGATGGGATCCTGCGCCAACGGCGGCGGCTACTATCATTACTCCTACGCGGTGGTGCGCGGCTGCGACCGCATCGTGCCGGTCGACATCTACGTGCCGGGCTGCCCGCCGACCGCCGAAGCGCTGCTCTACGGCGTGCTGCTGCTGCAGAAGAAGATCCGCCGCACCGGCACGATCGAGCGGTGAGCGCCATGCGCATCGACAATATTCCGTTCGGGACGACAGACTGGGCGGGCGTCGAGGCGACGACGCACAAGGGCGACGCGGGCGTCGCGACTTGGCGCACGCGCCAGTTCGGCGACATCCGGGTGCGGCTCGTCGACTACTCGCCCGGCTATGCGGCGGACCATTGGTGCAGCAAGGGCCACATTATCTTCTGCCTCGACGGAGAGATGACGACCGACCTCAAGGACGGCCGTTCGTTCCGGCTCGCGGCCGGACAGAGCTACCAGGTGGCCGACAACGACGGCGCGCACCGCTCGCATACGGACCGCGGCGCGCGGCTGTTCATTGTGGACTAGAGCACGACCCCGAAAAGTGGATACCGGTTTTCGGACCAAGGTCATGCTCTAACAATAGAAGGTGTCTGGGTCGAAGAGATGGACGAGACGCTGGAACAGCTGGGACAGGCCATCGCGGGCGCGCTTGCGGGCTCCGTCACGGGCCACGTGGTCGCGCACGGCGAGCTCACCGTCACGGCGGCGGCGGCCGACATCGTGAAGGTCGCGACCTTCCTGCGCGACGACGAGCGCTGCCGGTTCATTTGTTTCATCGACATCACGGCGGTCGATTGGCCCTCGCGCGAGAAGCGCTTCGACGTCGTCTACCACTTCCTCTCGCCCACCAAGAACGCGCGCATTCGCGTCAAGATCGAGACCGACGAGGCAACGCCGATCATGTCCCTGATCGATGTCTTCCCCGGCGCCAACTGGTTCGAGCGCGAGACCTACGACCTCTATGGCGTGCTTTTTTCCGGCCACTCCGACATGCGTCGGATCCTCACGGATTACGGCTTCCAGGGGCACCCGCTACGCAAGGACTTTCCGCTTACCGGCTTTGTCGAGGTGCGCTGGGACGACGAGCAGAAGCGTGTCGTCTACGACAAGGTCCGCCTTGCGCAGGAATTCCGCAATTTCGATTTCCTCTCGCCCTGGGAAGGTACCGACTACGTGCTGCCGGGCGACGAGAAGGCCAAGGGACCGAAGGCTCCGTGAGGCGCACGCGATGAAATCGACGCTCAAGCCGGGTCTCACG
Organism: Xanthobacteraceae bacterium; assembly: GCA_036491235.1. Taxonomy (GTDB): domain Bacteria; phylum Pseudomonadota; class Alphaproteobacteria; order Rhizobiales; family Xanthobacteraceae; genus JAVDCA01. The sequence goes on along the minus strand of DASXCK010000110.1, from coordinate 2,509 downwards.
CACCGCTTCGTCTACCGCGTGCCGGACAACAAGACGGTGCCGCATCTCTATCCGGAGGTCGCCGACTTCCAGGCGATGCCGCGCGTTTTTGCGACGGGCTACATGGTTGGCCTGATGGAATGGGCGTGCATGCAGCTCATGGCCTCGCATCTCGACGCCGGCGAGGGCAGTCTCGGCGTCCATATCGACGTCGACCACACCGCCGCGACCCCGCCCGGGTTTTCGGTGACGGTGGATGTCGAATGCACCGAGGTTGCTGGGCGAAAGATTGCGTTCAACGTGGTCGCCCATGACGGCGTCGACCAGATCGGCAAGGGGCGCCATGAGCGCTTCGTCGTGCCGTGGGAAAAGTTCAACGCCAACGTCGCGGCGAAAGCCGCGAAGGCGGCCGAGAGGGTGTGATGGCGGAAGGTTCGCTGCGCAACTTCACGATCAATTTCGGGCCGCAGCATCCGGCTGCGCACGGGGTGCTGCGCCTCGTGCTCGAGCTCGACGGCGAGATCGTCGAGCGTGTCGATCCGCATATCGGCCTTCTTCACCGCGGTACCGAAAAGCTGATCGAGCACAAGACCTATCCGCAGGCGATCCCGTATTTCGACCGGCTCGACTATGTCGCGCCTATGAACCAGGAGCACGCCTTCTGCCTCGCCGCCGAAAAGCTGCTCGGCCTCGAGGTGCCCAGGCGCGCCCAACTCATCCGCGTGCTCTATGCCGAGATCGGCCGACTGCTCTCCCATCTCCTCAACGTGACCACCCAGGCGATGGACGTCGGCGCGCTCACGCCGCCGCTGTGGGGTTTCGAAGAGCGCGAGAAGCTGATGGTGTTCTACGAGCGCGCTTCAGGCAGCCGCATGCACGCGAACTTCTTCCGCGTCGGCGGCGTACATCAGGACTTGCCGACGAAACTGGTCGACGACATCGAGGCGTTCTGCGACCCGTTCCTCAAGGTGTGCGACGACCTCGAGGAGCTGCTCACCGACAACCGTATCTTCAAGCAGCGCAACGTGGACATCGCGATCGTCGATCTTGCCGACGCATGGGCGCGCGGGTTCTCGGGCGTGATGGTGCGCGGCTCCGGCGCGGCTTGGGACCTGCGCAAGGCGCAGCCCTACGAGTGCTACGCCGAGCTCGACTTCGACATCCCGGTCGGCAAGAACGGCGACTGCTACGACCGCTACTGCATCCGCATGGAGGAGATGCGCCAGTCGGTGCGCATCATGAAGCAGTGCATCGCCAAGTTGCGCAGCACGCAAGGGCAGGGACCGATCAGTGTCGTCAACCGCAAGATCGTGCCGCCCACGCGCGGCGAGATGAAGAGCTCGATGGAAGCGCTGATCCATCATTTCAAGCTCTACACCGAGGGCTTTCACGTGCCGGCCGGCGAAGTCTATGCGGCCGTCGAGGCGCCCAAGGGCGAGTTCGGCGTCTTCCTTGTCTCCGACGGCACCAACAAGCCCTACAAGTGCAAGATTCGCGCACCAGGCTTCGCGCATCTTGCCGCCATGGAATTTCTCTGCCGCGGACACATGCTGGCGGACGTCTCCGCCATCCTGGGTTCAATCGACATCGTTTTCGGGGAGGTCGATCGATGAGGCACGCCATTTCGCTCGCCGCGGCGGCCGCCGCGCTTGCAACGCCGGCGATCGCCGCCGAAAGCGTCACGGTGCAGAGCCTGCTGGCGCAGGATTTCACGGTGGTCGGAACGGCCGCGCCGGCGGGCGGCGGCGGGGTCGTGTATCTGCAGAAGAAGGAGAAGCTCTACTTCTGCTTCGTCGCCGAGACGCCGAACTCGCCGTTCGTCGCCACCCGCTACTGCAAGCCGGTGCAGTGAAGTCTTAGGCCGTAAGGGATCCAAATGTCTGTCCGCCGCCTCGCGCCCGCCGAAGTCCAGCCGAAGGAGTTTTCCTTCACGGCTGAGAATCTCGCCTGGGCCAAGCAGCAGATCGCAAAATATCCGGACGGACGGCAGGCCTCGGCCGTGATCCCGCTGTTGTGGCGCGCCCAGGAGCAGGCCGGCGGCTGGACGCCGCAGAAAGCGATCGAGCACGTGGCCGACCTGCTCGGCATGGCTTACATCCGCGTGCTCGAGGTCGCGACCTTCTACACGATGTTCCTGCTCGCGCCGGTCGGCAAGAAGGCGCACGTGCAGGTGTGCGGCACCACGCCGTGTATGCTGCGCGGCTCCGACGAGCTCTTCCGGGTCTGCCGCACTCGCATCCATCACGATCCGTTCCACGTCTCGGCGGACGGCGCGTTCTCGTGGGAGGAGGTCGAGTGCCTCGGTGCCTGCGTCAACGCCCCGATGGTGCTGATCGGCAGCGACACCTATGAGGATCTGACTCCCGCAACCTTCGAGAAGGTGCTCGACGGCATTGCGAGCGGCAAGCCCGTGAAGCCCGGCCCGCAGATCGACCGACAGATGTCGGCACCGATCGGCGGCGCTACCACGCTGAAGACAGTCAAGGCCTGATCGATGCTCGACGACAAGGACCGCATCTTTCGCAATCTC
>DASXCK010000109.1:0-9833 GCA_036491235.1 Xanthobacteraceae bacterium | reverse complement strand
TGCCGATCAGCCCCTGCGCGCGATGCAGCTCGCGCTGGAACGTCGAGACGTCGACCCGCCCCGCGAGCCGCTTCACCAGCGCCGGATCGAGCCCCGTATAGGCCGCAACGCGCGCCGAGATGCGTGCTACCGCGGCGGCATCACGCTCGCCCTTGAGAAGATCGAGCAGATAGTCGCCCGCCGCGTAGTGCTCGACGTCGCGCAACGCATCGCGGCTGTATTGTCCCTTGGCATCGAGCGCCGCCGCCGCCATCGAGGGAAGATGATTGACCCAACCCATCGGCATGTGGCGGGACGTGCTGAGATTGGCAAAGTCGATGACCGGCGAAATCATCACCAGGCCGCGGACGCCGATGCCCTGGTCCTTCAGCTCGTGCGCCACCTTCGGGGCGCGAAAGCCGCCATAGCTTTCCCCGGCGATGAACTTGAGCGATTGCTGCCGCCCGGACTGCTCGATCCATTTGCGGATGAACACCGCGAGCGCCTCGGCGTCGCCGTCGACCGACCAGAAACGCTGGCGACCCTCATCGCCGCTCGCGGCAATGCGGCTGTAGCCGGTGCCGGGCGGATCGATGAAGACGAGGTCGGTGAAATCGAGCCAGGTTTCGGCGTTCGGAATCAATTTGGGCGGTTCGGAAATGGAGAAGTGCGCCAGCGGCAGCCGCCAGGGGCCGATCGCGCCGAGGTCGAGATAGGCCGACGCGGCACCCGGGCCACCGTTGAACACGAAAGTCACCGGCCGCGGCGCATCGCCCGGCACCACGTAGGCGACGTAAGCGATCTCGGCGAGAAGCGTGCCGTCGTCCGCCTTGTTGAGCGGGATCGAGCCTGCGGTCGCCCGGAAATGAATGGCGTGTCCGGGCAGCTCGATCGTCTGGTCGCTGGTCACATCAGCCGGCAGCTTGCGCTCCGTGGACGCGCTCGCGGTGTGAGGCGGCGCACCGCCGCCCGCCGGAGCCGCGGCGTGCTCGCGATGCTGCGCCCACGCGGTCGGCGCGCCCGCGACACTGACGGTCGCGATGGCGATCGCCAGCGCGACGGTGGCACGGCGCGCGACGCGAAGCGGGCCGCGCAAGACATCGAAATGCGTGTTGGTCATCGTGTTGGTCATGGGTGATCCGGATGCAAAACCCCGCCCCGACGAAGTCAAGTCGGTGACTATCGCGTGCGAATATGGCGTCGCGGCGGCTGTTCCGCCACGAGCCGCAAACGCGATGGGCAGGAGACTCAGGTCGCCGGCGGCTGCGGCGGCTGCGGCTTTTTCTTCACCACCGGCTTTTTCTTCTTTTTCGGCTTCTCCGCCTTCGGCGGTGGTGGCGGCTCGGGTCCGCGCTCGAGCGAGCTCAGGCGCCCGTTCCTGAACAAATAGGTCCCGGCGCGCTCGTTGCCCATGTAGGTCATGGTCACCTCGCGCTGCCCCCGCTCGCCGGTGCGGATGTTGACCGATTGCGGCTGGCCGATCGCCCGCACGACCTCGCATTCGGTCATATCGAGACCGACGGTGCCGAGCATGGGCGGCGCAGGTGCCGCCTTGGCGCCGGCCGGCGCGTTGGCGGGCGACGAGAGCTCGGCCTCGGCCGGCTCCGGGGCTGCCGGCGACGGCGCAGGCGCGGCGGGCGCCGCCGCAACCGTGGACGGTCCCCCGGCGCACGCGCCCTGCCCGTCGACGAGATCGCCGGGGCCCACCGGCCGGTCGGAGCGCGCCGAGGCCGGCGGCACATACGTGTCCATGTTCTCCGGCAGGAAGCTGCGCGTCGTCGGCACTTTGAACTGGCCGAAATCGGGCAGCGAGCTCGTGCAGCCCGCAAGCGCGCCGACGCCTGCCAGCAGCGCCGCGCGCGAGAGCAGCAAAAATCGTCCGCGTATCAGTCGACCCATGACCCCTGCCATCGATACGGTTCGCGCACTGCGACCGGCCGAGCACCTATATGGTCTTCGGGACGGACGCGTCCCCGTTCCACTGCAAACGCCCATAACACGACGTGCGCACGTTGGTGAAGTGTTCACCTTCCCACGTCGGCGAGCGTCGTGTAAGGACCCCCGTCCGGCGCCGCGCCGGACATCGGAGCCAGCATACGCGAGACGGTCGCCGTGGCGGGAATATCGTCACCACAAAATGCCGACGTCGCAAGCGCGCCGAAGAAGCTGGCGAGCGGCATCCGATCGCGCGTCTCGCGCATCGCAATCACCCTGATCCTGGCCGTCGGCGCGATCACCGGTCTCGTATTCGGCCTATATCCGCAACTCGACCTGTCCATCTCGGCCTTGTTCTACGATCCGCTGCGGCACACTTGGCCCGCGACGAACAACGCCCTGCTCGCCCTTCACCGCGATTTTAGCGCCTATGTGGCGGCCATTCTTGTCATCATTGCGATCATCCTGGGTGCCGTCGGTACGATCTGCCGGCGCGAGCCTTGGCTGAGGTGGCCGCGCGCCGCCGGGTTCCTGATCGGGTCCTGCCTGCTCGGACCCGGCCTGATCGTCAACACCCTGCTCAAGCCCGAATGGGGGCGCCCGCGGCCCGCCGACGTGCTTACGTTCGGCGGCAGGCTGCCCTTCGTCCCCTGGTGGAACCCGTTCGGCGCATGCGACGGCAACTGCTCGTTCGTTTCCGGTGAGACGTCGCTCGCGTTCTGGGTTCTCGCCTGGGCGCTCGTGCTGCCGCGGCGTTATCGCGCCGCGACGGCGACGGCCGCGCTCGTCAACTGCCTTGTCCTCAGCGCTGGCCGGATCGCAATGGGCGGACATTTCACCAGCGACGTCCTGTTCGCCGTCATCGTGACCGCGCTCGCCATCTGGCTGAGCTACATCATCGCCTTCGGCGAGTTCGCATTCATGCGCCACCGCAGTGCTCAGCACCCGGTGAATGGCGGAATCGGACCGCGCGGCCCGCTGAGCAGGAAGCCGTAGAACACCCGCTCGCCGTCCCGCGCGACCTTGGTGATCGGCGCCGCGACCGGCCCCAGCGGCTCGATCTTGGCGTACGTCTCCCGCACATGATTGAGGGATGCGCAGGCGGAAGCATAGAGGATCGGTTCCGGGCTCGACGGCGTCAGCGCCTCTTTCAGCGCAAATTTGGGGACGGCGGCCGGCCGCCACCACAGCACCTTCTCGGGACCGCCGCGCAGATAGTACTGCAGAGCCGCGAAGTCCGCGCGCGAATCGGTGACGATCGATCTGGCCCCCGACCGCCGCGCGACGTCGCCTACCGCATCGGCATATTGGTGCCACCCCATCGTCCGCCGATAGGGATTGGCAACGTGGGGAATCGCCAGCCTGTCCGCGATGGCGTCACCGCCGACGAGCGCAACCTGGATCACGACACCGATCGCGATGCTCAACCACATCCAGCCTCTCGCGTCGCGCCGGGACAGGAGCGCGCCCGTAAGCACCGCCCCCGAGATGAGGGACGCGGCGGCCCAATTGGCGTTGGCCTTCACGAAGAATCCGAACACCATGACGATCGCGATCGCCGGAATGAAGAGCGCGATCAGGATGCGGTCCTGCTCGACCAGGGCGGACGAGCGCAGGCGGAATGTCGCGATGATCATCACGGCAAAAATCACCGGACTGAACACGGCGAACTGCGCGCTCAAAAATTCCAGCACGCGCATGACGCTGGGGCGCGCGGGATCGCCCAGCACGATGTCACCTGTATGCTCCACCGTCGCGAATCCGTTGGATGCATTCCAGGCGATATTCGGCGCAACGACCAGGACCGCCACCAGGAACGCGAGCCAGACCTCCGGCCGCCGGAACACAGCCCGTGCGCGCTTGCTGAACAGGGCGGCAATCGCCATGCCGGGCAGAAAGTAGATCATCGCGTATTTGGCCAGCATTCCCAGCCCGACCGAGACGCCGAGCAGCAGCGCCCACCGCTTGCTCGGCGCGATGAGCAGGTTCACATAGGCGAGGAGCGCCAGCGCCCAGAAGAACAGCAGCGGCACGTCGGTGCTGATGATGCGCGACGAGAACACGACGCCGGTCGCCAGCGCGATCGACAGCGCCGCCCAGAACCCCGCCCGCTCTTCGTAGAGGCGTCGCCCGATCGCGTAGACCACGAGGCTGGTTCCCGCGTAAAGCAGCGGCGACGGCGCGCGCACGCACCACTCCGCATTGCCGCACACGTGTGAGGCTGCCGAAATGATCCAGGCGAGGAGCGGAGGCTTGGTGTAGTAGCCGAGCGCCAGCTCGCGCGACCACGACCAATATTGCGCCTCGTCATAGAACAGATCGACTGCCGAAAATCGCAAGGCGATCAGACGCAGGACGGTGAGCGCGATGACGATCACGATCGTGGCGCGCAGATACGACGAGGGATTGCCCGTCTCGCCGCGTTGCGCGGGCCACGGCCAAGCTTGCTCGATCGACTGCGATGAAGACGTCGTCATTGCCACCCATGCATCACTGGCTCACGGCGCCGGGGCGACCCGAATGCTCGCGAGCTCCGCCTGCCGCCGGCGCTGCCTGCCGGGATCACGCCCCGATTTCAAGCCTTCTTGACCCAGCGGCCGCCCGCGTCCGCCTGCCAATAGGTCACGTCGAAGCCTGCGGACTTCGCCTCGCTCCAGCGCGTGCGCGCGGCGGCGACCGCCTCGTCGTCCGTGCCATCGAAGATCAGCACGATCCGCTGATAGGCCTGTGCATCCGTCGGCATCGGCGCGCCATCGATCAGGAACCGCACGACGGCGCCGCTCGGATTGTCATCATTGACCGTGATGAGAATCGGCTGGTCGCCCGCGGTGGGCTCGCGATGGGTGCCATGCGGCAGGAAGCCGTCGTCGCGATACGTCCACAGCTGCGCGTCGAGCGCGTCGACCCGCTCCTCGGCGGACGACTGTACCGCGACCCGCCAGCCGCGCTCGAGCGAACGCTCGAGCAGGCTCGGCAGCACGCGCTCGAGCGGCTGCCCTTCCAGGTGATAGAACAGCACCTCGGTCACGTGCGGCGTCTCACTTCTCGTAATGATCCTCGACCAGGCGATCGAGCAGCTGCACGCCCCAGCCGGCGCTCCAGCTGCGGTTGATCTCGGTCTGCGGCGAGCCGAGCGCGGTGCCGGCGATATCGAGATGCGCCCACGGCGTCTTGCCGACGAAGCGCGCCAGCAATTGCGCCGCCGTGATGGCGCCGCCCCAGCGGCTGCCGCCGGTGTTCTTCATGTCGGCGAACTTCGAGTCGATCATCTTGTCGTATTCGGGCCCGAGCGGCATCCGCCAGACGCGCTCGCCGGTGGATTCGCCGGCCTTGACGAGCCGCTCCGCGAGCTTGTCGTCGTTCGCGAACAGGCCGGCATACTCCTGCCCGAGCGCCACCATGATGGCGCCGGTCAGCGTCGCGAGGTCGACCATGAACTTGGGCTTGTACTTGGTGTTGACGTAGTGGAGGACGTCGGACAGCACCAGGCGGCCTTCAGCATCCGTATTGATGATCTCGATCGTCTGGCCCGACATGGTCTTGACGATGTCGCCCGGCCGCTGCGCGTTGCCGTCCGGCATGTTCTCGACAAGACCGATGGCGCCGACCGCATTGACGCGCGCCTTGCGCGCCGCGAGCGCCTGCATCAGCCCGACGACGCAGCCGGCGCCGGCCATGTCGCCCTTCATGTCCTCCATGCTGCCGGCCGGCTTGATCGAGATGCCGCCGGTGTCGAAGCACACTCCTTTGCCGATGAACGCGACCGGCGCCGAACCCTTCTTGCCTCCGTTCCAGCGCATGATCACCATGCGGCTGTCATGCGCCGAGCCCTGGCCGACGCCGAGCAGCGCATTCATGCCGAGGCGCTTCATCGCCGGGACGTCGAAGACGTCGACCGCGACGCCCAGGCGCTTGAGCGTGCCGGCGCGGCGCGCGAACTCGGCCGGAAAGAGCACGTTCGCGGGCTCATTGATGAGATCGCGCGCGAACACCACCCCATCCGCGAGCCCACCGCGCTTCGCCCAGGCGGCGCGTGCCTTGGCGACGTCGGGAACGCCGATCTCGATCTTGATCGCTCCCGATTTCTCCTCGTCATCTTTGCGCTTCGTCTTGTAACCATCGAACCGGTAGGCGCGCAGCCGCATGCCGATCGCAAGCTCGGTCGCCTGCTCGGGCGTCATCGCCTTGTTGGGAAGCTCGGCAACGACGGTCGCGCTCGCGGCGCTCGCCGGTATCTTGCCCATGGCGGCACCCCCGAGCTTGACGAAGTCGCGCCGCTTCATGTCCTCCGGGTTGCCGCAGCCCACGACCACGAGGCGGGCGACCTTGAGATCGGCCGGCGCGACGAGGTCGAGCACGCTCCCGCTCTTGCCCTTGAATCGGTCGGCCGCGGCCGCGCGCGCCACCAGGGCGGCGGCGGCGCCGAGCAGGCGACGGGTGCCGGGTCCTAGGCGCAATGTCTCGTCGCAGAACACTACCAGAACGCCGGCGGTCGGCGTCGCAAACGGGGCAAATCCAATCGTCGGGCCGTCGGCCATGCCAATATCCTCTTGAGCCGGATAGCAGGACGCGCGAAATCAGTCGTCCGGCGAGTCCTTTATGGCGCGGATGGGCGACGTCGCCTAGTCCCGTCAAAATGCAGGAAAAAGTCGTAACTGCTTAACCATTACCTGTGGGATTTCAACGGCTTTGCCTTGCCGCGGCCACTTTGTGGAGCGAGCTTGGTAAATGGGGCGGGTCCGGCGCGGGGGTGCCGGGGCCGATATCCGGTCGGGGTCTGCTGGCAGGCGGCTTGGCTTGTTGCTGGCGGCGGGGAAGCGTGGCGCGATGGGGTCAATCGGCTGGTACATCTTCCGCACCACGCTGGGCGCCTTCTGGCTGATTCTGGGCAGCCTGACGCTCGTGGTGTGGCTCGACACCGCGGTGCGCGATCTCGACCTGATGACGAACCAGGGCCAGACGGCCCTGGAGTTCCTCGGGCTCATGTCGCTCGCGATCCCGCAGCTCATCCTCATCATCGCGCCGATCGCGCTCATGATCGCGGCCGCGCACACGCTCAACCGGCTCGCGACGGACTCCGAGCTGATCGTCCTCAATGCGGCCGGCATGTCGCCGTGGCGGCTCTTTCGCAGCTTCTTGGCGGCGGCCGCGGTCGTCGCCGCAATGGTGCTCTTTCTGAGCGCCTATTTCTCCCCGCTCTGCCTGCGTGAGTTGCGGTCCATCGCCACGCGGGTTCGCGCGGATTTCGTCGCCAATATCGTCCAGCCGGGGCGCTTCATCTCTCTCGAGCATGGCCTCACGTTCCACATCCGCGCGCGTCAGGCGGACGGCGTGCTGCTCGGCGTCTTCCTCGACGACCGGCGCGATCCGAAGGAGCAGTCAACGATCCTCGCCGAGCAGGGCAAGATCGTGCAAAACGACCAGGGTACCTACCTGTTTCTGCAGAACGGGAACATCCAGCGTCACGCGGTCGATCAGCGTGATCCCACCATCGTGCGGTTCGAGCGCTACGCGTTCGACCTGTCGCGGCTCGCGGGCGCCGGGCAGACCGCCACCATCACCTACTCGGTGCGAGAGCGCAACACCTGGGATCTGGTTCATCCCAATCCGCGCGACCCGGAAGTGCGCCGCGATCCCGGCCAGTTCCGCGCCGAGCTGCATGACCGGCTCATTGCGCCGTTCTACCCGATCGCCTTCATGATTATCGCCTTCGCGTATCTCGGTGCGCCGCGCACCACGCGGCAAAGCCGCACCTGGTCGCTCATCTCCGCGGGCGGCGCGGTTGCGGCGCTTCGCATGATCGGCTTCGCCAGCATGGTACTCGGCATCAAGTATCCGGTTGCGCTGACGTTCCAATATGTCGCGGTGTTCGCCGCGACGGTGCTCGGTCTGCTCGCGATCTCGCAGGCCACCATCATCGAGCCGCCGGCCTTCTTGATCCGCGCCGTTCAGGCCGTGACTGACCGCTTCGCGCGGCAGTTCGCGGCGACGACGTGAGGCTGCGCCATGGTCGCCGGCACCCTCGGACGATACTTCGGAGTGCGCTTCCTCATCACCGCGATTCTGGTGTTCCTCGGGATTCTCTCGCTCGTCGCCCTCATCGAGTACGTCGAGCTGATGCGCAAGACGGCGGACATCCCCAACGTCCCGGCGACCGTGGTGGCCGAGACCTCGCTGTTCCGCGTACCGCTTATCGCCGAGCGGATCATGCCGTTCTCGGTGCTGGTGGCGGCGATGTCGTGCTACCTCAACCTGTCGCGTCGGCTCGAGCTCGTCATCGCGCGGGCGGCCGGCATGTCGGCCTGGCAATTCGTGACGCCGGCGGTCATCGTCGCGTTCGTGCTCGGCATCGCCGCCACCCTCCTCTACAATCCGATGGCGGCGGCCATGCAGGAGCGATCGCGACAGCTCGAGGTGCGCTACCTCGGCGGCCGCGCCGACTCGGGTCTGCAGAGCAATGGCAACGGATTCTGGGTCCGCCAGGTCAACGCCGATGGGCAATCCATCGTCAATGCCCTGACGAGCAGCGATCAGGGCGTTCGCCTCGGCGGCGTCACGGTATTCACGTACGACAACGACGGCCATTTCCTGCAGCGAATCGAAGCCAAGAGCGCCCTGCTCGGTGAGGCCGCCTGGCGGCTGAGCGACGTGCGCCTCTATTCGACCGGCGCACCGCCGCGCGACGCCGACGAATATGTTCTCAAGACTAGTTTGAGCCCGGAACAGGTACGCGAAAGCTTTGCTACGCCAGACACGGTGCCGTTCTGGGATTTACCGCTGTATATCCAGATCGCCGAGCATGCGGGTCTAGGCGCCGCAGCCTATCGATTACAGTTCTGGAAGCTGGTCTTCCGCCCGCTTGTACTTTCCGCGATGGTCCTTCTGGCAGCTGCTGTTTCTTTGCGATTCTTTCGCTTCGGCGGCATTCAGAAAATGATTTTGAGTGGCGTCGGAGCGGGCTTTCTGCTTTATGTTCTCTCGAAGGTCACTGACGATTTGAGCAAGGCCGATTTGATGCATCCGCTCGCATCGGCCTCCATGCCAGTCGTCGTCGGGGGGCTCACGGGGCTCGTGGCGTTGTTGTACCAGGAGGACGGGTGATGGCCGGTTTGACCACCCCTCGTCCACCACGATTGGGTCGCGTCGGCAAGACCGCGGCAGCGGTTGCGGCTGCGCTCGTCTGCGCCTGCCTCGCCGCCCCACAACCGGCGTGGGCGCAGCAGGACTTCCTCACCTTCCAGCAGCAGCTGCGGCCGGCCAGCAAGGGCCACTCGCTCCGACAAAAGAGCAGTGACCCGCAGATGCTCGTGAAGGCGAGCGAGGTCGACTACGACTACAACAACAACCGCGTCTCGGCGGTCGGCAACGTACAAATCTACTACAACGGCGCCACCATCGAGGCCGACCGGGTCACCTACGACCAGAAGACCAAGCGGCTGCGGGCGGAAGGCAACGCCCGGCTGACGGAGGCGGACGGCAAGATCACCTATGGCCAGGTGATCGATCTCACCGACGACTATCGCGACGGCTTCGTCGATTCGCTGCGCGTCGAGACCATCGACGACACGCGGTTCGCGGCCGTGCGCGCCAACCGCAACTCGGGCAACTACTCGGTATTCGAGAACGGCGTCTACACGGCCTGCAAGCCCTGCGCCGACGATCCCAAGAAGCCGCCCCTGTGGCAGGTCAAGGCTGCGCGCATCATCCACAATCAGGCCGAGAAAATGATGTACTTCGAGGACGCCACCCTCGAATTCTTCGGCTACCCGGTCGGCTACTTCCCCTATCTCGCCGAGCCAGATCCGACCGTGAAGCGCAAGACCGGCTTGTTGATGCCGATCATCTCGTCGTCGACCACGACCGGGTTCGGCATCGAGACGCCGTACTACTTCGCGCTCGCACCCAACTATGACCTGACG
>DASXCK010000108.1:0-2984 GCA_036491235.1 Xanthobacteraceae bacterium | reverse complement strand
GATGCGCACCGCATGGCCCATGTGGAAGAGCGAGCGCGAGCCGAGCGTGCCCATGTCGTAGGGCGTGATGTCGGTGTCGCGCGGCACCACCCGCACCTGCTCGGCCGGCAGGTTGAGCACCTCGCCGACGATCTGCGCCATCGCGGTGTCGGAGCCCTGGCCCATGTCCACCGTCCCGCAATAGAGGATCGGGCTGCCATCCGCGGTCATATTGAGCACCGCAACCGAGGTGGTCGGCGAGATCACCGCCTTGATCGCGATCGCAAGCCCGCGGCCGCGCTTCACCGCGCCGCTGCCGTGATCGTACGGTTTGCCCCAGTTGAGCCGCGACGCGATGCGATCGAGGATCGGCTCGAGCGGCGCATCCCTGACCGGCGTGCCGGTCGCGTGAAACCCGTCCTTCTTGATCAGGTTCTTCCGCCGGAACTCGACCGGGTCCATCTTCAGCGCGTGCGCGATCATGTCGGTGTGGCTCTCGTAGGACCACACCAGCTGCGGGATGCCGAATCCGCGCAGCGCGCCGGCAGGCGTCAGGTTGGTGTAGAGCGCATACGAATCGACGTGCACGTTCTCGATGTCGTAGGGCCCCGATGCCGTGAAGCCGGACTTCTGCGTGACGCGCGGGCCGACGTCCGCATAGGCGCCGCCGTTCCAGTACACCTCGCACTTGCGCGCGACGATCTTGCCGTTCTTGTCGACCCCGCTTTTGATCTTGAACGTGCAGGGATGCTTGGTGATCTGGTAGAAGCACTCCTCCATCGTCAGGGAGACCTTCACGGGCCGCCGCGTGAGCAACGAGAGCGCGGTGACCAGCGCTTCCAGCTTGATGTAGAGCTTCGAGCCGTAGCCGCCGCCGAGATAGGCGACGCGGATGCGCACGCGGTTCTCGGGCAGGCCGAGCAGGCGCGCGATCTCGGTGCGCACGAACGACGGTCCCTGCGACGAGGTGTAGATCGTCACCGCGTCGCGCTTGGCGTCGCCGATCGAGACGAACGGCTCGAATGCGAGATGCAGCACCTTCTGGGTGCGGAACGTATGCTCGAACACGTGCGCGGCTTGCGCGAAGCCTTTCTCGACGTCGCCCTTGCGCAGCTTGAAGTCGAGCGCGACATTCGTCCCCTTGGCGCCCTTGAGATGCTTGAGGTCCGCGAACGTGCCGGCTGGCTTGAGCTCGTCATGCACATAGACCTTGGAGGTGACCGCCTCCATCTCGTCGTAGACCGCGGGCAGCTCCTCGTACTCTGCGGTGATCGCCTGCACGGCCTGCTCGGCCACGTGCGGATCGGCGGCGAGCACTACGGCAACCGGCTCGCCGACGAAGCGCACCTTCTCGTGCGCGAGAATTGGCTGGTCATGGAAGGCGGGGCCGTAATAGGGATGGGGAATGACGGTCTTGATATCGTCGACCGTGACGACGCGAAAGACGCCGGGGATTTTCTTCGCTTCGCTAGTATCGATCGACTTGATGCGGCCGTGCGGCACGGTGCTGCGGAAGATCTTTGCGTGCAGCATGCCGGGCAGGCTGAGATTATGGGTGTACTCGGCGCGGCCCGAGACTTTTTCGCGCGCTTCCAGGCGCGGCAGCGAGCGGCCGACCTGGCTGCCGACTTTGCCGGCGGGCATCGTGGTCGTGGCCATCAGTGTGCTCCGTTTGCTGCGAGCGCTTTATCGTCGAGTGCTTGCCGGATGGCGCGTCCGATGTGCACGCGGATGAGCTCGCGCTTGTAGGAAACCGAGCCGCGCACGTCGGCGATGATCTCGGCCTCGGCGGCGCCTGCCTCGCCGGCACGTTTGAGCGAAGCGTCGTCGATGCGGGCACCTTTGAGCGCGGCCTCGGCGCTCTTGAGCCGCGTCGCCTTGGTGGTGGCGGCGCTGGCCACCACGATCGCGTCGCGCAGCGTGTCGCCCGCGGCATCGACCGAGACCGCGACGCCGACCGCCGGCCAGTCCTCGGCCGAGCCGGCCGTGAATTTCATGTAGGCGGCGCACCGTGCGCCTTGCGCGGGGATCCAGACCTCGGCGATCAGCTCGTTCCTCTCCAGCGCGGTCTCGTAGTAGCCGGTCAGCAGGTCCTCGACCATGAGCATGCGCTCGCCCGTCGGGCTTACCGCCTTGACGCTGGCGCCGAGCGCGATCAGCACCGGCGGCAGGTCCATATGCGGGTCGCCGTGCGCGAGCGCGCCGCCGATGGTCGCCACATTGCGCACGCGCACATTCGAAAGCCGCGGCATCGCGCGGGTGATCACCGGCGCGAGCTTCGCCACCTCGGCCGAGTGCTCCAGCGCCGCGAGCGGCGTCATCGCGCCGATCATCAGGCTGCCGTCGTGGCCGGCCTTGATGCCCGACATCCCCACCACCTTGCGCAGGCTGACCAACCGCGTCGGGTGGAAGACGCCGGCTTTCATCATCAGCATCAGCGCGGTGCAGCCGCTGGCCGGCCGCACCGATGCGTCGTCGGCATCGAGGAGCGATAGCGCCTCTTTGAGCGAGGTGGGCTCAGACAACTCGAAGGGCGTCATGCTGTCTCCCCGGCCGCGAAGGCCGCGCGCAATCGTTCGGTGAACTTCTTTTCCATGTCCTTGGCCTTGGCGCGCAGTACCGGCTGGCCGATGCTGCCCAGCTTGCCGGCCAGCGTCGAGTCGATCGAGTAGGCGATGACGGTCTGCCCGCCGGCTTCCTTGAGGAGCGTGCGCGAAGTCGCGGTCAGCCGGCCGACCATGCCCAGCGGGGTGCCCTCGACCTTCGCCTCGATCGTGTCGGGGGCCTCGATCTTGGTGACCTCGACCGTCACCTTGAAGCGGAAGGTCATATACGCGACCTTGGTCTCGAGCACCGCGTCGTAATGCGTCGCGTCGATCTCCTTGAGGTCCTTCACGCCGTCGACGCAGGAGGCGAAGAACGGCGCGTCCTTGATCTTGTCGAACACCGCGGCGCGCGGCGCCGCGACGGTGATTTCACCCGAGATGTTCATTGCACCGGCACGA
>DASXCK010000107.1:0-6396 GCA_036491235.1 Xanthobacteraceae bacterium | reverse complement strand
GTCGTGGTTGGCGACCGCCTGCGGGTGCGGCCGGGCGACAAGGTCCCGGTCGACGGCGAGGTGGTCGAGGGCCGCTCGACCCTCGACGAGTCGATGGTGACCGGCGAGTCGATGCCGGTCGCGCGCCGCGCTGGCGACCGCGTCATCGGCGGCACACTCAATCAATCCGGCAGCTTCGTGATGCGCGCCGACAAGGTCGGGCGCGACACCATGCTGGCCCGCATCGTCGAGATGGTGGCGGCCGCGCAGCGCTCGCGCGCGCCGGTCCAGCGCCTCGCCGACCAGGTCGCCGGCTGGTTCGTGCCGGCCGTGATCGCGGTCGCGCTTTTGGCCTTCGCGGCATGGGCGCTGGCCGGTCCCGAGCCCCGCCTCGCCTACGGCATGATCGCCGCCGTCACGGTGCTGATCATCGCGTGCCCGTGCGCGCTCGGCCTCGCCACGCCGATGTCGATCATGGTCGGCGTCGGCCGCGGCGCGCGCGCCGGCGTACTGGTCAAGAACGCCGAGGCGCTCGAGCGCATGGAGAAGGTCACCACGCTCGTGGTGGACAAGACCGGCACGCTGACCGAAGGCCGGCCAAAAGTGATCGCGGTCGTGCCGACCGCCGCAAGCTCGGAGAACGAGGTCCTGCGCCTCGCCGCGAGCGTCGAGCGTGCGAGCGAGCATCCGCTCGCGCGCGCGATCGTCGAGGCCGCCGCCGCGCGCCATCTCGCGCTCGCGCCTGCCATCGATTTCGCGGCGCCGAGCGGCAAGGGCGCGGCGGCGACGGTCGGCGATCACAGGGTCGCGCTCGGCACCACCCGCTTTCTTGTCGAGCTCGGCGTCGCCACGAGTTCGCTCACGGCCGATGCCGAGCGGCTGCGCCAGGACGGCGCGACCGTGGTCCACGTCGCGGTCGACCGGCAGGTCGCCGGCCTGGTCGCGATCGCCGATCCGATCAAGGCGACGACGCCGACGGCGCTCGCCGCGCTGCGTCGGGAGGGTCTCCGCATCGTCATGCTCACCGGCGATGCCCGCACCACCGCGCAGGCGGTCGCGCGCAAGCTCGGCATCGACGAGGTCGAGGCCGAGATCCTGCCTGATCAGAAGCTTGCCGTGGTCGAGCGGTTGCGGCGCGGCGGCGACGTCGTCGCCATGGCGGGCGACGGCACCAACGACGCACCTGCGCTCGCCGCCGCCGACGTCGGCATTGCGATGAGCACCGGCACCGACGTCGCCATGGAGAGCGCCGGCATCACGCTGCTCAAGGGCGATCTCGAAGGCATCGCGCGGGCGCGGGCGCTGTCGCGCGGCGTCATGCGCAACATCCGCCAGAATCTCTTTCTCGCGTTCGTCTACAACGCGGTCGGCGTTCCGGTCGCGGCCGGCGCCCTCTATCCGCTGTTCGGCATCCTGCTGTCGCCGGTCGTCGGCGCGGCCGCCATGGCGCTGTCCTCGGTCAGCGTCGTCGGCAACGCCTTGCGGCTCGCAGCCGCCCGGCTGCGGTGAGGCGCGCGCCCCGAACTAGGCAACCTGCTCCGCCGGCGCCGGCTCGCGACCGACCGCGTCCGAGTAGGCTTCGATCGGCAGCGGCTTGCCCACCAGATAGCCCTGCACCTCGGCGCAGGACTCCGACGACAGGAAGGCGAGCTGCTCGCGCGTCTCGACGCCTTCGGCGATCACCGGCAGGCCGAGACCACGGCCCAACCCGATGACGGCACGCACAATGGTGGCCGACTGGCGGTTGCTCTGCAGGCTCGCGATGAACGAGCGATCGATCTTGATCCGGTCGAACGGGAAGGCCTGCAGGTTCTGCAAGGACGAATAACCGGTGCCGAAATCGTCCATCGCGATGTGCACGCCGAGCAGCTTGAGACGCCGCAGGATGGAAACCCCGCGGGCAAAATCGTCGATCAGCACGCTTTCGGTGATCTCGAGCTCCACGCGGCCGGGGGCAAGCCCGGTCTCCAGCAGCACCGTGTGCACGAGGCCCGGCAGGTCGCCATGGCGGAACTGGACCGCCGACAGGTTGATGCCGATGTTCAGCGGCTTAGCCCATCCGGCCGCTTCGCGGCAGGCTTCGCGCAGCACCCATTCGCCGATCTGCACGATCAAGCCGCTCTCTTCCGCGGCCGGGATGAACATGTCGGGCGGAATGAGGCCGCGGGTCGGATGCTTCCAGCGGATCAGCGCCTCGAAGCCGGTGATCTCGCCATCGATGCGCGCCTGCGGCTGGTAGTAGATGGTGAGCTCGCCGCGCCCGATCGCGTTGCTCAGATCGTGCACCAGCAGGCGGCGCTCGCGCAGCCGCTGATCGGTCTCGGCCGCGAAGAAGCTGATCAAGCCGCGGCCACCGGTCTTCGCCCGATAGAGCGCCGCATCCGCGTTGGCGATCAGCTCGGACGCCTCGGCGCCATCGGCCGGATAGATCGCAACGCCGATGCTGAGTCCGATCCGTATCCGCTCGCCGTTGATCTCGAAATCGTCCGCAACCATCGCCATCACCCGCTCGGCGAGCGCCGACGCGCCGGCCGGCTGATCGCCGCCGCTCACGATCACGGCGAACTCGTCGCCACCCAGCCGCGCCATGAACGCGGCTTCCGACGCTCGGCCGAGCCGTTCGCCGAACGCGCGCAGCAGCTGATCGCCGATCGCGTGGCCGAACACGTCGTTGACCTCCTTGAAGCGGTCGAGGTCGATCGACAGCAGCGCAAACTTCTCGTTCTCGGCCGCGGCATGCTCGAGCGTGCTGGCGAGGCATTCGTTGAACGCCGCCCGGTTCGGCAGATCGGTGAGCCCGTCGTAATGCGCGAGATGGGCGATGCGCGCCTCGGCGCGTTTGCGCTCGGTCACGTCCTGGAGGAGGGTGACCAGATATTGCGGCGCCTGCTGCTCGTCCTTGATCAGGAGCCGCGTCGAGGTGACGAGGCGCCGGCCGTTGCCCGGCGTTTCGACCGGGCGGGCATCGTAGACCTGGCGGACACCGTCAGTGAGCAGCTGACGATCGCGCGATTCCACCTGCTCGGCATGGCGCGGGGTAAAGACGTCGGTCGAGCGCTGCCCGATCATGCGATCGCGCGGAATTCCATAGAATTCCTCGCCCGCGCGATTCATCAGCATGTAGCGCAGATCGCGCGCATCCTTGACGATGATCGGCGCCGGAACGTTCTCGAGGATCGTGTCGAAGAAATTGCGCGTCCGCTCCAGTTCCGCGATCGCGCGCGAACGTTCGGTGATGTCCTCGTGAGTCACCACCCAGCCGCCGGCCGCCATCGGCTGGCTCGACACCGCGATGACGCGCCCGTCGTCGAGCTCGAGCGTCTTCTGGCTCGGCGTGCGGTCGTGCAGCAGCGCCTCGGTCAGCTCCGTGATGTAGCGCTCCGAATCCACGGTGAAGAACGTGCCGCTGTGGACGCGCGCTTCGACGATCTCGCGGATGGTGCTGCCGGGCTTCACGGCGTCGGCGGACAGACGGTACATCTGCAGGTAACGCTCGTTGAGCAGCACGAGACGGGCGTGGGCGTCGAACATGTTGACGCCCTGCACCATGTTGTTGAGGGCCGCGTCTAGCAGCCGGTTGCGGTCGCCCACCAGCGAACGGGTGCGGCGATCACTGAAGCTCGCCACCATCGACATCCCGAGCATCGCTATGGTCGCGGCCGCGATGGTGACCGCGAGCGCCGACGGCGACATGATCAGACCGTCGATCGGCCGAGTCGGGTCCGCAACGATCGTGACGGCGCCCATGGCGGTGAAGTGGTGGGCCACGATCGAGAGCGTGAGCAGGACGGCCGAGCCGAGCGACCACAGTGGATTCGTGGTCATCCGCGCCGCCGCGATGGCGCCGACGCCGAACACGATGCCGACGAGGACCGACGCGACGACGAGATCGTCCGACCACGTGATGTGGCCGGGCAGCTCGAGCGCCGACATGCCGAGAAAGTGCATGCACGCGATGCCGCCGCCGACGATGCCGCCGCCAAGCGGCGCGCTCCACTTCGACTTGCCGTTGACCGCCATGGCGAGGCCGCACGACGTGATCGCGATCGCGACGACGAGCGAAATCACGGTTAGCACGACGCCGTAGCCGATGACGACGCCGGGATCGTACGCCAGTATCGCGATGAAGTGTGTCGCCCAGATCCCGCATCCGGTCGCGGCGCCCGCCGTGGTGATCCACGCGATGCGCGCGCGGCCGCGCGTCGCAACAGCGCGATGCATGAGGGTGACGGCAGCGCAGCTTGCGAGGAAGCAGACGAGACCGGCGAGCACGACAAGACGCCAATCGTGGTCGGACGTCAGGCACGTCATCACGCGGAACATGGCAAGTCCTTTGCACCGAACGTGAAGACGGTATGGCGCTGAGTGTTATTTTGACGTTACGGGGATCGGTGTCCAAATTGCTAAAAGCTAATTGAAACAGTGACGTAAGGAAAACCACGCAGCCCGATGCAAACGCAATCTTAACGGCTTGGGCGTTAACGTTAATGGAGGCGCCTGCGCGCCGGTGGCGCGCACGCGTCGTTCAGGTTGGCGCAAACATGTTCGTCGCGCCGCGTACCGGGGATGGGCCTGATGAACCGCCTGCACAAGGCCGCGTTGCTCGGCCTCGCGGTCGCGCTGCCGGCCGCGGCTCACGAGTTCCACGCTCTTCGCGCCATTCCGCCCGAGCCGCAGCCATGTCTTGCGGCCGGCCCGACGACCTACCAGGTCTCCACCACGACGCTGACGCCGGATTATAGGGTGAAGGTCGACAACCACGCGACGCATCCGGGCCTGCGCATGCAATTGGTCGACGACCCCGCCGCCGCCGACTTCGTCCTGGCCGACGACTCCGATGCCGCCGCAAGCGGCGCGTGTCGCACCTCCATGCCGCTCAAGACCATCCGGATCGATCACGCCGCGGCGCGTCCCGATCTCACCATCAGCCTTGCGGGCGGCAACGCCGCCCCGGACTTCAGGCTCTACGTCCACTCGACGCGCTTCTCGCACGAGGAGGCCGCCGCCTTGTTCGGCGTGATGTGGCAGGCCGCTCATCCGCGCAGCCTCGCGAAAGCCGAGGCGTTAACGCGATCGAGGCGTTAGCCAAGCGTTAACCACATCGGCGCGCCCACCCTGCGACCAAATGGCTCGCATAGGATTTCCGCAAGCTTCCTGCGTTACGCCAATGATGCTGCCGAATGGGCGACGGGACGCGGCTCCTGCGTTGCAGTAGCGGGAGCCTCGGCACACGGGACGGCGGATATGCGGGTCGATGTCGGCGACAGCAATGGCGCGCGCCCGCGCAAGCGGGCTCGCGTGAACCTGCATCCGATGCTGCAGAGCGTGCTGACGGGCGCCCTCGCGGGCACTTCCATCGCGGGCTCGGCCGTGGCGGTGCTCGCGCTCTATATTCGCGTCGCCGAACACGGCGCGCGCATCGCCAGTCTCTATTTCCATTCCGATATGGCGCTGCTCACCGGCGCCACCATCGCGGCGTGCGGCGGCCTCGCGCTGCTGATCCGCCACAACCGCAAGCTTGCCATCGAGAACGAACGGCTCGAGCTCAAGATCGAGGATTTCTCCGATCGCGCCTGGGAGATCAAGGAAGCCGAGGAGCGCACCAAAAGCTTTCTCGAGGCGCAGGGCGACGTGATCGTGCGACGCGATGCGGTTGGCAGCATCACCTATGTCAATGACGCCTATTGCGCGGTCGCGGGACAGTCGCGCCGCGAGCTGATCGACGCGCGCTTCAACCTGCCGGTGCTGGAGCAAGGCGAGGTCGCGGTGCGCCCCGACGGCACGCGCATGCACGACCAGAAGATCGCATCGCCGGACGGACCGCGCTGGATCGCATGGCGCGAGGCGCCGGTGCGCGCCGACCGCCGCGACGGGCACACCGAGACGCAGAGCGTCGGCCGCGACGTCACCGACCGGGTGCGGGCCGAGCACGCGCTCGCCGAGGCGCGCGACCAGGCCGACGCGGCCAACCGCGCCAAGAGCCGTTTCCTCGCCATGGTCAGCCACGAGATCCGCACGCCGCTCAACGGCATTCTCGGCATGGCGGATCTGCTGCTCGACACGCAACTCACGCCCGAGCAGATCGCCTACGCCAAGGCCGTGAAGACCTCCGGCGACACGCTCATGTCGCTGATCGGCGAAATCCTCGACTTCTCCAAGATCGAAGCCGGCCGCCTCGACCTCGATGCGCGCCCGTTCGCGCTTGGCGCCCTGATCGAGGAAATGGTCGAGCTACTCGGACCGCGCGCGCAGGTGAAGGGTATCGAGATCGCATCGTTCGTCGACGAGCGGCTTCCGTCCGACGTGATCGGCGACGGGCCGCGGCTGCGCCAGGTGCTGCTCAACCTCGCCGGCAATGCGGTGAAGTTCACCGAGCGCGGCGGCGTCGCCGTCGTCGCCGAACCCGGCAGCCGACCC
>DASXCK010000106.1:0-6628 GCA_036491235.1 Xanthobacteraceae bacterium | reverse complement strand
TCGAGAACATCCCGTCGGAGAACCCGAAGACCGGCCGCATCACCGCCCTGTCGGTGATCGCGGCGCTGCGCAAGATCGGCGCGCCGCTGCGGGTCGGGACCTGAGCGGGCAGCGCGACGACTGCATCGTCACTTGTTGCGCCGAGACGGGCGATTCTTCTGGATGATCGCCGCGATGATCAGCGCGAACGTGACGAGCCGTGGGATGTAGAGCAGCGGGCCGGTCTGGTCCGACGCGTGACACAGCCCCTCGAAGAGCCGCGTCGCGGCGTCGGTCGCAAACGCGAGCGCGAACCAGAGGAAGAGGCTGTCGCGCGTCTGCCGCCAGAAGCGCAGAAAAAGCAGCGTCACGACCAGCGACGCCATGGCGGTCGCGCCGATCAGGATCGAGGTCAGCACGTCGATCATTCGGCGTCCCAGATCAGGCCGTACAGCAGGATCATGAGCGACACGAGCGCGATCGCGGTGCGCCAGATCGTGAGATCGACCAGCGTGAACACGGTCTTGTCGAGCGCGAGCACGAGATTGTTGAGGGTGAGCCCCGCAAAGGCCGCGCCGCTCCACAACAGCAGGCGATAGCGGCTGCGCCGATACGCGGTGAGCAGCAGGTAGGCGCAGGTGAGCGCCGTCAGCGTGCACAGGCCGTAGATGATGGCCGCCATCATGCTAGCGGTCCTTGCGGAACTTGAACGCATCGGCAAATTGCCGGATGCGTCCGGGCTTTGCATGAATCATGTTGGTCACCGGAATCAGATGGAGCGCGTAGGCCTCCGCGAGCTGGTCGACCATGATGCGCAGCTCGTCCGTCGCGCAGTGATATCGGTAGAGTTCCTCGCTGCAGGCGAGGAGACCGTCGGCGCACAGCCGCGCGAGCGCTGCGGCGACCTCCTGCTCGCCGGCGTAGAGACGCGCGGCCGTCTGCCTCGCATCCCAATCGGCATCGGGATGCCCGCGCAGCAGGATCAGGGCTTCGAGCTGCGTGATCGAGTCGATGTGCTTGAGGATGAACTCCCGAAGATCGTCGGGAATGATCTCATCCGCCATCCTGGTTCCCAAACCCTTGCGGCGCGCCCGCGACATTCGGTGCGAACGCAGCGCGCAAATCGCTCGCTGCCCGCTTAGAGCGGAATGTTGTCGGATGGAACGCGACACGGCCGCGCGGCTGCATCGTCGGGAAGGTGCTATTCGCGGGACGCAGGCGACGGCCTCGGTCATCCCGCGCCGTAAGCCGAATGTTCCGTCGCGTGTCGGCACTCAGGCCGCGACCGTCGCGCGGAACGAGTTGGCGTCGGCCATCTCCCATGCGGCGCGAAAGCGCGGATCGGTCGTGCCGCCGAGAAGCTCGCCGCGCCGCAGCGTCGGATAGAGCTCCGCGAACGTGACCACCTCGCGGGCCGAGACGCGCCGCGAGAAATGCGCCGGCATGAACTCGCTCGGATGATCGAGCCCGGCGGCGGCGACGAACTCGCCGAGCGCATCGAGCGTCGAAGCGTGGAAGTGATAGACCCGCTCGGCCTTGTCGGGCACGACGAGGGCGCGCTGGCGCGTCGGGTCCTGCGAGGTGACGCCGACCGGGCAACGGTCGGTATGGCAGCTCTGCGATTGGATGCAGCCGAGCGCGAACATGAAGCCGCGCGCCGCGTTGCACCAGTCGGCGCCCAGCGCCATCGTGCGCGCGATATCGAAGGCCGAGATGATCTTGCCGCTGGCGCCGACCTTGATGCGGTCGCGCGCGTCGATGCCGATCAGGGCATTGTGGACAAAGTTGAGGCCGTCGCGCAGCGGCATGCCGAGATGGTCGATGAACTCGAGCGGCGCCGCGCCGGTGCCGCCCTCCTTGCCGTCGACCACGATGAAGTCGGGATAGATGCCGGTCTCCACCATCGCCTTGCAGACGGCGAGGAACTCCCACGGGTGGCCGACGCACAGCTTGAAGCCGGCCGGCTTGCCGCCGGACAGCGCCCGCATCTCGGCGATGAACTGCATCATCCCGATCGGGGTCGAGAACGCCGCGTGCGCCGATGGCGAGATGCAGTCGTGCCCCATCGGCACGCCGCGCGTCGCCGAGATCTCCGCGCTCACCTTGGCGGCGGGCAGCACGCCGCCGTGGCCGGGCTTGGCGCCCTGGCTGATCTTGAGTTCGACCATCTTGACCTGCGGCAGGCGCGCGCCTTCCGCGAACTTGTCGCGGCAGAAGGTGCCGTCGGCGTTGCGGCAGCCGAAATAGCCGGAGCCGATCTCCCAGATGATGTCGCCGCCGTTCTCGCGGTGATACGGGCTGTAGCCGCCTTCGCCGGTATCGTGCGCGAAGTTGCCCTGGGCGGCGCCCTTGTTGAGCGCCCGGATCGCGTTGGGGCTGAGCGCGCCGAAGCTCATCGCCGATATGTTGAACACCGAGGCGCTGTACGGCTTGGCGCACTCCGGGCCGCCGATCGTGATGCGGAACGGCTCGGTCGCGCGCGGCCGCGGCGCCATCGAGTGGCGAACCCACTCGTAGCCTTCCTCATATACATTGTACTGGGTGCCGAACGGGCGCTTGTCCAAGGCGCGCTTGGCGCGCTGGTAGACGATCGCGCGCTTGTCGCGGCTGAACGGCGCGCCGTCCTTCTCGCCCTCGAAGAAGTACTGGCGCAGCTCCGGGCGGATGTCCTCGAGCAGGAAGCGCAAATGCGCCGAGATCGGATAATTGCGCAGGATCGCGTGGCGCGTCTGGAAAAGGTCGACCACGCCCAGCACCGAGAGGCCGGCGAAGGCCGCCAGCGGAACGGCCACGCCATAGAGCGTCGATGGCTGGACGTAGAGCGTGCCGGCGAACACCGCCGTGAGCGCGAGGCAGAACGTGAGAACGATGAAACGCGGGGTGAAGGGCAGGGTCAGAGCGCGCATCCCACATCCTCCCGAATCGCCAGTCGCTGACTGGCGGCGCGCAGCATGCGCGCCGGCCGGCGCACCCGTCTACCATCCGTTCGAGAACGTTTGTTGAAGGCCTCCGCGGCCGGACCCGCGGCCGGCCAGAGGAGCTCTTAGTCCTTCGCGCGCTCGACGTAGGAGCCGTCCTCGGTCGAGATCACGATCCGCGTGCCGGTGACGATGTGGGTCGGCACCGCGGTGCGCACGCCGTTCGCCAGGACGGCTGGCTTGAACGATCCGGAGGCGGTCTGGCCCTTCATCGCCGGTTCGGTCTCGACGACCTCGAGGGTGACGCGCTGCGGCAGCTCGATCGACACTGGGTTGCCGTCGTGCACCTGCAGCTTCACGTTCATCTCGGGCTGCAGGTACTTGGCGGCGTCGCCGACCACGTCCTCGTGCGCCGTCACCTGCTCGTAGTTCTCCATGTTCATGAAGTGATGGCCCTCGCCATCATTGTAGAGGTATTGATACGAGCGTTCCTCGACATGCGCGCGCTCGACCTGGTCGGTGGTCTTGTAGCGTTGCGAGGACTTCACGCCGTCGCTCAGGCGGCGCATGTCGACCTGGGTCACGGACACGCCCTTGCCGGGATGGATATTTTCGGACGTCAGAATGACGTAGAGCTTGCCGTCGATGTCGACGATGTTCCCCTTGCGGAGCGAGCTGGCGATGACTTTCACGGGATCTTCCTCGATTGGCGTGTGGCCGCGGACCCCGCACGGCGCGGAGGGGAACGTTACGGCCCTCATTCGTGGCCCGGAACATACTGATTGCGCGCGCTTTTGCCAGTCCTTTCCGCAGTGCCAAAGACAGCTGAAATGACGGCAGCTTCTCCCTGGTGGGCGCCCCACGTGCACGCGGACCGGCGCCCGCTGCTCATGGCCCGCAATCGCGTTACCGCGGCGCTGCGCGACTACTTCGCGGCGCGCGATTTCGTCGAGGTGGAAGCCGGCATCCTGCAGACCTCACCCGGCAACGAGGCCCATCTGCACGCGTTCGCGACCGAGTTGGTGACGCCCGCGGTGGAGCGCGATCGGCTCTATCTGCATACGTCGCCCGAATTCGCCGCCAAGAAGCTGCTCGCCGCCGGTGAGCGGCGCATTTTCGAGTTCGCCCGCGTCTTCCGCAACCGCGAGCGCGGCGCCCTGCATCATCCCGAGTTCACCATGCTCGAATGGTATCGGGCCGACGAGCCTTACGTGGCCGCGATGGCGGACTGCGCCGCGATTCTCGCCATTGCGGCGCGCGCCGTCGGCGTCACGCAGGTCAGCTTCCGCGGGCGCCCCGCCGATCCGTTCGCGCCGCCCGAGCGCCTGAGCGTCGCGGCCGCCTTCGCGCGCTTCGCCGGCATCGATCTGCTCGCAACGCTTGACGGGCGCACGGGCGACCGCGACGCCTTCGCGCGGCAGGCCACCGCGGCCGGCATACGCTGCGCCGCCGACGATGACTGGAGCGACATCTTCAGCCGCGTCCTGGTCGAGCGGATCGAGCCCAATCTCGGCATCGGCCACGCCACCTTGCTCGACGAGTATCCGACCATCGAGGCCGCGCTGGCCCGGCCGACCCCGGCCGACCCGCGCGTCGCGGAGCGCTTCGAGCTCTTTGTCTGCGGCGTCGAGGTCGCCAATGCGTTCGGCGAGTTGACCGACGCGGCCGAGCAGCGGCGCCGCTTCGAGAGCGAGATGTCCGAGATGCAGCGCCGCTACGGCGAGCGCTATCCGATCGACGAGGATTTTTTGGCCGCGCTCCCCGTAATGCCGCCGGCCTGCGGTTGCGCACTCGGCTTCGATCGCCTCGTCATGCTGGTCACCGGCGCGAGCCGTATCGATCAGGTGATCTGGACGCCGCTCCCGCCGCGCGATTGAGCGGGCCCGGGCCGATAGCCGAGGAAGCGACAGCGACGCAACGGCAAGAACATCCGCAAAACGCCAGAATGTTGTCCGATCCTGCGAGGACCGACTACGTTGCCGTCGGGCGAACCGCGATCCCGCGGCACTGAGGTTGCGCCTGCGCACAAAGTGGCGTTTGGTCCGCGATCCCCGATGCGAACGGCCAGGTTCTGAACGGCCGAGCTCTGAAAGGTCATGTCATGGGCGCTGCCGCAAAGACCTTGCGTCGTCCGACCGATCTCGCGCAAGCCGGGCTTGTCTCGCCCGAGCGCCTCGCCGATCTGGAGCGTGTCGCCGCCCAATATGCGGTCGCGATCAGCCCGGCCATGGCGGCGCTGATCGATCCTGCCGATCCGCACGATCCGATCGCGCGCCAGTTCGTGCCCGATCCCGCCGAGCTGCAGGTCGCGGCCGAGGAGCGCGGGGATCCGATCGGCGACGACGTCAGGAGCCCGGTCGCCGGCATCGTGCACCGCTATCCGGACCGCGTGCTGTTGAAGCTCGTGCATGTCTGCCCGGTCTATTGCCGCTTCTGCTTTCGGCGCGAGCAGGTCGGCCCGGGCGGCCGCCCGTCGCTGTCCGCCGACGAGGTCGCGGCCGCCCTCGACTATATCCGCGCGCGGCCCGAGATCTGGGAGGTCATTCTCACCGGCGGCGATCCGCTGATCCTCTCTGCGCGCCGGCTGCGCGCGGTCGTTCGCGAGCTTGCCGCGATCGAGCACGTGAAGGTCATCCGCTTGCACACGCGTGTGCCGATCGCGACGCCCGAGCGGGTCACGCGCGAAACGGTGCGCGCCCTCAAGGCGCCCGGCAAGGCGAGCTATGTGGTGGTGCACGTCAATCATCCGCGCGAACTCACGGGCGCGGCGCGCGCCGCCTGTGCGCGCTTCGTCGACGCCGGGGTGCCGATGCTCAGCCAGTCGGTGCTGCTGCGCGGCGTCAATGACGATGCGGCGACGCTCGGCGCGCTGATGCGCGCCTTGGTGGAGAGCCGGATCAAACCGTACTACCTGCACCAGGGCGATCTCGCGCGCGGCACCGCGCACCTGCGCACCAGCATCGAGGCGGGCCAGGATTTGATGCGCGCGTTGCGCGGCCGCTTTTCGGGCCTGTGCCAGCCGACCTACGTGCTCGATATTCCGGGCGGCTTCGGGAAGGTGCCGATTGGCCCGAGCTATCTCGCGCCTACCGGCCAGGCGGCGTCATGCCACCAGGTGCGCGACCCGGAGGGCCGCCCCCATGCTTATGTCGCGGCAGGCGAATGACGTAAATTCGATATAAATGTATTATAAATCAAACGTAAGATTGTAAATGCGCGGGGCGCCGTTCCTGCCCATTTTAGCGCATAGGCCTGAAACAAGCGCGGAACAGAATTAATCGGGCCTTAACAGGCGGTTGATTGTCGCATGTTAGATCGTCAACCTCACCCGCGTGCGTGATTTTTATGCAACATCTACAGACAAATGCGCCTTCGGCGGCTGGGGAGAGGGCGGTTCATTGTTGACGCGGTCTGCGGCAATTTATACGGATTTTATGCGAGCATTTGCTTCCGGGGTTGGGGGTTCATGATCGCGCCCGGAGGGGGCACCGCGATCGAGATCCCTCCCGGAAAAGCAAATGGAGGGTTCAATCAATGAAGATGGTCAAAAGCCTTCTCCTCGGCTCGGCGGCAGGTCTCGTCGCCGTGGCGGGGGCGCAGGCCGCCGATCTTCCCGTAAAGGCCAAGCCGGTCGAATACGTGAGGGTCTGCAGTCTGTATGGGGCTGGCTTCTGGTACGTGCCGGGGACGGACACGTGCTTGAAGATCGGCTCGTATGTCCGTGAGCAGGT
>DASXCK010000105.1:0-4686 GCA_036491235.1 Xanthobacteraceae bacterium | reverse complement strand
GGAGCCGCCCGGATAGTTGAAGTAGAAGATGCCGCCGACCAGCTCGCCCGCCGCGTAGAGGCCGGGGATCGGGTTCATGTCGCCGTCGATCACCTGGCCGGTGTCGGGATCGATGCGCACGCCGCCGAACGTGAAGCTGATCCCGCAGCCGACTTGGTAGGCCTCGAACGGCGGCTCGTCGATGGTGTTCGCCCAGTTGGACTTGTTGATCGGCAGCCCGACTGTGCCGCGGCCGTCCTTGACGTTGGGATTGAACGGCACGTCTTTCTTGACCGCCGCGTTGTATTTCTTGATCTCGTCCAAAAAGCCCTGCGGGTCGACGCCCTCGAGCTTCTTCGCCAGCTCCTCGATCGTGTTCGCCGACTGCTTGGTGACGCGCTTGATGCGATACTCGTCACGCAGCATCGGGATGATCTTCTTGTCGAAGATCTGCCAGGCGAAATTGTTCGGCTGGTTGAGGATGACGCGGCCGTACTTCGCGTAGGTGTAGTTGCGGAAGTCGGCGCCCTCGTCGACGAAGCGGCGTCCGGTCGCGTTGACCATGATGCCCCAGGGATACGAGTGCTTCTGGAAATTGTCGCCGACCGAAAGGTCGCCGAACTCCGGCGCGTTGTAATCCCAGCCGACCGCGTGGGAGCCCGACCAGTTGCCGAAGGACGAGGCGCCGATCTCCAGCGCCATGCGGATGCCGTCGCCGGTGTTGTAGGGCGTGCCGCGCACTTTTGCGAGCTCCCAGCCGGGGCCGAGATAGCGCGTGCGCATCTCGGCGTTCGATTCGAAGCCGCCGCACGCGATCACGATCGAACGCGCCTTGATGTCTTCGAGCTTGCCGTCGGCTTTCACGCGCAGCCCCGACACCACGTGGCCGTCATAGATGAGCGAGATCGCGCGCACACCGTAGCGGATCTCGATGCCCTGCTTGTCGGCGAGCTTGAGGTGCTGCTCGATCAGGCCGGGCCCGCCGCCCCAGGCCTCGACGGTGAGACCGCCCCAGAACTTGAACTTGCCGTCGATCTTGTAGGCTTGGCGGCCCCAGATCGGCGCAAACCGCATGCCCTTCGAGCGCAGCCAGCGCATGGCATCGCGGGAGCGCTTGACGAGGCGGTCGCACAGCTCGCCGTCGGTGCGATACTGGGTGACGCGGAACATGTCGTCGAAGAACTGATCGCTTGTATAGGTGCCGAAGTCGCTGCGCGCGATCTCGTCGGGCGTGAGATCGGGCATGATGGCGGTGAGGTCGTCGACGCCGTCGTAGACGCAGCGGAACGCGCCGGCCGTGAAGCGCGAGTTGCCGCCCATCAGCTCCTTCGGGGCGCGCTCGACCATGAGCACCTTGGCGCCCTTCTCGCGCGCCGCCAGCGCCGCGCAAAACGCCGCGTTGCCGGCGCCGACCACGACTACATCCCAACGCTGATCCGCCACGACAATTCCTCCGCTACGCGCCTCAGTGTGCGCCGAAACGCGCCTTGTCAGCACGCCGTCAATCTCCCTATGGTCTTCGGACAGCCGCTCCGGCCGTGTCAAGTGGCGGCGCCGGAGAAGGGGATTTGGGTCATGCGAAACCTTGCAAGGGTGGCATGCATCGTCGTCGGGCTCGTCGCGGCAGTGTCCCCGGCACGCGCCGAGGACACGCTCAAGCTTGCGGTTGGTGCGCCCAATAACTGGGATTCAGGCATATCCGACGTCGGCGTTCGTGCCGGCATCTTCAAGAAGCACAGCCTCAAGCTCGACGTGTTTTACACCCAGGGGGGCGGAGAGACGCTCCAAGCGGTGATCTCGGGCAGCGCCGACATCGGTATCTCGGCCGGCACCGGCGGTGTGATGGGCGCGTTCGCCAGAGGCGCGCCGCTGCGCATCATAGCGGCCGGCACCACCGGCGCGAGCGACCTCTACTGGTATGTGCCGGCGAACTCGCCGATCAAGAGCTTCAAGGACCTCGACGGCAAGACGGTGGCCTATTCGACCACCGGCGCCTCGACCCACACGACCCTGCTCGCGCTCATCAAGTATTACGGCGTGAAGGCAAAGCCGGTTGCCGCCGGCGCGGCGGCGGCAACTCTCACGCAGACCGTGACGGGGCAGATCGACGTCGGCTGGGCCTCGCCGCCGTTCGGGCTCGCCCAGCTCGCCGCGGGCGAGATCCGCATCATCGCGCGCGGGAGCGACGTGCCGGCGACGCGCGACCAGACCGTCCGCGTGCACGTCGTCAATGCCAATGTGCTGGCGCAGCGCCACGACGTCATCGTGCGCTATATGCAGGCTTATCGCGAGTCGCTTGATTTCCTCTACGACAATCCCGACGGCGTGAAGGTCTTTGCGCAATACGCCAAGATCAGCGAGGCGCTGGCGAAACGCATCCGCGACGAGTTTTTGCCCAAGGCGGCCGAGCAGCCCGACCGCGTATCGGGCATCGATGCCATCGCGCAGGACGCGATGACGTTCGGCATGTTGAAAGCGCCGCTGACCGCCGAGCAGCTTACCGCGCTGATTCAGATCCCGCCGCGGGAGAAATAGCGTCATGTCGTTGCGAGCGCGCAGTGACGGAATCCTTCAGGAGAACATGAGATGATGACGAGACGCTTGTTGTGGCTCGCGCTGGCACCGATGCTGTTGGGACTCGCGGGCGCGCCGGCCCGCGCCGAATATCCCGACCGGCCGATCAAGTTGATCATGCCTTATTCGCCGGGCGGCATCATCGACTTCACGGGGCGCAAGGTCGCGCAATATCTCTCCGAAGCGCTTGGCCAGCCCGTGGTGGCGGAAAATCATCCGGGGGCGGGCGGCATGCTCGGCACCGGGCTCGTCGCTCATGCCGCGCCGGACGGCTACACCCTCGTGATCATGGATCCCGCGATCGTCATCAACCCGACGCTGCAGCCGAGCGTGCCGTACGATCTGTTCAAGCAGCTCACCACGGTGTCGATCGTGACCAGCTCGCCCGAGGTGCTCGTGGTCGCGCCGCAGCTGCCGATCAAGAGCGTCGCCGACCTCATCGCCTACGCGAAGGCCAACCCCGGCAAGCTCAACTATGGTTCGGCCGGTGTCGGCACGACGCCGCACCTTGCGGCGGCGCTGTTTCAGCAGCGCACCGGGATCGAGACCGTGCACGTGCCCTATCGCGGCATCGGCCAGATCTATCCCGACCTGATCTCGAACAAGATACAGTTCGCGTTCTCCAGCATCGCTGGCGGCCTGCCGTTCACGCAGGACAACCGCGTCCGCGCGATCGCGACCACCGGCCTCAAGCGCGTCGCCGTCTATCCGGACGTGCCGACCGTCGACGAGGTGGGCGTGAAGGGCTTCTCGGTCGACCTCTGGCTCGGCCTGTTCGCGCCGGCGGGCGTGCCGAAGGATGTGCTCGCCAAGCTCAATTCCGTGATCAACGACAAGGTGCTGAAGAATCCGGAGTTCAAGGCCGCGGTCGCCAAGTTCGGCATCGATCCGCGCGGCACCAGCTTGGCCGAAGGCGCCGCCACGCTCAAGGATGAATACGAGATGTGGAAGAAGGTCGTCGCCGACGCCCACATCAAGCTGCAGTGAGGCGGCGGGCGTGGGCTCGTAGGATGGGTTGAGCGTAAGCGAAACCCATCGTCTATGCGTTTCGGTCACGCGATGGGTTTCGCTTCGCTCAACCCATCCTACGATTCCCGGTGTCACCGCATCAGCGTCTCGAACCGCGTGCGCTGCGCTTGCCGGATGTGCTCGCGCGCGGCGGCCTCGGCTTCGTCGGCATTGTGCCGCTCGATCGCCGCGACGATCCGATGATGTTCCTCGTCCGACTCGCGGCGGCGCTGCGGCGCGCGAAACGTGGTCGCGTGCAGCAGCGCCATCGAGTCGTGCAGCGCATCGAGCGCCTGGGTGAGGTACTGGTTGTGCGCGGCATCGTAGATTGCCTGATGGAAGCGGCGGTTGAGCGTGACGAGTCGCAGCGCCTCGTCGGGTGCCGCGCTCAACTCGCGCTGCAATCCGTAGAGGATCTCGATCTCGGGCCCGGTCGCGTGCTGGGCCGCGAAGCGCGCTGCTGAGCTCTCGAGGATCTCGCGCATGGCGTAGAGCTCGATCACCTCGCGCTTGCTCAGCTCGGCGGCGGTCAGGCCGCGGCCGAGCCGGTTGACCAGCAGGCCACGCTGCTGGAGCCGCTGCAGCGCTTCGCGCACCGGCGTCCGGCTCACGCCGAGCGTGCGCGCGATCTCCTCCTCGCGCAGGCGCTCGCCGCGTCCGATGCGGCCTTCCCAGATGGCGTCGCGCAGCGACCTGTAGACGAGGTCGGCGCGTGAGCGCGTGCGCAGATCGGCGGGGTTGATCGCCGCGAGAGCGCGATCGTCGGTTGCGAGGTCGCTGGTCATCGATGTCTTCCGCGGCCCGCGCGCCTGCGGGGTCCCGTGGCATTTGCGCCGTCATCTCAAGGCTTTACTACTGTATACAAGCGCATACAATGGAAAATCCGCTGCCGCGCTTGCGCTCGGCGGCGCGGAGATTGTCTATTTCGCGGACCGTGCTCACGGAGAACCCTCCTATGTCGTCCACGCTCGTCGAAGCGCCCGTCGAGGGCAAAGTCGAATACCGCGGCCTGCGCGGCTGGCTCGACGAGGTGCAGAAGATGGGCGAGCTCTTGCACGTCAACGGCGCCCACTGGGACGCCGAGATGGGCGCGGTGACGCAGATGCTCACCGAGAAGAGCAACAA
>DASXCK010000104.1:0-3279 GCA_036491235.1 Xanthobacteraceae bacterium | reverse complement strand
ATTCATGGCCTCGCATTCAGCCGCCGCGCCGCTGACCGCCCGCCGCAATGGCGCGCTGAAAGGGCGGCTGCGCGTGCCCGGCGACAAGTCGATCTCGCACCGGGCGCTGATCCTGGGCGCGCTTGCGGTCGGCCGGACCCGGATTTCCGGCCTGCTCGAAGGCGAGGACGTGATCAACACCAGCAAGGTCATGACCGCGCTCGGCGCGCGGGTCGCGCGGGTGGGCGAGGGCGCCTGGGAGGTCGACGGGGTCGGAGTCGGCGGGTTTCGCACGCCGGACGCGACGCTGGATTTCGGCAATTCGGGCACCGGCTGCCGGCTCGTCATGGGCGCCGT
Organism: Xanthobacteraceae bacterium; assembly: GCA_036491235.1. GTDB lineage: Bacteria > Pseudomonadota > Alphaproteobacteria > Rhizobiales > Xanthobacteraceae > JAVDCA01. The sequence goes on along the minus strand of DASXCK010000104.1, from coordinate 2,943 downwards.
CGCGGGCTGCCCGGTAACCGCGACCTTCGACGGCGACGCTTCCCTGCGCACGCGGCCGATGGGGCGCATCCTGGACCCGGTGAAGCAGATCGGCGCGCGCGCAATCGCCTCCGCCGAGGGCGTGCGGCTGCCGCTCACGCTCGCCGGGGCGCGCGATCCGATCCCGATCGTCTACCGCACGCCAGTGCCCTCGGCGCAGATCAAATCCGCTGTGCTGCTGGCGGGCCTCGCGGCGCCGGGCGCGACCACCGTTATCGAGAGCGAAGCGAGCCGCGATCACACCGAGTTGATGCTGCGCCATTTCGGCGCCGACCTCGTCTCCGGCCCGGACGGGTCGCACGGCCGCAAGATCACCCTGAAGGGCCAGCCCGAGCTCGCGGGCGCGCCCGTCACGGTGCCGGCCGATCCTTCCTCGGCTGCATTCCCGATGGTCGCGGCGCTGATCGCGGCTGGCTCGGACGTGATCCTGACCGGCGTGATGACCAATCCGCTGCGGACCGGACTGATCACGACGCTGCGCGAGATGGGCGCCGATATCGAGACGCTGGAGACACGTACCGACGCTGGCGAGCCGATGGCCGACCTGCGCGTGCGCGCCGGCGCTCTGCGCGGCGTCGAGGTGCCGGCGCCGCGCGCGCCCTCGATGATCGACGAATACCCCGTGCTTGCGGTTGCGGCGGCCTACGCGCAGGGCACGACCGTCATGCGCGGCCTCAAGGAGCTGCGCGTCAAGGAATCCGACCGCCTGGCCGCCACCGCCGCCATGTTGCAGGCGAACGGAGTCGAGGTTGAGATCGCGGGCGACGACCTCATCGTGCACGGCAAGGGCGAGGTGCCGGGCGGCGGGGTGGTCGCGACCCATATGGATCACCGCATCGCCATGTCGGCGCTGGTAATGGGCGTTGCGGCGACGCGGCCCGTCACCGTCGACGATGCAGCGTTCATAGCGACGAGCTTTCCGGGCTTTGCCGATCTGATGCGGTCGCTCGGCGCCGACTTTTCATGAGCGGCGCAACGGGCAACCTTCGTCTCCCCCTGCAGGGGAGACGAGGATGATCATCGCGATCGACGGGCCGGCAGCGTCCGGCAAGGGGACGCTCGGCAAGCGGCTCGCGGCCCATTACGGGCTGCGCCACCTCGATACCGGGCTGCTCTATCGCGCGGTCGCCAAGGCGGTGCTCGATGCGGGTGCCCGGCCGGATGATGCGGCGTGCGCCGCCGCGGCGGCGCGATCGCTCGATCCCGCGAGCTTCGACGAGGCGGCGCTCAAGAGCGCGGCGGTCGGCGAGGCCGCGTCGGTCGTCTCGGCGATCGGTGAGGTGCGCGCCGCGCTGTTCGACTTTCAGTGCAGCTTCGCGGCGGTGCCGCCCGGCGCCGTGCTCGACGGGCGCGACATCGGCACCGTCATCTGCCCGGACGCGGACGTGAAGATCTTCGTCACAGCCACGCCGCAGGTGCGCGCGCAGCGCCGCACGCGCGAATTCCGCGCGGCGGGCAGCCCGGCCGACGAAGCCGCGATCCTGGCCGACATCATGCGCCGCGACGCCCGCGACACCGGCCGCGCGGTCGCGCCGCTCAAGAAGGCGGAAGATGCGCACGAGCTCGACACCACGCGGCTCGATATCGAGCAGGCGGTATCGGCCGCGATCGCGATCGTCGAGCGGATGCGGAAGGACGGCCGCGTTCGCTAGCCTTTGAAGGGCTGGCTCAGACCGACATCATGATCGCCGGAACGCCGCCCACGGCGATCTGGCAAAGCGTGCCGATGAGCGCGATGGTGCACGAGAGCATCAGGATTTTCATGGTTTCTCTCCCCGTTTCGGAGGGCATCCTAGAGGGGATTGCTTAAAGGACGGGCAATCGGGCGGACGACCTTGGGCCTATCGCGAAATCAGGTAAATCAAGGATTGTCGTCGGGCAGACCCGGGTGCGTTGCCGCTCACGTTATCTCCGATCGCGATGGGCGATCATGCGCCGTAACGCCCGCGGCATCGGCCGCCCAGCAGGGCGGCCGATGCGCAGGAGCGCAACATCATGCGACTCGATATTGAGCAGGCGATACGTTCGTCGGACGCGCCGGCTGAACGCCGGACGTCAGACCGACATCACGATTGTCGGCACCGCGCCCACCATGAGCTGGGCCAGAATTCCGGCAACCGCGAAAGCGCAGCAGATCAACATATCGGTCATGGTTTTCCCCCCGATTTGTGGTTGGGGGTATCATAAGGTCGATTGCTTAAAGGGCATGCAATCGGGCGACCGCCTGCCACGCGATTGCGGAATCAGGTGAATCAAAGGTTGCGGCGGGCCGCGAGATACGCCGGATGCCCTTGCCGTGGCGCCCTTATGCCCGTATAAATCCGGCCGTTCCGGGACGCCGTCGCCTTTGTGAGGCTGCCTGGGCGGGCCGAGGGCGCGGATGACCGCGCCCTCGTCGTTGGAGGATCAGCCCGCTCGGTCCTGCTTCCGGCGCGTCATTCATGCGCCAACACGCATGGTCCCGAAAAGCATGCGCCGGACGTGATCCGGGATTGCAGGCTTTTCGGACCAGATCATGCGCAAAGGACTACGGCCGCCGGAGATCAGACAATCGTTCCGAAAGGCCGGGCCAAGGCGCCGGCCTGCCAACACGTTTGGCAGTTGCTGGAGGCCAGCGGGACCTCCGGCCCCGTCCGTTCGGAATGCCATTCATCGTCAACCGCCGGCGCGCCGCCACAGGAGAATTCATGGCTGTCACCGCTGCTGCGCCGTCGCGTGAGGATTTCGCCTCGATGCTCGAGGAGTCCTTCGACCACGGCAACCTGCACGAAGGGTCCGTGATCAAGGGCACCGTCGTCGCCATCGAGAAGGACATGGCCGTCATCGACGTCGGCCTCAAGACCGAGGGTCGCGTCGCGGTCCGCGAGTTCACCGGCCCGGGCCGGCAAGGCGACCTCAAGGTCG
>DASXCK010000103.1:0-2771 GCA_036491235.1 Xanthobacteraceae bacterium | reverse complement strand
TCGGAGCCGCGCATCTCGAGGTAGCGCTTGAGGCGCACCTCGGGAAAGATCGTGGAGACGTGGTTCGCCCAATCCGACACGCTCGGCCGCTCCCCCGGCAGCGCGGCGAGCCGCCCCGCCATGAGATCGCGGAACGACTGGCCGGCGACGTCGATGTAGCGATCGCCGCGCTTGACGAAATACATCGGCACGTCGAGGGCGTAATCGACCCAGCGCTCGAAACCCATGCCGGGCTCGAACGCCCACGGCAGCATTCCGGCGCGCTGGTTGTCGGTGTCGCGCCAGATCTCCGAGCGAAACGTGAGAAAGCCGTTCGGCTTGCCTTCGGTGAAGGGCGAGTTGGCGAACAGCGCGGTGCCGACCGGCTGCAGCGCGAGCGAGACGCGCAGCTTCTTCACCATGTCGGCTTCCGACGAGAAGTCGAGATTGGTCTGCACCGTGCAGGTGCGATACATCATGTCGAGGCCATACCGTCCGACCTTGGGCATGTAAGCGGTCATGATGCGGTAGCGGCCCTTCGGCATCATCGGCATGTCGGCGCGCGTCCAGTCGGGCGTCATGCCGAGGCCAAGGAATCCGATGCCAAGCGGGCGCGCGACCTCGCGCAGCTGCGCGAGATGCGCCATCAGCTCCGCGTTCGTCTGGTGCACGGTCTCGACCGGCGCGCCGGACAATTCGAACTGCCCGCCCGGTTCGAGCGAGATCGCGCCACCCCCGGTAACATCGGCGAGGCCGATGAGGTCCGGCCCCTCCATGATCGGCTCCCATCCGAGTAGATGTTGCATGCCTTCGAGCAGCGCGCGGATACCCGGCGATCCGGCATAGGGAAGCGGACGGTGCCCATCGAGCGCGAAGACGAACTTCTCGTGCTCGGTGCCGATGCGGAACTGCGACTTCGGCTTGCTCCCCTCCTCGAACCACGCGACAAGGTCGTCGCGCGTGCCGAGAGGCGTCATGTCGATTTGATCGCGAGCCATGGGGGGTCCGTCGCCGAAAGGGCGGCGACCTTACACACGGCGGACAACAAAGGGCAATGACGGTTTGCTGCGGCGCGGCCGGGCGGCTGGCGACGCGCGAGATGCGGCTTTGCGCGCGCGAGTGCAGAGCTCCTGCCCTCTTTTTATAGGAAAATAATCCAGTGACCGACCGCCCCCGGATTGGCGCAATTTCGCAAGTATTGTCGGATATGGTCATGTCCTACAGAATGGTCAGGGGCCCCTCGCATTTGTCGCAAAACTGGAACCCGCACCGCCGGCGGCCGCTACGACGCGCGCTCGTCGCCGGTATTCTTTGCGCCATGCTCGGCGGCTGCGCGGGCGGCTTCTCAAGCGTCTACGATAGCGGATTGTGGGTCGAGCCCGGCAAATACGATTTCCTCAAATGCCCAGACATCGTGCGGAGCGCGGCTGGTTTAGCCGCGCTGGAGAAGGGCACGATGGCGCTCATGGCAAAGGCGGACCAGGAGGCGGCGGGCCCGATCATCAACATCACGGTCTATCAAGCGCAACTGGAGCAGATCCGCGCGCAATCGAGACTGCTGCAGCAGACCGCCCGCGAGAAGGGGTGCGATCTCACCGCACCCGCGGCGAAAAATGCCCCCCCTGCGGCACCGGCTCGGAATAAGCGCTAACCGCCGCGCCGGCGGCTGAGCAAAAAGACCGCCTGCTCGCCGAGCAAATTCCAGAACCACCACGGCGCATTGAGCCGCAGCGGCCGGCCCCAGGCATTGAGCGCCACCGCCTTCTCCATCTTGGCGCCCACCGCGCCGCACAGCCCGCGAAAATCCTTGATGGTGCAGAAGTGGATGTTGGGCGTGTCGTACCAGGTCTCGGGCAGGTTGGCGGTCGTGGGCATCTGACCGCGAAACATGATCTGCAAGCGGATGCGCCAGTGCCCGAAATTGGGGAACGACACCACGGCGTGGCGGGCGATGCGCAGAAGGTGCTCGATCACGATGCGCGGATGCTGAGTCGCCTGCAGGGTCTGCGACAGGATCACGTAGTCGAAGGCATCGTCCGGATAGTCGGCGAGATCGGTGTCGGCATTGCCCTGGATCACCGCGAGGCCCTTGGCGACGCATTCGTTGACGCCTTCGCGCGAGAGCTCGATGCCACGCCCGTCGACGCCGCGCGTCTCGAGCAGCTTCAACAGCTCGCCGTCACCGCAGCCCACGTCAAGCACGCGCGAGTTGGGCTCGACCATGTCGGCGACCAGCAGATGGTCGAGCCGCGCGCCGGTCGTGGCGCGCGCCGACTCCGCCATGGTGCGATCGCGTCGCTGCCGCATCAACACCGTCGTTATCCTTTGCCGGGCGCGCCGAGGCCACGCGCATGCGCGGCCGAGTCGAGGAAGCCGCGGACCATCGCGAACAGCTCCGGCTCGTCGAGCAGGAAGGCGTCGTGGCCCTTGTCAGTCTCGATCTCGGCGAACGAGACGCGCGCGCCGCCAGCGGTGAGCGCGCGCACGACGGCGCGCGACTCCGGGGTCGGAAACAGCCAGTCCGACGTGAACGAGGCCACGCAGAAGCGCGTCGGCGTGCCGCGAAATGCGTTGGCGAGCACGCCGTCGTAGTCGGCGGCGAGATCGAAATAATCCATGGCGCGCGTGAGATAGAGATAGCTGTTCGCGTCGAAGCGCTCGACGAAGGTCGAGCCCTGATGGCGCAGATAGCTCTCCACCTCGAAGTCGGCATCGAACGAGAAGGTCGGGTTCTCGCGATCCTGGAACTTGCGTCCGAATTTTCGGTGCAGCGCGGCGTCCGAGAGGTAGGT
>DASXCK010000102.1:0-2966 GCA_036491235.1 Xanthobacteraceae bacterium | reverse complement strand
CCCACCTCAAGCCCGGCGACCGCTTCAACGTCATCCGCTTCGATCACACCATGGACGTGCTCTTCTCCGACACCGTGCCCGCGGACGGGGCCGACATCGACCGCGCCAAGGCGTTCGTGTCGGCGCTCGAGGCGCACGGCGGCACCGAGATGGTGCCCGCCATGAAGGCGGCGCTCACCGATGCGCGCGGCGCCGAGGGCGGGTATCTGCGTCAGGTTGTTTTTCTCACCGACGGCGAGATCGGCAACGAGCAGCAGCTGTTCGACACCATCGCGGCCATGCGCGGACGCTCGCGCGTCTACATGGTCGGCATCGGCTCGGCGCCCAACAGCTTCCTGATGACGCGCGCCGCCGAGATTGGGCGCGGCACCTATACGCATATCGGCTCGGTCGATCAGGTCGAGGCGCGCATGCGCGAGCTCTTCGACAAGCTGGAGAACCCGATCGTCACCGGCCTGACCGCGACCTATTCGGGCGAGGCCGACGTCACGCCGGCGCTCTTGCCCGATCTCTACCGCGGCGAGTCCGTGGTCCTCGCCGCCAAGGCGGCGTCGGTAACCGGCACGATCGAGATCAAGGGCACGGTCGGCGATCGTCCCTGGGTCGTGCGCCTGCCGGTCGCCAATGCGGCACAAGGGCAGGGCATCTCCAAGCTGTGGGCGCGTCGCAAGATTGCCGATGCCGAAGTCGCCCGCACGCTCAACCGGATTTCGCAGGGCGAGGCCGACCGCCGCATTCAGGCGCTGGCGCTGACGCACCATCTGATGAGCCGCCTCACCAGCCTGGTCGCGGTCGACACAACGCCGAGCCGCCCGGCCGGTGCGCACCTCACCCGCGCCGAGCTGCCGCTCAACCTTCCGGCCGGTTGGGATTTTGACAAGGTGTTTGGAACGACCGGCAGCGAGCAGCCCGCTGAGCCCGCCCCGCGCAACGAGGACCATGCCGCACCGGCGCCGCGCCAGGACGATCACGCCGATGCCGGACAGACACGGCTCGCCGCCGCCGTGCCGCCGCCGCCGGCCGGTGCGCGCTCGGTCGTCGTGCCCACGATCTACCGGAACGGCGGAGTCATGCTGCCGAAGACCGCGACCGACGCGGAGCTTCGCTTGATCGCCGGCGTCCTCATGATGCTTGCCGGTTTCCTTCTCCTCACCCTGCGCCGCTTGCGCATCGCGCCGGCGCGGTGAGGAAACGATGTCGACGTGTCTCCATCCCCCCGCGTCGACATTGCGGCGGCCGCCGCGTCTCCCCAGCGCGGCGGCCGCCATGCTTTGCGCGATCGGCCTCGTGCTGTTCGGCCAAGGCATCTGGATCCACACCAAGGCGTTGCTCGCGCAGGTGCTGCTCGCGCGCGCCTTTTCGGCGACGCTCGCGAGCGGGCATCCGGTCAAGCCGTGGAGCTGGGCCGATACCTGGCCGGTCGCGCGCGTCGAGGTGCCGCGGCTGCATCGCGCCGCGATCGTACTCGCCGGCGCGAGCGGCCAGGCGCTCGCATTCGGCCCGGGCCACGTCGAGCGCACGCCGGATGCGGGCGAGCCCGGCACCGCCGTCTTCGCGGCGCATCGCGACACCAGCTTTGCGTTCCTCGGCGCGTTGCGCCTCGGCGACGAGATCCGGGTGATACGCCGCGACGGCCAGGCGTTTCGCTTTCGCGTCACCGGCACATCGATTGTGCGCTGGGATGCGTCCGGCATCGATCCGCATGCCGACGGCCGCAACCTCGTGCTTGCCACCTGCTGGCCGCTCGACGGCAAGTTCTCCGGCCCGCTGCGCTATCTCGTCCGTGCCGAGATGGTCGATCGGGCCGGCGCCGAATGATCCTGATGAGGACGACGATGCGGCTTCCTGCTCGATCATGGCGCCTGCGGACGCGGCTTGCCGCGGTGATCCCGGCACGCGGCTCGGACCGCACCACTACGTCGCGAACCACGGGGCCGTCGTCGCCGCGCGCAATGCCGTGCGCGTGCACGACCTCGCCGGCACCGATTGGCACGCCGCGTTGCAAGGCGCCGACGACGCCATGGTGTCCTTTCTCCTCCTGGTCGGGGCAAACGCCGGTGACCGCATTCACGCTGACTGGCGCTGGCTCGCCAATCGTAACTTCGTCGGGCAGGCAGCGCCGGCCACATCATCTTCGGTACGACGAAAGATGCCTTCTTTTCCCTCGATCGTCTCGTCGCGTTCCTGCGCGCGGCGCCGCTCGATCTCACTGTTGCGCTCAACCTTGATGGTGGCCCGGTCGCTTCGCAAGGCATCGCGCTCGACGGCTTTGCGCGCCACACCTGCGGCCAGTGGGAGCTCAACGTGCAAAACGGGGCGCTCAAGCTGCTCACGCCGTTGCTGCGGCGCCGCGAGCGCTGCTGGGAGGTGCCGATCGCGCTCGCCGTCGTGCGGCGGGAGGTCCACGCGACGGATCCTCACTTGATTTCGCCTGCCGCCGTTAATTTCGCCGTGGATTTTGCCCGCAGTGCGTGTAAGTAACAGGGGGGAGCTACATTACTATGCCGATCGATATCCGCCGCTACCGGCCCGGCGATCTTGCCGGCCTGATCGCGCTTTTTCGCGAGACCGTGCGCCGGATCAACGGGCGCGATTACTCGCCGCAACAGGTCATGGCCTGGGCGCCGGATCAGATCGATGCGCGCCAGTGGCGACATCGCTTCGACAACAAGGTCGTGTGGGTGGCGGATCTCGACGGCGCGCCGGTCGGCTTCGTCGACGTGGCCCGCGACGGCCTGATCGACATGCTCTATGTCCACGCCGATCACCAGGGGAAGGGGATCGCGAGCTTGCTGCTGCGCACCGTCGAGACGAGCGCGCGGACGCGCGGCCTCATGCGCCTCTTCACCGAAGCGAGCATCACGGCGCGGCCGTTCTTCGAGCACCGCGGCTTCCGCGTCATCGCGCCGCAGCGGGTGATGCGCTGGGCCCAGGAATTCCTCAATTATCGCATGGATAAGGCGCTG
>DASXCK010000101.1:0-19344 GCA_036491235.1 Xanthobacteraceae bacterium | reverse complement strand
CCGCGCCGGGACGGTTCTCGACGACGATCTGCCAGCCCAATTTCGCGCTCAAGGATTGGGCGAGCACCCGCGCGAAGGTGTCGACGCCGCCGCCCGGCGCGAAGCCGACCACAAAGGTGATCCTGCGCTCGGGATAACCGGTCGCCTGCGCAGATGCGGTCAATACGCAGAGAATGGCCAGCAGAAACAGGCCCGCGAACGCGCCGGTGAGGCGCCATGGATGCGACATCTCTTTCCCTTCTGCGGCGTCAGCGACGCGTCAGCCCTTACCGAGCGCCGCGCGAAACGCCTCGCGCACATGCGCTCCATGCAGCCGCGTATAATCGCGCTCCTGCGGGCCGCTTGCTACTACCTTGAGATCGACGAAGACCGGGCCGCGTTCGCCGAGCAGCGCGCCCACCTGCTGCTCGAAGATCGGGAGATCCGCGAATGCATACACCGATTTCCACCCGGCCGCGCGCGCGAAGCCGGCAAAGTCGACATTGCCGCGGCCCGGGATCGGGTGGCCGCCGTTCGCCTCGTAGGTGCCGTTCTGGCACACGAAATGGAAGAGGTTCGGCGGCGCCGCCTCCGCGATGGTGACGAGGCTGCCGAGGTTCATCAGCAGGCTGCCGTCGCCGTCGAGCACGATCACGCGCCTGTCGGGCCGGCCGAGCGCCAAGCCCAGCGCATGCGAGGAGGCGAGCCCCATGGCGCCGTGCGAAAGATAGTTGAGCGGATGCGGGCGTATATCGATCCAGTCGAACGCCGTCGAGTAGACCGGCAGCACGATGTCGGCGTCGGTCACATGCCGCGCCAACACCTTGAGGCACTCGTCGCGCTGCATCATGCGGGCCTCCGTCCGATCAGCATCACGACCGGACGGCCTGCCGCATAGGCCTCGTCGATCGCCGGCTTGATCAGGCCGACGTCGGCGTCCGCCTCGATCTCGTGATAGGGAACGCTCATCGCATCGAGGATCGGCTCGACGATGCGCACGCCGTAGCGCCGCGATTGCCGCGGAGCGATGCCAGGTTCCTTCTCCAGAAGCCCGACCATCATGCAGATCGGCAGCGCGTATTCGACTGCGACGCCGCGAATGGCGTTGATCGAATCGAGCATGCCGGTCTGCTGGATCAACAACAGTGCGCGCTTGCCCGTGTAGACGAGGCCGGCGCAGATGCCGATGCCTTCGTCCTCCTTGCAGACGCGGATGAGGCGGGGCGTCGCGCGTTGCGCGAGCGGCCGCAGCAGGCCTTCGCTCGTCGTGATATCGGGCACCGAGACGACGAATTCGATCCCGCTGGCGGTGATCTCGCGAATGATCCCGCCGCCCGACAACGCATCACCGTCGCGGCCCGTACTCGTCATAGGCGCTTCCCCACAAGTGCCCCTCGGCCGCACTATATCGGCGGTTCGCCGGCGCGCAATCCGATGTGCGAAATTTGCGAAAGATGTTGCCGGAATATTCAACGATTATAAGGCCAGGCGTTCAGTCCGCCCGATTGCCGTTGATCGCGAGCTGCGCGTAGTGTGCTGCGCCGGCTTTTGCGAGGTCGTCGGTGATGACCTCCAGGTGGTCCATGCCGAGGATCGCGCCGCGGCGCGCGCCGCTGATGGTATTGTCGGAAATCACGGCGCTGCCGATGCCGGGCGCGACCGAGACCGCGACGCCGATCGGGGACGCGCGCACCACGTTGCCCGTGACGGTCACGTCGCGCAGGAAAGAGCCCCAGCCCACCATGATGCCGGCGAACTCCGCGCTTTCGATCACGTTGCTGCCGACCGTGGTGTCGGCCTCGACATAGATTCCGACGCCCTTGAGATTATCGGCTTGCCCGGGGTGGCGCGCGAGATTGCGAAAAATGTTGCCCTGCACGACCGCGAGGCGGCCGCCGACGTTGAAGTTCGCGACCGAGACGCCGACCAGCGCGCCGTCGACCGTATTGTTGGCGATCACGGCGCCCTCGAAGGCGAACTCGGAATAGAGCGCGCTGTCGCCGAGGGCGCTGCAGGCATTGCCGATGATTTCGATCGCCGACGCCGAATTGCCGCGCACCGCCGAGTACGCGCATTTGTGGATGCGGTTGCGGCTCACGATCACGTGGTTGGCGCGATATGCGTTGATGCCGTTGCCGAACTGACCGGTTCCGCCCGACACGTTGCGCACGTCCTCGATGCGGTTGTCGAGCACCATGGTGCCGTCCTCGCCGGCGACATGGCGCAGGATCTGGATGCCGTTGTTGGCGGGCGATCGCACGCTGTTGCGTGCGATCGTGAGGCCGCGCGCGTCGAACGACAGGATGGCGACGTCGGCCGCGTCGGCGATCGAGCAGCCGATGATCTCGCCCGCAATGCCTTCGAGATAGATGCCGTGGCCGCCCGACGCGTTGACGTCGCAGTCTTCGATACGCACGCCGCGCCCGTTCATCAGCGAGATGAGCCCGAGCCGCTCGGGCAGTCTTGCGCCCGCGCCGTCGAGCACGAGGCCATTGAGCGTGACGCCGTCGGCCTGCGTTGCCGTGAACAGCGGGCGCCCGCCGGTCGAGGCGAAGCGCGTCGCGCCGCGGATGCCGCGGATCTGCGCGCCGGCCGGCAGCACAAGGTCGCCGGCGCGATAGAGACCGGGCGCGAGCGCGAGCGGGGCATGCGCGCTCGCGGCCTGGTCGATGGCGCGCTGCAGCGCGCGGGTCTGGTCGTCGGGGCTGCCAGGTCGCACGCCGAATTGCGCGGCGTCGATGCCGAAGGCGGAGACCGGCGCAGCCGCGCGCGCGAACGATGGCGTCGCGGTCGCGGCCAGGCCGGCGAGAAGGGTGCGGCGGTTGAGGGTCATGACGGTCGTGCCTTCGTCATTGCGAGGCTCTGACGGCCAGCAGGATAGCCTTTCCGGCGCGGAAGAGCTCGTCGTGAGTAAAGCGATGCCGCTTTGCGCGTGCGCGGGGGCGCGCCGCGACGCCGACCGGCGGCACATGAATGAACACGGCGCGCCGCGGCCCGCCCGGCTGCGCGGCGGCCTCGAGCGCACGCCAGTAGACGTAGTTGCAGAGATACTTGCCGGCGTCGCGCGAGAGCTGCGTGCGCACGCGCGTCACGCGCGCCGCGGCGAGCAGGCGGGGGAATGCGGCGCGGCCGCGCAGGCTCGGCGGTGCGCCTGCCGCGATCGCGGCGCGCGGCGGGAGGGCGCCGCCGGCATCGGGAAACCAGGTCGATACGCGGTTGCGTGCGAGCATCTCGATGCTGACATGCCGGCGGCGGCCCGCGAGGCCGAACATCACGATCACATCGGGCCTGTGCGTTGCGATCAACGCGGGCAGCTCGCGGTCGACGGCGGCGTAGCGTGTCGCGAACACGTGGGCGACGCAATCGAGGCCTTGCCGGCATGCCGCGCGCACGAGACGCGTGACCAGCGGCATGGTCGGGTTGGACGGGGCGCCGGGAAACCGGCCGAAGCCGGTGACGAGGATTTTTGGTTGGAATTTGCTCATGCCATCCCGAGCGCTGCCACGAGCTCGTCGACCGCGCTGGCGGGCGAGAGCTCGCCGGCCGCGACCGCGGCCTCGATGCGCGGCAGCTTCGCCTTGAGCTTCGCCTCCGAGGTGACGCGTGCGCGCCAGAACTCGTCGAGCATGGCCCACATCCACTTCACCTGTTGCGCACGCCGGCGCGCCGCCAGCTCGCCGCTCGCGGTCAGCTTGTCGCGGTGGGCGGTGACCTGCCCCCACAATTCGGCGATGCCATCGCCGGTGAGCGCCGAATAGGTCATCACCGGCGGCGTCCAGTTGGGCGAGCGCGGCGTGAGGATGTGCAGCGCGGCGCGATAGTCGGCGGCCGCCCCCTTGGCGCGAGCGAGGTTGTCGCCGTCCGCCTTGTTGACCGCGATCATGTCGGCGAGCTCGACGAGGCCCTTCTTGAGGCCTTGCAGTTCGTCGCCGGCGCCCGGCAGCATCAGCGCAAGGAAAAAATCCGTGAGATCCGCGACTGCGGTCTCCGACTGGCCGATGCCGACGGTCTCCACCAGGATCACGTCGAAGCCGGCGGCCTCGCAGGCCAGCATGCTCTCGCGTGTCTTGGCCGCGACGCCGCCGAGCGTCCCGGCGGAAGGCGAGGGGCGGATGAAGGCGCTGTCGTCGACCGCGAGCCGCGCCATGCGCGTCTTGTCGGCGAGGATCGAGCCGCCGGTGCGCGCCGAGGACGGGTCGACCGCGAGCACCGCGACGCGGCGGCCGCGGCCCGTGAGCCAGGTGCCGAGCACGTCGATCGTCGTCGACTTGCCGACGCCCGGCGCGCCCGTGATGCCGACGCGCATGGCACGTCCGGTGCGCGGCAAGAGCTCTTGGACGAGGGCGCGCGCGGCCTTGTGATGATCGGCGCGTTTCGACTCGATCAGCGTGATCGCCCGCGCGAGCACCGCGCGGTCGCCGGCGCAGACGCCGCGTGCGAGTTGCGCGAGGTCGGGCAGCTCCCGGGGCGCCGTCATGCGTCAGGGCTTCCCGCCGACCGAGAGGAGGCCGCCAGGCAGGGCGGCGGAGGTCGCTTTTGCCGGAGTTGCGATCATGGCCGGGTCCTGGGCGAGTTGTGCACTGCCGGGAGCATCGGTGAAAAACCTTGTTCTTTCAACGCTCTGTAATTGTCTTGCAAATTTGGCTAACGAAAGGTGAACTTTCCGTTCGTCTGGCGCGACGAATAAGGTACCATCATCCCCCGATGGGTGCGCGGGAGAGGTCAAATGCGGTACTCAGCGCTGGCAGCGGCGACGTTCGCTGCCGTTTTTTCTATCGGAATTAGTTCTACACCATCGAAATCCGCCGAAATCGTCTGGAAGGTCGAAAGCCCGTTCCGCTTCTTCAAGCGGGAATCGTCCTTTGCGATGTACGAGCGGGCGTTCGACGCGGCACGCGGCAACGCCGAGCAGGCGCTGCCCGAGAAGATCATCTGGAAGACCGAGCGGCGGCTCAACGATCCCGACTGCAAGGACAGCTCGAATCCGGCCGCCTGCGCCGCCACGGCACGGCACCATTACGAGGTGAGCCGTCTCGGATGGGCCGCGCAGACAGTCAACTTCACCTGCTATGACCGCAACGCGCGGCCGCGCCACTACATGACGACCTGCGAGCGGCAGTATTCCTGGGGCAGCGCCAAGGAAGACTATGTGCTGCCCGACGCCCACACCGTCGACTTGTGGCTGTCGCATGAGGTGCTCGCGGGTCTGCCGGCCGGCGACTGCATCTGGACGTGGACGCCGCACCGCGCCGGCGTGGCGGGCGAGACGCGCAAGCAGGCGTGCAACGCCAAGTTCGTGATCAAGCGTCTGCCGTATTCGCTCGACCACAACGCGTCGGGCGCCGCCGTCAAGGTGAAGCTGCCGGACGGCCGCGAATTCACCGATCCCGACGTGAGCGTGCAGGATCTGTTCATCGTCGCGCTCGGCGACAGCTTCATGTCGGGCGAGGGCAATCCGGACCGGCCGGTGACGTTCAGCGCGAGCCGCGAGATGGTCTACGATCCGACCAACTCCGACACCCGCGACGTCGCCGCGAATGCCGCGCGTTCGCTCCAGCGGGCCTTCGAGACCGCGTCGGCGCCCAGCGACTTCAACCCCAAGGCGCTGCCCAAGCGCTTCATGGAGGACGAGCAGAAGGACCTCATCTATCGTCCGAACAGCAGCGAGTTCGAGGCGGCCTTCGACAAGGCGGGGGCGCAGTGGCTCTCGGTCGACTGCCACCGCTCGCAGTACGGCTATCCGTTCCGCGTCGGACTCGAGCTTGCGCTGGAGAACCCGCACCGCTCCGTGACGCTCGCGAGCTTCGCGTGCTCGGGCGCCGAGATCGTGCATGGTCTCTTCGCCGAGATGGACGCGCGCGAGAAGTTCAACGAGCCGCACGGCGCCAAGGTCGTGTCGCAGTTCGACCAGCTCAGCGATCTGATCTGCCGTGGCGGCACCGCCGGACGCACCGCGAGCGGATCGTACACGCTGCCGGTCTATAGCTCGGGCAGCACGTCGATCAGCGAGCAGACCTTCACCAAGCGCTGGTGCCCGCCGTCGAGCCGCAAGCGGCCGATCGACCTCGTGCTGATGTCGGCCGGCGGCAACGACGTCGGCTTCTCGGCACTCGCGATGTACGCGATCACCAACAACGCCGACGACCTCGCGCCGATCGCCGGCTGGATCGGATCGCAGATCCGCTACAGCCCGCAGGTGTCGCGCGCCTACATGGGCGTGCTCGACCAGCGGTTCAAGGCGGTGAAGCAGGCGCTGTCCGACGGCTTCGGTGTCGCTCCCGGACGCGTGCTGCAGAACGCCTATGAGCAGATCCAGTTCGACGAGACCGGCGGACCCTGCGGCATGCAGCCGACGCTCGGCCTCGACGTGCATCCCAAGCTCGCCTACAGCCGGGATCGCGTCGTGGAAGTGTCGCGGTTCGCCCAGGATCTGCAGGGGCGGCTCGCCTGCATCGATGACGCAAAGAAGCCGGGCTGCCCGGCCGGGCTTGCGACCGGGGCCGGCACCGGTTTCCGGCTCGTGACCGATCACCTCGCCGAGTTCGCCAAGCGTGGATTGTGCGCGCGTGATCCGGCCCATGCATTCATCGACCAAAAAATGATGGGCATGCCGCGCATGTCGCGCGCGACGCAGGAGTTCGAGCCGTTCTCGCCGTCGGCCACGATTCCCTACGCGCATCACTGGCGGCTGGTGCGCAATCCGAACGACACCTTCTTGATGGCCAATACGCATCGCGAGGGCATCTCGTTGTTCGACCTGCTCCAGCCCGCGTATGCGGCGCTCTACAGCGGCGCGTTCCATCCGACCGCCGAGGGACACGCGATCGTCGCCGATCATGTGATCAAGCACGCGCGCGAGATCCTCGACGGCAAGCCTGCCTCGCTGCAGCGGCAGGCGCTGCGCTAGCCGCGATTTTCCCTACTGATTGCATCATGGCCGGGCCACAGTCCGGCCATGATGGTTTTGCGCCTGACCGTTTCGCCGTAATGGCTGCGCGGCAGGAACCGAGGCGCAAATCATCTGTTGTCCATTCATCGCGGGGCGGTGCTTCCGCCTGTCTGCCAATCAATGGAGATCAGCGATGAACTGGGACCAGATCAAAGGGAACTGGACGAAAGCCAAGGGCCAGGTGCGCCAGAAGTGGGGCAAGCTCACGGACGACGACCTCACGCTCATCAACGGCAAGCGCGAGGAACTCGCCGGCCGCCTCCAGGAGCGCTACGGCATCGAGAAGGAGCGCGCCGAGCGCGAGATCGACGACTGGATGAAGATAGCGTCGTAAGTCATCGGCGGCGTTCGCGCCGTTGCGTTGATGTGGCTTAAGTCGGGCCGGTCCGGGACATTCCGGGCCGGCTTTTGAATGGGCGCCCAACCATCGCCCACGTCATGCCCGCGCTTGTCGCGGGCATCCACGTCTCGCTTGGAGCGAGACGTGGATGGCCGGGACAAACCCGGCCATGACGATGCGTTGAGCGGCCTGTCTACTCCGCCGCCGCGCGATCGTGCCCGAGCCGACCGTTCAGCTTCGCCAGCAATTCCGCCGCGGCATCGGCGATCACGGTGCCGGGCGGGAAGATCGCCTCGGCGCCGGCGGCTTTCAGCGCGTCGTAGTCCTGCGGCGGCACGACGCCGCCGACCACGATCATGATGTCGTCGCGGCCCTGCGCGTCGAGGGCATCCTTGAGCTCGGGGACGAGCGTCAGGTGGCCGGCCGCGAGCGACGAGATGCCGACGATGTGCACGTCGTTCTCGATCGCCTGGCGTGCGGCTTCGGCGGGCGTTGCGAACAGCGGGCCGATGTCGACGTCGAAGCCGAGATCCGCGAAGGCGGATGCGATCACCTTCTGGCCGCGGTCGTGGCCGTCCTGGCCGACCTTGGCGACCAGGATGCGCGGCCGGCGGCCTTCGTCGGCCTCGAACTGCGCGACCTGCTTGAGCACGCGCTCGACCGCGTCCGACACTGAGTTGGCCATGGCGCCGGCCTCCCGTCTGTAGATGCCGGAGATCGCCTTGATCGAGGCGACATGCCGGCCGAACACTTTTTCCAGCGCCAGCGAAATCTCGCCCACCGTCGCCTTGGCGCGGGCGGCGTCGATCGCGAGCGCGAGCAGGTTGGCGTTGCGGCCCGACGCCGCGCGGGTGAGCGCGTCGAGCGCCTCGCCGACGGCGCGTTCGTCGCGCTCGCGCTTGAGGCGGCCGAGCTTGTCGATCTGCAGGGCGCGCACGGCCGAATTGTCCACCTTGAGCACGTCGATCGGCGGCTCGCGCTCGGGTCGATACTTGTTGACGCCGATCACCGCCTGGGCGCCGGCGTCGATGCGCGCCTGCGTTTTCGCGGCCGCCTCCTCGATGCGCAGCTTGGGCAGCCCGGCCTCGATCGCCTTGGCCATGCCGCCCATCTGCTCGACCTCGGAGATATGCCCCCAGGCCTTGAGCGCGAGATCATGGGTGAGCCGCTCGACATAGAACGAGCCGCCCCACGGGTCGACCGTGCGTGTCGTTCCCGACTCCTGCTGCAGGAGAAGCTGCGTGTTGCGGGCGATGCGGGCGGAGAAATCGGTCGGCAGCGCGAGCGCCTCGTCGAGCGCATTGGTGTGCAGCGACTGGGTGTGCCCCTGCGTTGCCGCCATCGCCTCGATCGCGGTGCGCACCACGTTGTTGAACACGTCCTGCGCCGTGAGCGACCAGCCCGAGGTCTGGCAATGGGTGCGCAGCGACAGCGAGCGCGGGTCCTTCGGCGCATGCGGCTTCATCAGCTTCGCCCACAACAGGCGGGCGGCGCGCAGCTTCGCGATCTCCATGAAGTAGTTCATGCCGATCGCCCAGAAGAAGGAGAGGCGCGGCGCGAATTGGTCGATGGTGAGGCCCGCCTTGAGCCCGGCGCGCACGTATTCGGCGCCGTCAGCGAGCGTATAGGCGAGCTCGAGATCCTGCGTCGCGCCAGCTTCCTGCATGTGATAGCCGGAGATCGAGATCGAGTTGAACTTCGGCATGCGCGCCGACGTGAACGCGAAGATGTCGGAGATGATGCGCATCGAGGCGGCGGGCGGATAGATGTAGGTGTTGCGCACCATGAACTCTTTGAGGATGTCGTTCTGGATGGTGCCCGCAAGCTTCTCGGCCGCGACGCCTTGCTCCTCGGCTGCGACGATGTAGAGCGCGAGCACCGGCAGCACGGCGCCGTTCATGGTCATCGACACCGACATCTTGTCGAGCGGGATGCCGGAGAAGAGCGTGCGCATGTCGTAGATCGAGTCGATCGCGACGCCCGCCATGCCGACGTCGCCGGAGACGCGCGGATGGTCGCTATCGTAGCCGCGGTGGGTGGCGAGATCGAAGGCGACCGAGAGGCCCTTCTGGCCGGCCGCGAGATTTCGCCGGTAGAAGGCGTTCGAATCCTCAGCCGTCGAGAAGCCCGCATATTGGCGCACGGTCCACGGCTGGGTTACGTACATCGTGGGGTAGGGGCCGCGCAGATAGGGCGCGATGCCGGGCCAGGTGTCGAGGAAGTCGATGCCTGCAAGGTCCTCGGCCGCATAGGACGGTTTGACCGCGATCCCCTCCGGCGTGATCCAGGGCTTGCCCGTTGCGGTGGGCGCGCCGCCGCGGCTCGCCGATGGTTCGGCGAAGTCGATCGTCGCGAAATCCGGGATCCGGGTCATGCCGCGTCCAAACCTCTGCGCCCACTCAATTTAGGCGCTCTTTTGCAATCTTGCACGGTCCTAAATCCAGGCGGATGGCAGGCCTTGCGAGCGTCGACGGTCTCGCGCGGTACGGCGGGTTCCGGGTTCCGGCTGTCATTATCGGCTGACAGACATCCGCAGCATCGCGTGCGCCGCCGCGAGTGTCGCCAGCGCGTCGCATCCGACGAAGATAGAGGTGCCGACGCCGGCGGCTTTGAGTGCCGCTTCCTGTGCGCGCGGGCGGCCCGCAAGATAGATGTGGGTGGCGCCCGCAAGGGCACGCGCGGCCTCAGCCGCCTCCGCCTCGTAGACCGCGTCGGACGAGCACAGGCAGACGAGCTTCGCGCCGGACGCCTTGAAGGCGGTAACCATCGCGTCGTGCGACGCAAAGCCGTCGTTCGTCACCGCCGCGATGCCGCCTGCCTCGAAGAAATTCCTCGCGAAGCTCGCGCGCGCCGAGAAGTCGGCGAGCGTGCCGAGATTGGCGAGGAAGATTTTAGGTCGCGTCCCGGTCTCGGCCAGCATGTGATCGGACGCATCGCGCAGGCGTTCGAACGGTTCGGCAAGGCGGATGCGCGGAAGGGCCTCGGTCGTCAACGCGACTGTCGCCTCCTTCCGCGGCGCCACCGGCGTGACATCGAGCACCGTCGGCGGCGCCTCGTCGAGGTTGGGAAAGTCGCTCGTTCCGGTCATCGTATCCTTGCGGCGTGCGACTGCCTGCTCGCGTTGCGTGCGCACGGTCGCGATCCTGCCTTGGATGAGGCCGCGCTCGATCGCCGCCCAGGCGCCGCCCGCGGCTTCGATCTCCTGAAACTGCGACCAGGCAGCCGCGCACAGCTTGGCCGTCATGTCTTCAAGCGCCCCCGAACCCGCGACCGGGTCGGCGACCTTGGCGAGGTTCGACTCCTCCAGCAGGACGAGCTGCGTGTTGCGCGCGATGCGGCGGGCATGTGGATCGGGGAGGCCGAGCGCCGCCGTATGCGGCAGCACCGTGATGCTGTCCGCGCCGCCGAGGCCCGCGGCTGCGACCGCGACCGCGTTGCGCAGGATGTTCACCGCCGGGTCGCGGCGGGTCAGCATGCGCCAGGCGGTCTCGGCCACCACATGCGTCGGCTTGGGCGCGAGCCCGCAGGCCTCCTCGATCCGCGTCCACAGTTTGCGCAACGCGCGCAGCTTGGCGATGCTCATGAGCTGGTCGACGTCCGCCGTCATGCGGAAGTAGACCATGCGGCGTGCCGCATCGAGCGCGACGCCGCTCCGCTCGAGAGCGCGCAGATATTGCACGGCGCTTGCGATCGCGAAGGCGAGCTCCTGTGCCTCCGAGCCGCCTGCATTGTGAACGATCCGCCCGTCCGCGACCGCGAACGGCCCCGCGAAGCCCTGGTCGGCGAGTTCACGCACCATGGCGGCAAAACCCTGCGCGAGCGCCTCCCATGGGCGCGGACTCGTGCCCGACGCCGCAAAGCCGCCGATCGGATTGATGCTGGCGCGCATCGTGATCGAACCCGGGGCGAGCGCGCATTGCTTCACCAGCGCGGCAAAATGGCGAACCGCATCGCGCGTCGCTGGGCTGAGGTTGAACTCGATCGCGATGCCGGCGTCGAGCATGACGCCGTCGAGCACCCGCGCGAGCGTCTCGGCGCCCGCGCCGAGGCCATAGCCGTTGGCGCTGACGGAGCCGGCGAACACCAGCGTCAATCCGGTGGCGCCGTTTTCGAGGTCGTGCAGGGCCTGAGCATTGGCGGCGGCGGGATCGGGATGGTCGACGCGCTGCATCAGGGTCCAGGCCGCGCCCGCCGGCCGCCCGATGATCGGCGTGGCGCCGGCCGCGCGCGGGTAGAGCGGCTGGATCGCAAGATCGTCGTAGGTGCGCGCCACCAGCTTTTCGTAGGGCGCGCCTTTCAGCGCACCTTCGACCAGCTGGAGCCACTGCGCGCGGGTAGCGGCCGGGAATTCGCCGCCGAGCATCACGTCATCGGTCATACCGGGAAAATGCCACGGTGCGGGCTCCGAACCAAGGCTGACTACGCCGGCGGCAGCCGCTCGATGCCGGCGACGTCGAGGCGCGCCAGCGCGTCCCGCACCCGCACGCCCTTGATGCGACGGTCGGGCGCGATCTCGGCGAGCGGCACCAGGACGAAGGCGCGCTCCAGGAGGCGCGGATGCGGCAGCGTCAGGTCGGCGTCGTCGAGCGTCACATCGTCATAGGCGAGAAGGTCGATATCGACCGGCCGCGGGCCCCAGCGCCGCTCCTTGGCGCGGTCGCGGCCGAGCGTACGCTCGACCGCCAGCCCGCGTGCGAGCAGGGCATGCGGTGCAAGGCCGGTCGCGACCTCGACGCACAGATTCACGAAGGATGCCTGGTCGGTGACGCCCCAGGGCGGCGTGCGATAATCGGACGAGCGGGCGACAAGGCGCACCACAGCTCCGTCGCAGAACTGCGTCACCGCGCGATCGAGGGTTGCGCGCACGTCGCCGACATTGCCACCGAATGCGACAAGCGCGTCAGCCATGGTTCATCCGGCGCATGTTCTTGTCGGCGGACCGGTGTCCATCCCGGATCAAGTCCAGGGCAAGCTGTCGCCGGAACATGCGCTAGCCTTGCCGCGTGCGCAGGATGGTGACGCCTACGTCGTTGAAGATCGCGGCGATCGGCGCATGCGGCTTGTGCACCGTCACCTTGACGGAGGTGACGCGCGGGAATGCGTCCAGTACCGCGTCCGCGATCGCGCCGGCGGCCGCCTCGACCAGACGGAAGTTGCCGGCCGTGAAGGCGTGGCTCGCGGTCTCGACGATGCTCGCGTAGGACACCGTATCGACGAGCTTGTCGCTTTGCGCGGCCTGCGCGAGGTCGGTCGCAAGCTCGAGGTCGATGACAAAACGCTGACCGACCTTCTGCTCGTGCGGCATCACGCCGTGATGCGCGTGGATCAGAAGTCCGGTGATGAAGATGGTGTCGCTCATGCTTCCTCCCGGATCGCCGCCGCGATTTTGAGCGCCTGCACGGTCTCGGCCACGTCGTGCGCACGGATGATCGCGGCGCCATTGAGCACGGCAAGCACGTGCGCCGCAATCGAGCCGCCCAGCCGTCGGTCGGGCGGCGCCGGCGAGACCGTGTCGATGAAACGCTTGCGCGATGCGCCGACCAGCAGCGGCAGGCCGAAGGCGCGCAGCCGGTCGAGCCGCGCGATCGCCTCCATGCTCTGCTCCGCGACCTTGCCGAAGCCGATCCCGGGGTCGAGCACGATGCGATCGCGTGCGATCCCGGCCTGCCGCGCGATGTCGAGCGAGTGCGCGAAGAAAGCCTTGATGTCCGCCATGATGTCGATCGCGGGATCGGCCGTCTCGCGGTTGTGCATGATCACGAGCGGCGTGTCGCGCGCCGCGACGAGCGCCGCCATGGCGGGATCGCGCTGCAATCCCCACACGTCGTTGACCATGGCGGCCCCCTGGTCGAGCGCCCAGCGTACGACCTCGGCCTTCATGCTGTCGATCGAGACCGGGGTGCCGAGCGCGCAGACGGGGGCGAGCACCGGCTCGAGGCGCGCGCGCTCCTCGTCGGCGCTCACGCGCACGGCGCCGCCATAGGGCCGCGTCGACTCGGCGCCCACGTCGATGATGTCGGCGCCTTCGTCGATCATCGCCCGTGCCTGCGCCACCGCCTTGTCGGGATCGAAGAACCGGCCGCCATCGGAAAAGGAGTCGGGCGTGACGTTGAGGACGCCCATGAGGGCGGGGCGCCCGGCCGCAAGCAGGCGCGCAAACCAGGAGGCCGACGGCTCGCTCTCCCTGCGACCAGTCTCGGGACCGGTCTTGGGATCAGCCGCCGGATCAGTCTTTGGATCAGTCTGGGGATCGCCAGCCGTGGACATGCGTCCGCATTGCGCGCGAAAGCTCGGCGCTGTCAAGCATGTCAGCAGGCGAACGGGCGTTCAGTAGGAAATCTTGAGCTGCAGTTTCTTGGCGTGCTCTATCCAGCGCACCACTGCCATTTCGGTGGGCAGCAGCCGCACCAGTTTGCGCTTGACGTTCGCATCCGCCATGGCCTTCGCGAGGTTGCGCGGGTTGCGGTACTTGAGCTCCTTGACGGTATCGACGCCCGCCGCCTCCAGCAACTCCGCATAGTCCTCGCCGACGCCCTTGATCCGCATACGATCGACCTTGTTGGCCCAGCGCAGGATGTCCTTTTCGTCGAATCCGGTCGTCTCAGCGAGATGCTTGCGTCCCTTGGGGTCCTTGGCCTTCTCGAGGAACTTGTCGGTGGTGCGGATCCCCACCGATTTGAGCGCCGTGACGACGTGCGGCGGGATCCGCTGGAGATCTGCGATCGAATACGACATGGAGCGGCGACCTAGATGAATTGGCTCAGGCCCGGAACGGCCTCGACGATGCTGTTGACCGCATCGTCTCCGGCTTTCTCGCGTGCATATGCAATGAGTTCGCGGGTGACGCCTTGGATCTCGCCCATGCCGAGCCCGGCCGCCATCAAACGGCTGCCGACGCCCATGATCCCACCCATGCTTCCGAACATGCCGCCTGCATCGTCCGCACGCGCGGCCGCCACAGCGGCGTCGGCGCCCGGCAACTGATCGAGCAACGCATGCACCTTCTCGGTCGGTCCCTCTTTCGACAGGAAATCGAAGATGATCCCGACCGATTTCTCGACGACCGCACGGTCGACGCCAACCTTGGCGGCGATACGGTCGACGAGTTCATCCATGTTCAGAAACCCCCACTGCACTCACGGCAGGTTCGGGTCATATTGAACACCGCTCGTACGGAAACACAAGGAGGACGGGCGCACGCGGTAGTGCGATCGTCGCCGAACGTGACTTGAGTGCAACAGCTCGATGACGGATTGCCGCATTCGAAGCGTTTCTGATGCCGGTTCGCGCTCTCTCGCGCCAAGTCCCGATAGGGATTATAAACTGGCGAACAATCATCATCATTCGCAACGGCTTGACCATCATGTCAGATCTCGACCGCGTTCTCTCCCGCATCGACGCCGATCTCGATCGCAGCCTCGATCGGCTGTTTCAATATCTTCGTATCAAGTCGATCTCGACTGATCCGGCCTTCAAGGATGATTGCCGCGCCGCCGCCGAGCATCTTGCGGGCGACCTGCGGACCGTCGGCTTCGCCGCCGAGGTGCGGCCGACCGACGGGCATCCGGTGGTGCTTGCCAAGAGCAACGGCGCCGGCCGCCGCGTTCTGTTCTACGGGCACTATGATGTGCAGCCGGTCGACCCGCTCGATCTGTGGCAGACACCGCCGTTCGAGCCGCGCGTCGCGACATTGCCGGACGGGCGCAAGGCGATCATCGCGCGCGGCGCCTGCGACGACAAGGGTCAGGTGATGACCTTCGTCGAGGCATGCCGCGCCTGGAAGGCCGTGACCGGGTCGCTACCGCTCGCCATCACGATGCTGATCGAGGGCGAGGAAGAGTGCGGTTCGAAGAACCTGCCGCCCTTTTTGGCTGCCGCCAAAGACGAGCTCGGTGCCGAGATCGCGCTGGTCTGCGACACCGGGATGTGGGATCCGGCGACGCCGGCGATCACCACGTCGCTGCGCGGCCTCGTTTACGACGAGGTGAAAATCACGGCGGCCAATCGCGATCTGCATTCCGGCCTGTTCGGCGGCGCAGCACAGAACCCGATCCGGGTGCTGACAAAGATTCTCGGCGCGCTGCACGACGAGAACGGGCGTATCACGCTGCCGGGCTTCTATGACGGCGTACGCGAGCTGCCGGTGGACGTGAAGAAGCAGTGGGACGCGCTTAACCTCACGCCGCAGACGTTCCTCGGACCCATCGGCCTCGGCATGCCGGCCGGCGAGAAGGGGCGTAGCGTCATCGAGCAGATATCGTCGCGCCCGACCTGCGACGTGAACGGCATCGTCGGCGGCTATACGGGTGAAGGTTCGAAGACCGTCATCCCGTCGCAGGCGTCCGCAAAGATTTCGTTCCGTCTCGTGAGCGGCCAGGACCCCGACAAGATCCGGGCCGGCTTCCGCGTCTTCGTGCGCGAGCGGCTGCCGGCCGACTGCCGCGTCGACTTCATCGATCACACCATCGCGCCGGCGCTCGCGCTCGACTGGGGCATGCCGCAGCTCGCCTCGGCCCGCCGCGCGCTGAGCGACGAATGGGGCAAGGACGCGCTGCTGATCGGCTCGGGCGGATCGATCCCGATCTGCGCCGACTTCAAGCGGCTGCTCGGCATGGATACGCTGCTGATCGGTTTCGGCCTGGACGACGACCGTGTCCATTCGCCGAACGAGAAATACGACCTCACGAGCTTTCACAAAGGCACGCGCAGCTGGGCGCGCGTGCTGGCGGCGCTCGCGGCGTAGAGCGAAATTCGATCGCCGTTATGCCCGGCCTTGTGCCGGGCATCTACGTCTTACTTGCGGCCGCGGAGGGTGCGCGAGGGCGGCAACGATATTCTCGAGACGCACGAGTCTCCGCGCCGCTGCGCCCACGCGTCCGGCGTTGGCGACCGCGTAGGCACGGCGGAATGAAGCATCGCCTTACGGCGCCCTGACGGCCGCCTTTGCCCACCCTACGAATCCGGGTTCACGCGAGCGCGGTCAGTCCGGCGAGGTCGCTCAGCACCGATGCGGGGGCGAGATCCCCATATTCGTCCGGCATCTTGCCGCGGTTGATCCAGGCGGTGCGGAAGCCGAATACGATTGCGCCCATGACGTCCCAGCGGTTCGAGGAGACGAAGACGACGTCGCGCGGCGCGACGCCGAAGTGATCGGTCACCAGCCGATAGACCTCGGCGCGCGGCTTGTAGATGCGAACCGCATCGACCGAGAGGACGGCGTCGAGGTCGCCGCCGAGCCCCGCGGCCGCGATGGCCGCCCCGAGCATGTCGGGGGTGCCATTCGACAGGATCCCGGTCTTGTGCCCGCGCGACTTGAGCGCACGCAACGTCGTGCTCGCATCCGGATACGCGTCGAGCCGCTGGTAGGCCTCCATCAGTTTCGGCTTGAGCGCGCGGTCGATGGCGGGAAAGCGCGCGAGCGCGAAATCGAGTGCGCGTTCGGTCAGAACGGAGAATTCCTCGTAGCGGCCCGCGAGCGTCAGCGTCCAGGTGTATTCGAGCTGTTTCGCACGCCACAGCTCGGACATCCGGTCGGCATCGGGGCCCACGGCGGCGCGATGGCGGCCGATCGCAGCATGCACGTCGAACAGCGTGCCGTAGGCATCGAACACGAAAACGGGTGATGGCATGGATGCGGGCTCCTCTGCGGCGGCGACGATGAAAGCGTCGCTCGAAACAACGACGGCCGGGCTCGAGGCCCGGCCGCGCGATCTTCATCCCTTATCAGTCGTGCGCGCAGGCGTCACTTCATCGCATGCTCGTACATCTCGGCCACGTACTCCCAGTTCACGAGGTGCTCCATGAACGCCTTGAGATAGTCCGGCCGGCGGTTGCGATAGTCGATGTAATAGGAGTGCTCCCACACGTCGCAGCCCAGAATAGGCCTGGCACCGTGCACGAGCGGGTTCTCGCCGTTCGGGGTCTTCATCACGACGATCTTGCCGCCTTTGACGGCGAGCCAGCACCAGCCGGAGCCGAACTGGGTAGCGCCGGCCTGGCCGAACTCCTCGGTCATCTTGGCGACCGAGCCGAGGTCGGAATCGATCTGCTTGGCGAGATTGCCGGGAATCTTGTTGCCGCCGCCCTTCGGCTTCATCCACTTCCAGAAGTGGACGTGATTATAGTGCTGAGCCGCATTGTTGAAGAGGCCGGCATTCTTTCCGAACGATCCCTTCACGACCTCCTCGAGCGGCTTGCCTTCCCACTCGGTTCCCTTGAGCAGGTTGTTGCCGTTATTGACGTAAGCGAGATGATGCTTGTCGTGATGGTATTCGAGGGTTTCCTTCGACATGTGCGGGGCCAGCGCATCATGGGCATATGGAAGATCGGGCAGACTGAACGACATCGGCTCTCTCCTTGGGGGAAATGGCAAACGAAGCCTGGTTGAAATGACGGAACGGCCGCATCCATACGGGATACGGCACGGTCGACGCCAGCGAAATGAGGAACCGCGACCTCGTGACGATAACGGCGCGGCGACGTGTGGGTTCAATTTCCCATCATCGTGCCGCGGCGGGCGTGCGGAGATTGATTTCACAAGAAAAATTGGTCAAATCGGTGCGATTTCAGACTGAGAGTCTTTGTGAACCGCCTTAATTAGGTTTACAGAAGGATCAGGTTGCCGCGCTCTCGGGGCCGAGGGCGCGATGGCGCGCGCCTGTCGACGGTCGTCACCGCGCTGAGCGGCGTCTGAGTAAGGGGACGAGACGACGATGTATGCGTTCTGCTTGGTTCTGAGCGCGATCGCGACGGCGCTGGGCTTCTTGGCCCTCGGCTTCGGCATTCCGATTCACGACTTCAACCTCGGCAACACGCTCATCATCTCGGGCGCGGTCGCCATTGTCGGCGGCATGGTCATGTTCGGCCTCGCGACGGCGGTGCGTCAACTTGGCCGCATCGCTGATGCGCTCGGCCCGCGTGCCGCAATGGCGCCGCGGCGCGCGGCGGCGGCGGCTGAGGTTGTCGACGGTCCTCCGCCGCCTGGGGCCGCTCCCGCGCAACGCCAATCTGCCGGCGGGCGCGTCGCGTATCCGCCGCGCCCGGGTGCGGACCAGCGTGGGCCCGGTGCGCCTCCTCCGCCGCCATTGCCCGAGATGCCGGAAGCGCCTCCGCCGATGGAGCGTCCGGTAGAGCGCCCACGCATCAATATGTTCGGCGCCGGACGCGTCCCCGGCGAAGCGCCGATGACGGAAGAAGAGGTGCCGCTCGCGCCGAGCCGTGCGCCAGGCTCGCAAATGGGCCGCGGCGTGCCGCCGCCCCCTGCCGAGCCGCCGCCGTCCGAGACGCCACGGCAGCCCGAGCCGCGCCCGACGCAAGCCGACATCATGGCGCGATTGAGCAACCTCGCGGCCGCGCCCCCGCGGCAGGTACAGCGCCCCGAACCGCCACGCGCGCCACCACCACCGCCGCCTCCGCCGCCGGTCGAGCGAGCCACGCCGGCCGACCCGCGCCGCCCCAACATGTTCGACGCGCTTTGGCCCGCCGAGGTGCGCGCTGCGCGTCAGTCGCAGCCGGAGACCATCGCGCGCGCGCCGCGGCCCGACGCGCGGCCGGAGGCGAGGCTCGATGCCAAGCCCGAGCCGCGGCCCGATATGCGTTCGGAGCCGAGATCGGAGACGCGGCCGGAGCCGCGCTTCGAGCCGCCGGCGCCTCCACGCGAGCGGAACGACCTGGCCGCGAACGGCTCGGCGCGCGAGCCGATGATGCCGCCGTCGGGGGAGCAGCGGCCGATCGCCATTCTCAAGTCGGGCGTGATCGACGGCATGGCCTACACGCTCTACACCGACGGATCGATCGAAGCGGAACTGCCACAGGGCACGATGCGCTTCGCGTCGATCGACGACCTGCGCGCGCACCTCGAAAAGACCGATCGGCCGTGACGGCGAGACGGCGCCGGCTGATGGCCGGTGCCGGTCACCGCTTGCGCGTCGTTGCCGCGTCTCCCGCGACGGCGAGCGCGAACGCGTAGACGAGCGCCGTCTCCTTGAGGCGCTCGAACCGCCCGGGCGCACCCGCGTGGCCGGCATCGAGATTGGTGCGGAGCGCGATCAGCCGCCGGCCCGTCGTGGTCGCGCGC
>DASXCK010000100.1:0-5404 GCA_036491235.1 Xanthobacteraceae bacterium | reverse complement strand
GAGCGTGTCCTCGATCATCAGCATCACCAGCACCTCGCCCTCGGGGTCGAGCGGCCAGACGCCGGCCTTCTTGTAGTATTCCTGCTGGGTCAGGCCCCAGTAGCGCGAGCAGGTGTGCGGGCCGTCGCCGCGGATGCCGGCGGGCTCGTAACGCGGCGCGCTCTTGAGGCGCGGATAGCGGCAGGCCGCGACCGCGTTGTAGGCCTGGTCGACCGTCGAGATGTGCGGCCACAGCACGCCGTATACGCCGATGTCGAGCGCCTGCTTGGCGAACCACTGGTTATGCTCGCCACCGTTCGGCGGGATGCGCACCATCGGGGTCACGGCCGGCGCGAGCGTGCCGCCGGTGACGAGCTGGCGGCGGTTGAGCATGTATTGCAGCGCATCGCGCAGCTGGCGTCCTTCCCAGAAATTGTGCTCCATCTCGTAGACGACGCCGTCGAATTTCGACTGGCTGAGCGCGACCGCGGGCTCGATGTCGGCGGGCGAGAAGCACGTGAAGGCGGGCTGGCCGCTCTCGAAGGCCTTGATGACTTGGTTGAGGCGCGGCAGGTCGGCCATGGCGTTTTTCCCTGAAAGCGTGGGTTCAAAGTCGCCACACCATATTGCGAGTTTCGGCCGACGCAACCGGGTTGTTGGCCCGGTGGCGCGGGGCGAGCGCCTTTGATAAACCTGAAGCCCGCACTGATTTCCGGGCCATCCGCGAGGCACCATGATCATCGACTGTCACGGCCACTACACGACCGAGCCGAAGCAAATGCACGACTGGCGCAAGAGCCAGATCGCCGGCATCAAGGATCCTGCCCAGAAGCCCGCGCGGTCGGCGCTCAAGATCAGCGACGACGAGTTGCGGTCGAGCGTCGAGGGTGCGCAGCTCAAGCTGCAGCGCGAGCGCGGGACCAGCCTCACGATCTTCTCGCCGCGCGCGTCCGGCATGGCGCATCACATCGGCGACGCCGGCATCAGCCTCGAATGGTCGCAGGTCAGCAACGAGCTGGTGCACCGCGTGTGCGAGCTCTATCCGCAGAACTTCATCGGCGTTTGCCAGCTGCCGCAGTCGCCCGGCGTCGATCCGAAGAGCTGCGTCGGCGAGCTCGAGCGTTGCGTCAAGGAATACGGCTTCGTCGGCGCCAACCTCAATCCCGATCCCTCGGGCGGTTCGTGGAATTCGCCGCCGATGACCGACAAGTGGTGGTATCCGCTCTACGAGAAGATGGTCGAGCTCGACGTGCCGGCGATGATCCATGTGAGCGCGTCGTGCAATCCGGCGTTCCACACGACCGGCGCGCACTACATCAACGGCGACACCACCGCCTTCATGCAGCTCATCCAGGGCGACCTCTTCAAGGACTTTCCGACGCTGCGGTTCATCATCCCGCACGGCGGCGGCGCGGTACCGTATCACTGGGGCCGCTACCGCGGGCTCGCGCAGGATATGAAGCGGCCGCCGCTCGAGGAACACCTGCTCAAGAACGTCTATTTCGACACCTGCGTCTACCACCTGCCGGGCATCGAGCTGCTCACCAAGGTGATCCCGGCCGACAATATCCTGTTCGCATCCGAGATGGTCGGCGCCGTCAAGGGCATCGACCCGCGCACCGGGCACCACTACGACGACACCAAGCGCTACATCGATCAGGTGAGCTGGCTCACGGCGGCGGACAAGAAGAAGATCTTCGAGGACAACGCAAAGAAGGTCTATCCGCGGCTCAAGGGGAAGGTCTGACGACGCGCGCGCTGCAGGGTGGCAAAGGCGCGGAACGCGCCGCGCCCACGCGTTACAGACAGAAGAAGCGGTGGGCGCTTCGCTTTGCCCACCTTACGGCGTCGGCAATTTTCTCCGCCCCTGCATGCGGCATCTATGTCGTTGCTAGGTGGGCGTTTTTGCGAACGGTCGAGCAACGTCACGCGCGCATGCAATGAAGTGCTGAACGGCCGGGCTGAGAGCCCGCTTTTTCAGGGTGACGATCCCGGTCTTGAGGGGGACGATTGGCAGATCGACGGGCAGACGCTTCAACCCCAAATGCCGACCATTGAGGCGCAAGGTCGACCCGGACAGGACGCCGATGAACCGGCCAGTGGCGAGGAGCGCCATCGTCAGCGGAACGGAGTTTGAGCCGACGGCATGCGACGGCTCCGGAATCCCCTTCGCCAGAAAGGCGGCGTTGATCAAGGGACGCACGAAGCTCGAGTCCGGCGGAATGCACCAGGGCGCTTCCCGCAGGTCCGCCAGGGAGATCTTGCGCCGCCGCTGCCATGTGCTGCCCGCTGCGGCGGCAGGGTACATCGGGTCTTCGAACAGCACCTGGGAATCCAGGTCGGCGGTATCGCTCACCGGTGCAGCCAGCCGCCCGAGGATGAGATCAATCCTGCGCTCGCGCAACTGAACGTACTGGTCCGCAAAGGTCGCGGCCGGCAGCACCTCGAAGACGACCTTCGGATATTGTCGCGAGAACCGATCGATGACCGCCGGAACGAATCCGGCGATCATCGAGTCCGTCGCTCCGATCCTGACTTCGCCTGCGGCAGGATCCGACAGGGATTGGATTTCCGTCATGGCCTGCCGCAAATCGTCGAACATTGCGACGGCCCATTTCGCCAACGTCCGGCCGTAGGGCGTGGGCTCGACGCCTTGCGGCGTTCTGTTGAGAATCTGCACGCCGACAATGCGCTCGATTTCGCCGATGGCCTTGGAGACGGCAGGCTGCGACATGGCGAGCTGTGTGGCAGTCTTGCCCATGCTGCCAGTCTCGGCGACCGCCAGGAGGACGAGGAGGTCGCGCAACTTCAGGCGCCGGAGGACGCGCTCGTCCCACTTCCGCGTATTGTTCATCGCCCCAACCGTTATGAGGGCATTCTGCAATCGAATTACAGGCCGGCGCAAGTCTGCGCTAACGATTGCGGCGTGCGCCGCAGTCGAAGCGACACAGCGATTTCCCGATCTCGACCTCCGTTCGATCGCCGCGTAGCGCCCATGTTGCCCACGTTTATGCCGACAATGGAGCTGGACATGAAAGTTTTCTTGACGATCGGCGCATCCATGCTGGCCGGTCTGGTGCTGGGTGCTGCCACGGTTGCGCGGCTCAATGCCCAGGCCAAACCGCCGGTCTATTTTGTCGTCGAGAACGAGATCAGCGACGTGCCGAGCTATCTCAAGGAATACGCCGCGCACGCCCGGGACATGATCAGGGCGAACGGGGGTCGCTATATCGCGGCCGGCGAGGCAACGACGTTCGTGGGCGATCCGCCCAAATCCAGGGTCGCCATATTCGTATTCGATGATATGGAGCAGATAAGAAGGTGGTTGAATTCGCCCGCGTACAAGGAGCTCAAGAAAATCGGCGACAAGTACGCGAGATTCCGAAATTATGCCGTTCCCGGACTCGCACCGTAGGGAAGCTCACGCGTGATACGCGACGGCAACCGTCAGCGCCTGCTGAGTAGCTAAGGCGCCGAACGGGCCGTGCCCACGCGTTGCAGACAAAAGAAGCGGTGCGCACGCTTCGCTTTGCCCACCCTACGGCGCAATGCTCCGTAGAAATGCGGTGCGCTTCGTGCCCGCGCCCATCATGAAGGCGAGGTCGGCGCCGGCCATCAGGAAGCGGCAGCCGATGTCGACGTAGCGCTGCATCAGGGGCTCGTCGTAGACGCCGCCCATGCCGGGCCATTTGCCGTGCTTCTTGCAGGCTGCGACGATCGCCGAATAGGCGTCGGCAATCTTCACGTTCGCGAGCTCGCCCGGGATGCCCATCTCGATGCAGAGGTCGTTGGTGCCGATCATCAGCGAGTCGATGCCGTCGACGGCCGCGATCGCCTCGGCATTCTGGATCGCGGTCGGCGTCTCCAGCATCACGGTGATGAGGTTCGCGGCATTGAGCGCCGCCGTCATCTCGGCCGCCTTCACGGCGCGATAGCCGAGCTGCGGCATGCTGGAGAAGATACTGCGGTGGCCCTGCGGCGGGTAGCGCAGGCGGTCGGCGACCTCGCGCGCCTCGTCGGCGGTGTCGATGTGCGGCACGATGATGCCGAGTACGCCGTTGTCGAGCAGCCGTGTGGCGAGCGAATACTCGCCCTTCGGCACGCGCGCGATCGGCGCGATGCCGGCCTCGAGCGCCGCGATCGCGAGTTGCGAGGCGGTCTCGATCGACAGCGCGCTGTGCTCGAGATCGATGAAGAGCCAGTCGAAGCCCGCGGTCTTGGCCGCCTTGGCGATCTCGGCCGACTTGGCGAGGCGAACGCCGAAGCCGAGCGCGACCTCGCCGCGGGCGAGGCGCTCGCGTGCCGAGTTGGTGACCAGCAGAGGTGCCATGTCGTTGCCCTCAGCTCGCCAGGTTGTCGATCAGGTCTGACACGTAATCACGGTCGGAGGTGGTGACGAAGAGGTCGGCCGAGCCGCGCGCGCCCGCGACGCTCGGCTGGCGCACCACCAGCATGTTGCCGTGCTGTTGCAGCAACACGAAGGTGACGAGCGAGGCCGGTCGCTCGCGCTCGGGGCGGAAAAGCTCTTCGTCGCCTTCGGCGCACACGATCACCACCATGTTGGTGTCGCGGGCGCTCGCCGCGCCGCCGGTGATTTCGGCCCAGCCGACCGCGCGCGTTCCGGTCCGCACCTCGACATTGGGCAGATCGCGCGCGCCGACGGCTTGCGCGACCGACGCGCCGGTCCGACCGAGGCCGTATAGCTTGATGTGACGGCGTGCCGAGTTGCGGTAGCCGCCGATGCGGCGGCCCGGAATGGTCGTCAGATCGGGGGCGGGCTCCATCATCTGTCCTCTTCGACGCCCGCATCTTCGGCGAAAGGAGAGACGCCTGCAAACCCCTTGTGAAGCCTCATCTGCTGCGGCGATTTCGCATGCGTCGGCCGCGGCGGGATCGTTGACATGCGGCGATCTTGGCCGAAACTGATGTGGTTGCCCTTGACGATGGGTGCCCGATGATCCGCGTGCTGCGCTTGCTCGCCCTTGCTCTCGGCCTTGCGGTGCTTGGTGGCGCCGCCGCCGCGCAGACACCCGAACAGGTGAAGGTCGGAACCACCAATGTCGCGTCCGACCTTGCGATCTTCATCGCCGAGCAGAAGGGTTATTTTCGCGATGCGGGAATCGCGGTGACGACCGCGCCCTTCGCGTCGGGCGCCAAGATGATCGCGCCGCTCGGCACCGGCGAGATCGATGCCGGCGGCGGCACGGTGGCGGCCGGCCTCTACAACGCGGTCCAGCGCGGCATCAACATCAAGGTCGTCGCCGACAAGGCCTCGGTCGCGGAAGGCTATGAGTACTCGACGCTCCTGGTGCGCAAGGACCTCGTCGACAGCGGACGCTACAAGTCGCTCGCCGATCTCAAGGGCATGACGATCGCGGCCGCCGCGCAGGGCGCAGGCTCCGAGTCGGCGATCAACGAGGCGCTC
>DASXCK010000099.1:0-4267 GCA_036491235.1 Xanthobacteraceae bacterium | reverse complement strand
CGACCTCGTCGGCACGCGCGAATTCCGCCTCGCCGCCGACATCGGCTACCGAACTGCCGTGACGACGCGGCCGGGCGTGCTGTTTCCCGAGCATCGCGAGCAATTTCTGGCGCTGCCGCGGCTTTCGCTCAACGGACAATTTCAGCAGAAGCGCCATCTCAAGGTGCTGATGTCCGGTGCCGCGACCGCGCTCGCCAACGGCTTCCGCCGCGTCGACGCGGCCTGACCGACACGCATTGGGCGCGATCGCAGCCGCGAGAACTCACACGCCGCTGCGCACGCGGCCAAGCTCAGACGCGTCCTTCGCGGCAGGCACGCGCGGCGCCAGCGGATCGGCCGCACCTTCGGTCGGCCGGAACATCGCGACCGCGAACCGCGCCAGCATGTTCCACGCGCGCAGCGCAAATCCGAACAGGAACGGCATCGACTGCCGGCATACCGCGACCTTGCGCACCTCGACCGGGACATGCCACGTGCTGCGGCTGCCGGCCGGGAAGAACGCCGAGTCGCCCGGCCCCAACCGGTGCTCGCGGCCATTCTCGTCGGTGACGAACACCTCGCCCGCAATGATGTGCACCGTCTCGTCGATTGTGTAGTGCCAGTTGAACCGGCCGGCCGTGCACGACCACGCCATCACGGACGACGCACGGTCACGGCTGCGTGCAAGCTGCCGCGAGCGGGCCTCGGGGGCGCCGCTCAGGATCCAGTCGGGTGGGATCGGCGCGGACGAGAGCTCGGGCGAGGCGGAGGGTACGACAACGATCGGCTGCATGGGGCCCCCTGCAAGAGTGAGCCAAGCATGCTAGTCACGCTCCCCAAACAATCGGTTAAGGCCTGCGGATTCACGCCCTTGCTCCGACGTGGAACCGCCGTCATGAAATCCCGTATTTCGTGAACAGATCGGCCGCGAACCTCAGCCCCAGGCCGGGTGCATTCGGCACGGTCATCTCGCCCTTTTCCGGCGTCGGCGGATCCTCGAACAGCCGCCTTGTCCACGGCATGTATTCGATCACGAGCCCGTTTGGCGCCGCCGCGACCGTGTGCACCTGGATCTCCGGCAGCAAATGGCTGACCACGGGCCGGTTGAACGCTTCCGCCATAGCGGCGATCTTCATCCATCCCGTGATGCCGCCGGCGCGCAGCACGTCGATCATCACGATATCGACCGAGTGATGCACGAGCGACTGCCTGTGCGGTTCGATACCGTAGAGATATTCGCCGGCGCACACCGGCATCGCGAGCGCCGCCGCGATCGCGGCGAGCCCCTGGTGGTCGGTCGCCGCAGTCGGGTCCTCGAGCCAGGCGAGGCCTACATCCTCGACGCGGCTGGCGATCGCGATCGCCTCGGGCACGCTCCAGCGCTGGTTGATGTCGACCATCAGCGCGATGTCCGGACCGATCGCATTGCGCACCACATGGATGCGCTCGATCTCCTGAGCGGGGTTGAGGCCGTCGACCGCCATCTGGGTCTTCATCTGGCGATAGCCTTTCTCAACCAGCGCCGCAGCGGCACGCTCGACGTCCCTGAGCGGGCTCGTGCGCATCAGCGCACCGCTGGCGTAGGCGGGCGCGCGGTCGCGCAGGCCGCCGAGCAGGTGCGCGACCGGTAGCCCGAAGGCCTTCCCGCGGATATCCCACAGCGCGATGTCGATCGCGGCGAGCGCGAGCGTCACAACGCCGCCCGGGCCGGCCGGCGCCGAGGCGGCCCGCAGCTTGGCGGCAACGCGCTCGTGGCACAACGGATCGTCGCCGGCGATCAGTTCGCCGAACGCATCGACCGTCGCCTTCAGCGCCCGCATGATCTTGCCGCCGAAGCCGGTGACGCCGATGCCTTCAATGCCGTCGTCGGTGAGTATCTGCACCGTGATGTATTCGCGCATCATCACGGCGGCGACCGGCGCGCCGACCAGCGGCTCCTCGGCTGGCAGACGCACGACGTTGGTTTTGACCTGCTGGATTTTCATGGAAGTCCTCAATCGACACGGAGTTTGCTGAGCAGCGCTTCATCCGGCTCGACGCCGAGCCCCGGCCCCTGCGGGAGCGCGAGATGACCGTCGACCGGCTCGTACCAGTCGCCGAACGGACTTTCGGTGAGATCGCAATAGAGCCGCTCGACCAGTGGCGCGCGCGACAGCGCGGCGGTGACGTGCGCGGTCGCGATCAGGCCAGGGCCGAAATAGGCCGAGTGCGGCACGACCGCGACGCTCGCCTGGTTGGCGAGCCCGTAGATGTCGCGCATCACCGAGATGCCGCCGATCTTGACGACGCTCGGCTGGATCACGTCGACGAACCGGCCCTCGATCAGGCGGGCGAAATCGGTCGGCGTGAGCACATTCTCGCCGATCGCCACAGGCACCCCGAGGGCGCGCACCTCGGCGGTTGCGCGAAAATCCTCCGGCGGCCACACCGGCTCCTCGAGCCATTTGAGGTCGAGATCGACCAGCGGCGCCGCAGCCGCCAATGCCTCCTGCAGAATCCACGGCGCATTGACGTCGACCATCAGCCCTGCGCCCGTCTTCTGCCGCAGGAGTTTCGCGGCCGCCGTGATCTCGGCGCGGCCGATCTCATGCACCTTGAGATCGTGATAGCCGCGGCCGAGCGCTTCCTCCGTGACGCGCGCCACGTAATCGACATTGCCGTATTTGAGCAGGCTCGCGTAGGCCGGCAGCTTGTCGCGCGCCGAGCCGCCGAGCAGCTTGTGGATCGGCAAGTTCGCGGCCTTGCCCAGAATATCCCACAGCGCGATGTCGAGGCCGGAGAGCGCATACATCACGGGGCCGGCGCGGCCGACGCCATAGGTGTGGCGCATCAACCGGTTCATCAACGGCGCGATCGCGGTCGGATCGGCGCCGACGCACGCAGGCGCGATCAGCGTCTCGACCAGCGATTTGACGGCGCGCCAGATACGATGCGGAAAGGCCTCGCCCCAACCCGTGATGCCGGCGTCGGTCTCGACCTTGACGAGCAGTGTTTCGAAGGTCGTGCGCGGCTCGCCGGCGAACTTCAGCGGCGGCCCGCCGGGCCTGAGCTGCTGGCGATAGACGATGGTCGAGACGCTGGTGATTTTCATGGGTGCGCTTCCGGTTGACCAAATCACTCCGTCATGGCCGGGCTTGTCCCGACCATCCACGTCTTACTCGGAGAAGGAAGACGTGGATGCCGGGACAAGCCCGCGCATGACGGAAGAAATTACGACTGCATTCCCCAACGCCGCACCGTGACGGCCTCGAGGTTGCGGAAGATCAGGTTCTCCACCACGAGGCCGATGACGATGACCGTCAACAGTCCCGCGAACATGCTCGGAATCTCGAGCATGCTCTTGCTCTCATAAATGTACCAGCCGAGCCCGCCCTGCCCGGACGAGACGCCGAACACCAACTCGGCAGCGATCAGCGTGCGCCATGCGAACGCCCAGCCGATCTTGAGGCCGGTGACGATCGAGGGGAATGCCGCCGGCACCAGGATCTTCAGGATGAACCGCGGCCCTTTCAGGCCGTAATTGCGTCCGACCATGCGCAGCGTCGCGGAGACCGACTTGAAGCCGGAATGCGTATTGAGCGCGACCGCCCACAGCACCGAGTGCACCAGCACGAACATGATGGAAAGGTCGCCGAGCCCGAACCACAGGAAGGCGAGCGGCAGGAGCGCGATCGCGGGCAGCGGATTGAAGGCGGAGGTCAATGTCTCGAGCAGATCGTTGCCGATGCGCGACATCATGGCGAGCGCCGTAAAGGCCATCGCGAGCGCCAGGCCGAGCACATAGCCTTTGAGCAGCAGCACGACCGAATTCAGCACCTTCTGCGACAGGTCGCCGCCCGCGATCCCGACGCGCCAGGCGTCGAGTGTCGCCGAGAAGGTCGGCACCATCAGCGGATTGTCGATGTGGCGCGCGTAGAGCTCCCAGGCGGCCGCGATCACGACCAAAATGATCGTCTTGCGCAGCCACGCCTGGCTGACGATGCGCTGGGCCACGGTCAGCGGCTTTACGACGACGCCGATGTCGGCGCCGGCATTCACGTCACGCAGGTACTCGGGCCGCGACGGCGGCGTTGCGAACCCGCGAATAGCGGCTGTGTTCATGCGGACACCTCCTCCTGCTCGATGCGGTCGGCAAAGAGCAGATCGTGGATGCGGTCGGTGAGCTTGCGGCCGCTTGCGGGATCGACCGGATCGCTGCCGTCGCTGTTGAGCTCGCCCTTGACCTGGCCCGGATGCGGCGAAAGCAGCAGGATGCGGTTGCCGATCAGCACCGCCTCGGGGATCGAGT
>DASXCK010000098.1:0-8178 GCA_036491235.1 Xanthobacteraceae bacterium | reverse complement strand
TGGCTCTCGTCGTCGAG
The DNA here is from genome assembly GCA_036491235.1 of Xanthobacteraceae bacterium. Classification (GTDB taxonomy): domain Bacteria; phylum Pseudomonadota; class Alphaproteobacteria; order Rhizobiales; family Xanthobacteraceae; genus JAVDCA01. The sequence continues at coordinate 8,161 of DASXCK010000098.1, read as the reverse complement.
CATTCGATGGCGACGTCATGGCCGGGCTTGCTTGGCGCGTCCGTGGCTTGCGAAGCAAGCGAAGGCGGGTCCCGGCCATCCACGTCTTTGCGGCAGGTGAAGGAAGACGTGGATGCCCGGGACAGACCCGGGCATGACGAAGGAGGGTGGAACGTGCGCCGGTCGTCATCCGCGCTGCTCCCCGCGCAGGTGGCTCTCGTCGTCGAGCATGCCGCGGCTCGCCTCTTCGCGCAGGTCGGCCCAGATCTGGGCGACGTAGCGGCCGAAGGCTTCGCTGGAGACGATCTCGGAGGAGCGCGGACGCGGCAGCGCGATCTCGACCATGCGCTTGAGCTTGCCGGGGCGGTACGTCATCACGAGGATGCGGTCGGCGAGCTGCACGGCCTCGGTGATGTTGTGGGTGATGAGCAGCGTGGTCTGCCGCAGCTGCTGCTGGATCGCCAGGACCTTGTCGCCGAGGAGGAGGCGGGTCTGCTCGTCGAGCGCCGCGAACGGCTCGTCCATCAGCATGATCTTCGGCTGCGACGCGAGCGTGCGCGCCATGGAGACGCGCTGGCGCATGCCGCCGGAGAGCTCGGACGGGTAGCGGTTCTCGAAGCCGTCGAGGCCGACCAGCTTGATGAAGTGGCGGGCGCGCTCGCGGCGCTCGCGCTTGGCGACGCCGGTCACCTCGAGCGGGAACGCGACGTTCTCGATCACGGTGCGCCACGGGAAGGTGGACTCCTCCTGAAACACCATGCCGATCGCGGCATGCGGGCCCGCGACGGTCTCGCCCGCGACCGTGATGCGGCCCTCGTAGCCGTCGATCAGGCCGCCGATGATGTTGAACAGCGTGGACTTGCCGCAGCCGGACGGGCCGATGACGGCGAGGAACTCGCCGGGCGCGACCGTGAACGACATGCGCTCGACGGCGACGACCGGGCCCTCCGCGGTGTCGAAGCGCTTCGACACGTCGTCGACGACGAGGATGGCGTCTTGCGGCGATGTCGTGGCCGTTGTGCGCCGCTCTGAGGTCGCTGAACTCACTTGTGTTCCTTTTGACGTCATGCCCGGCCTTGCGCCGGGCATCCACGTCTTTCTTGCTTACGGCAAAGACGTGGATGGCCGGGACAAGCCCGGCCATGACGGCTTCGTTTCGTTACGCCTGCCGCGTCATGGCGCGGGCGACGTTCGGGCCGTACCCCGGCTTGACCCGCACGTCGACGACCGCGACGCCGCCGGCATCGACCGCGGCGATCGCCTTGGCATAGATCGCGGGCAGGTCCTCGACCTTGGTCACCGGGCCGAAGCCGTGGGCGCCCTGGGCGCGGGCCATCTGGGCGAGGTCGATCTCGGGGTCGCCCATGCGCTGGCCGATCCACTTGTTCTCGACCGGGCGCTTGCGCATCACCGCCATCCGCTCCTGGTGGACCTCGTCGTTGTAGAACGAGCGATTATTCGCGACCACGATGAGCAGCGGAATGCGGTAATGCACCGCGGTCCACAGCGCCGTGACGCTCATCAGGAAGTCGCCGTCGCCGCAGACGGCGACGGGCAGGCGGCCGGAGCCCTTGAGCGCGAGGGCCGCGCCGATCGAGATGCCGGGGCCGCCGCCGACGCCGCCGCCGCCGTCGGAGCCGATGTAGTCGAGCGGGTGGCGAAAGTGCCACCACGAGCCGTGCCAGGAGAGCGAGATGTGGGTGAGGCAGGTTTCGCGCTCGCCCACGGCCTCGCGCAGGTGCGCGGCGAGATCCTCGACCGCGATCTCGTCGCCGCTCTTCTTCGCGGGCTTGTGCGGCGCGACCGCGGCGAGCGCGGGCTTCGTCGCGCTGCCCTTGGGCAGCGCGCCGACGAGCGCGAGCACCGTCGCGTCGGTATCGGCGGCGACGAACAGATCGACCGGCGGCAGGCCCTGGTGGTCCATGCTCCAGCCGTTGTGCAGGTTCTGGTCGAGCGACACCTGGATGATCTTTGCGTCGACGCCGGCGCCCGCCGTCTTGAGCGTGCCCGCGAGATCGACCCAGTCGAGGCTCATGATCACGTCGGCGGCCTTCATGGCGGCGATCAGCTCGTCGGTGGCGTGGCTGCCGGGCGGCGAGACGTGCAGCGGATGGTCGGTCGGAAACGCCGCGCCGACCTTGGTGTTGGTGCCGACGCGGGCGCCGAGCGTCTCGGCGAGCGCCACCCGCGCGTTCCACGCCGCGAGGTCGCGCGACACGCGGCCCGCGAGGATCAGCGGGTGTTTGGCGGCTTTGAGCATCTCGACCGCCTTGGCGACCACGTGCGCATCGGGCCCGGCCGAGACCGCAGGCGTAAAGCGGTTGAGGTCGATCGGCGGCAGCGGCTCGGGGAGCTTTGCCTCCTGCATCTCGGCGTCGAGGTTGACGTAGACGGGGCCCTGCGGCGTTGCGTTCGCCATCCACCAGGCGCGCAGCAGGCCCTCGCGCGCGGCGGCGGGCGAGGCCGGCTGGTCGTCCCACTTGGTGTAGTGGCGCACCAGCGCGCCCTGGTCGCGCGCGGTGTGGATCCAGTCGATCCACGGGCGGCGCTTGGCGCCGTCGACCGGGCCGGTGGCGCCAAGGATCAGGATCGGCATGCGGTCGCACCAGGCGTTGAAGATCGCCATGGTGCCGTGCATCAGGCCGACATTGGAGTGCACCGCGGCCGCCATGGCGCGGCCCGTGACCTTGGCGTAGCCGTGCGCGATCGCGATCGCGGCCTCCTCGTGCAGGCAGAGCAGCATCTGCGGCGCCGAATTGCCGAGGTGGTTGACCAGACTGTCGTGCAGGCCGCGGTAGCTCGCGCCGGGATTGAGCGCGATGTAGGGGATGTCGAGGTCGCGCAGGGTCTCGGCGACCACGTCGGAGCCGAAGCCGGGCGCATTGGTGCCGGCCGGGTTGGGCCGCTCGAGCGCCGCGATCTCGGGATGGGCCGCGTGGTCGCGCGCGGATGTCGACTTCGCCATGGGTGAGCTGTCCTTGTCCTGTCGGGAGAGGGTCGTGGCGATCCAATACGATCACGCGGCGCGACGCAACGGGGCGCGGTGGATGAAGGGGCTGCGACCGCCGCGATGTTCAGGTGCTGAAATCGCTGGACATTTTGCCGTTGGGTTCAATCTGCCAATTCGTCCTTCGCTCCGTCATGGATGCCCGGCACAAGGCCGGGCGCGTCCTTGCCGCGCGGCACGCGCGCCGCGCGCGCGGCGGATGATGCGTCGGCGCGGGCGCGGCGGCGGCGCACGCTTTGCGACACCCGGTGCAGGAGCTCGCGCTGCATGAGGCGGTAGAGCTGGTCGCGTTCGTCCGGCCGGAGTTCGCCACAATCGTTCTCTGAATTCATTGCTGTTATCCCAGTTGGGTTACGCCGCCAAAATTGGACACGCGGCTGCGGATGCGCAATTGCCGCATCCGCAGCGGCAGCGCCGGGTCGACGCCGGCGACGGCCGCCGCGAAGTCGCGCATCGCGAACTTGCGCCGCGACCAGGCGCGCCGCTCGTAGCGCTCGAGGCGCGCGAGGCTGCGCAGCGCGGCGGTGTCGGCGGGATTGGCCTCGAGCACGGCCACGTGCGGGCGCTTGGCGCGGCGCACGCGATCGAGGTCGAGCATCGCCTCGGCGAGGCGGCACGCCAACGCGTCGCGCTCGGCGTCGCCCGTCAATCCCCGGTCCATCCGAGATTGGCCTGTTTCATCCGCGGGTCGGCCGGGGCCGACTTGCGCGGCCCGGCGCCGCGGGGCGAGGGAAGCCATGAGGTCCCGCGCCAGCCGCTCGACCTCGGGGCCGAGCGCTTCATCGAGCGTCACCTTCACGTTCAGGCCATGGCGGTGGATCGCGTCCGCCCGGCGCGCCTTGCCGGCGGCGGTCCGCGGCCCCTTGCTGCGCCGCCCGTTGGCGCGGCTCGCGAAGGCGCGGCGGGCGCCGCTCATGTGGCGCCCTCCACGGCGCCTTGCGGGGCGGCTGACGGGGCGCCTGGCGGCGCTACCAGCCGCGCGATCTCGCCGTCCACGACCGCATCGTCGGCCGAGCCTTCGGACTCGACCGCGCGCCGCAGCCGCGCCGCAAAGTCGGGGTCGCGGAAGAGCAGCATCTCGCGCAGCGCCCCGGCGCGGCGCGACTCGGCGCCGGCCGCCATGCGGTCGAAGCGCTCGATCTTGTCGATGCGCAGCTCGAGCGTCTTCGCCATCACGTGGTGCATGTCGAGGCCGGCGGCGTTGAGCAGCTCGTCGACCTCGCCGACCGCCGCGAGCTCGCGCGCCGCCCAGCGCTTCGCGAGGTGGTCGGCCTCGAAGAATTCGACGCCGACCACCTGGAGGACCTCGCGCACCGCGTCGCCGGCCGAGATGGTCATCAGCTTCGCCTTGAGCCGGCGCAGCCGCGCCGCCTCCCACATCATCTCGGCGACCTCGCGCACGCAGGTCTCCTCGATGACGCTGGTCGGCCCGACCTCGGCGACGAGGCGGGCGAGGAGGGTGGCGTAACCGGCGGGGTCGTCGCCGGGGTTGAGGGGCGGGGGGCCGAGGAGGGTTAGGGCGGAGGGGGTGGATGTGGTGGATGTCGTGGGGAGGGAGGGGGCGGGCATTGGCATAATCCTTTTGGTTTTGCGAACTTACACTTGTGATGTTCGCTGTTTGTTCCTATCATGCAAGAACGAATTGGACTTATTGCGCGCAAATCGACGGCTGGCAGCTATCCGGGCAGGCTCGGAGACCGCAGCGCCGGCGCCCCCTTTGATCCAGCGAAGGAACGTTGACGATATTCCATTGAAGGAATATTCTTATGCCATGGGCGGTCGAGTACACTGATGAGTTCGGTGAATGGTATGCGGCTCTGCGCGAGGGCATCCAGGACGACATCGACCGCCTGGTCGGGCTTCTGGAGGCGCACGGGCCACATCTGCCGTTTCCATACTCGTCGGGTGTCGAGGGCTCGCGGCATGGCCACATGCGAGAGCTGCGGGTGCAGAGCGGCGGGCAGCCGACCCGCATCTTCTATGCCTTCGATCCGCGGCGGGCCGCCATCCTGCTCATCGGCGGCAATAAGGCGGGCAACAAGCGCTTCTACGTGGAGATGATCGCGCTCGCCGATCGCCTTTACGATATCCACCTTGCCGAGCTCAAACGCGAAGGCCTCATCCAATGAGCGGCCACCGACCCTTCGACCAGCTGCGCAAACGCATGTCGCCGGAGCGGCGCGCGCGCAACGCGGCGGCGACGCGGGAGATGCTGGCCGAGATGGCGCTGCACGAACTGCGCCAGGCGCGCGAGCGCTCGCAGGAAGAACTCGCCCGCGCGCTCAAGGTCGGGCAGCCGGCGGTCGCCAAGCTCGAACGGCGCGCGGACATGTATGTGAGCAACCTGCGCCGCTACGTCGAGGCGCTCGGCGGCTCGCTGGAGATCACGGCGCGGTTCGGCGAGGAGAGGGTGGTGATTACGAATTTCGGGGAGTTGGGGCGGGATGAGAAGACAAAGATGCGGTGAAGGTTGCGACGGCAGGTTTGCTGCGCGTTGAGGGCGGTGGTCGCTTCGGCACCGGTCGCCATGCGGTCGATGCGCTAGATCGATCTGGTCGATGTGCACCGCGAGGATGTTTGCCATCATGTGACGTATGTCGAGGCCCGCGGCGGCGCGCAATGTGTTGATTTCGTCGACCACCGCGAACTCGGTGCGCCGCCCAGCGCGGCGCCCGCTCGTGGGCCTTCTTGAACTTAACCCCGCTTGCGACCGCAACCGGGCGCGGGACTTTTCTTAAGGTGATCCGGCTCGCTCGTTCGATGACCGTCGGGACAGAGATAGCGGACCTCACGGTATGCGGCGCAGTGCCGCCCTATAACGTAGTACTCGGCGGGAAGTTGGTTGCGATGCTTGCAGCCAGTCCGGAGGTTGTTCTTGAGTACAAGCGCCGGTACCAGGGGTTGCCGAGCGTCATTGCCTCCTCCATGGCGGGGCGCGCGGTCGTGCGTCCCGCAAATCTTGTATTTATTGGAACGACCAGCCTCTACGGCGAGCGGCCAAATCAATACGATCGAACATCCTCCCCTTGTTCTATCGCCGGCGGATCAAAGGGTGGGTCTATTCGCTATCGACATCTGACGAGCGAGGATCGACGCCGGACCTTTGGTGTGGGTACGTTCCATTTCGGCCGAGATACGAAGGGTGCGATTGAAAGATATGTATCGAGCACCACCAACGGACTCCGTGTCAACGATGTGTTTGGCGAGGGAACGAGCCCGAAACTTCGGTCTCTTCGTGACGGATTGAACGCCTTGGGTATTGATTCAGATGAAATGCTCCAGCATGGCATGGAGAAAGTCGTTTACGGAGCTGAATTGATTTCGAACAGTTCTAGGTATCTGCTGCGGCTCGACGAGGATGCTCGATATTTATTTTCCCTAACCGATGCGAAAGCGAGTACAGCTAACATTGCGCGGTATTGGTTCGAGCGTTGGGCATCGGCGCGGATGGCGCGACCTGAGAGCCAGCATAAATTGATGCTACATACCCTGGTGCGTCCTATTCGGCACGGAGCCAGAGTCGCGCTACCAGTGGAAGATCTAGACCAATTTTCTTTCGGTATCGATTAATTCATCTGCGCGGGATCGCCTTTCCTCGTCGTCGTTCTGCGCAAATACAGGCTTGGAATTCGTGCGGGTGTGAATTGAGTTCGTGGTGTTTTGGAGCACGCAAACCTTTAGGCATGTTTCGCTCGCTAGCGAGCGGAGCCGAACAGGTGGCAGGGTGGCGATGAGAAGACGGATAGAGTGAGCTTGCCGCTATGCTGCAGCAACATTCACTAACCGTCCTCCCAGCATCACCTTCCCGCCCCCAATCTCGCCTTGTAATTCTGCCACGGCCTCTCCGCGTCGAAATTCTCCGCCGCATTCACGGCGAGCTCCGCGTCGTCGAGCGGCGTGATGGTCGCGCGCAGCGCCAGCGCGGCTTGCTGCGCCAGCGCGTCGATGTGGGTGTAGAGCGCGCGCACGGTCGCCTCGCGCACCGAGCGGCCCACCACGGTCTCGCCGTGGCCGCGCATCAGCACCACAGGATTCGGGCCGAGAACTTTTGCGAGCCCGTCGCCGAGCGCGGCGTTGAGCACCAGGATGCCGCGCTTGGGCTCGCCGCGGTTGAACTCGCGCACCTCGAACAGCGGCGTCTGCGGCGGCAAAAAGCCGGCCTGCGCGACCACGGGCCGCAGCGGCACGTTCGCGAGTCCGAACGGGATCACGGCGAGATCGTGGGTGTGGATCACCGATTGGACGTCGGGGCGCGCGCCGTAGATCCGGCAATGGATGTAGCGCTCGCCGTTGAGCCGCGGCGCGTCGGCGGCGACCGGCTTGCAGTCGGGGCCGAGCTCGACGATGTCGGCGCGGGTGACCAGCGCGGGCGCCATCGCGCGCGGGATGAAGAAATGCTCGGGGTTCCGTGCCGAGCGCGCGCTGACGTGGCCGAAGCTGTCGAGGATGCCTTCGTTGGCCAGGATGTGGCTCGCGGTGACGAGATCGGCGATGCGGGCCTCGTCGGGGTCCGTGGGTGGGGGTTGCGCCGGGGCAGGCGAGGCGCGGGCGGCGGCGAGGATGAGGGCGGCGCAGAGGCGGAGCGCGGGGCGCATGGGGAAGGTCCTGGGTGGAGGGCGAGATTTGCTTCGCACGTCATGCCCGGCCTTGTGCCGGGCATCCACGTCTTTTTGATTGGATGCGATTGAACGAGCAAGACGTGGATGGCCGGGACGAGCCCGGCCATGACGGTGACTCAAACGAGCGGGCAAGCGGCACGGCAGCGGCCGTCATCCTTCCGCCTTCGCCCTTCGGGCTACGGCGGACAAGTCGCGGGCCTCGCTGCGCTCGCGCCTCAAGATGACGGATGTTGGCTTGCGCCCGGCTTTGACGAGCTTCGCGTCAGAGGCCTTCGCACGTCATGCCCGCGCCTGTCGCGGGCATCCATGTCTTTCGTTGCCGCAGTTCACGAAGCAAGACGTGGATGGCCGGGTCAAGCCCGGCCATGACGATTCGATTTGTCCGTCATGCCCGCGAATGCGGGCATCCACGACGTTTTTTCCGGTGCCCCGCCTACAGCGCATTCAGGAAATTCACCAGATCCGCCTTCTGCTGCGGCGTAAAGCCGATGTGGAAGCGCTGGTCGTAGAAATCGACGACGTCCTGCAGGCTCGCGGCGGAGCCGTTGTGGAAGTA
>DASXCK010000097.1:0-13334 GCA_036491235.1 Xanthobacteraceae bacterium | reverse complement strand
GCGGCACGCCCACGGCGAAGATCGTGAACGCGCGCAGCGTCGGCTGGATCATCGCGGCGCCGCCGTGCGGTCGAGGATTTCGCTCACCACGCGGTCGGCCGAGAGCCCCTCGATCTCGGCACTCGCCGACAGGATCACGCGGTGGCGCAGCACCGGGAGCGCGAGGAGCTTCACGTCGTCGGGGATCACGAAGTCGCGGCCGTTGAGCGCCGCGAAGGCGCGCGCCGCCGATGCCAGCATGTTGGCGGCGCGGGTGGAGGCGCCGACGTCGAGGGAGGCATGCTCGCGCGTACCGCGGATCACGTCGACGATGTAGTCGAGGAGGTCATCCGACAGGTGGATGCGCATCACCTCGTCGCGCACCGCGGTCAATACCGCCGAGTCGGCGACCGGCCGCAGACCGAAGTCCTCCAGCCGCGGCATGGCGGAGCGGTGCCCGTGCCGGCGGACGATCTCGCGCTCCTCGTCGCGGTCCGGATGGCCGATCACGATCTTGAACAGAAAGCGGTCGAGCTGAGCCTCGGGCAGCGGATAGGTGCCCTGCTGCTCGATCGGATTCTGCGTCGCGATCACCATGAAGTCGTCGCCGAGCGAATAGTCGCGACCGTCGATCGTGACGATGCGCTCGTTCATCGCCTGCAGCAGCGCGGCCTGTGTCTTTGGCGGCGCGCGGTTGATCTCGTCGGCGAGCAGGAGCTCGGTGAAGATCGGCCCCTTCGTCAGGGTGAAGGTATTGGTTTGGAAGTTGAACAGGTTGGTGCCGAGCACGTCGCCCGGCATGAGGTCGGGCGTGAACTGGATGCGGCCGAACTTGATCGACAGGCTCGCCGCAAAACACTGCGCGAGCAGCGTCTTGGCGGTGCCCGGCACGCCTTCGAGCAGGATATGGCCGTTGACCAGCATGCTGGTCAGCATCAGATCGATGACGTCATCCTGCCCGACGACGGCCTTGCCGATCTCGCTCCGGATCGTTTCGGTCAGGCCGCGAATATCCCGGAACTCCATCAGTCACCTCCCGCTTCCATCGAAAAATGTCGCGCGCCAGCGCCGCGAGCGCGCCGGTGCCGCCGCGCCCGGTCGCCGCCAGCTCGTCGGCACGCCGAAGGATCTCCCCGCAGTCCGCCTCGACGGCGCGCGAGCGGCCGACGCGGCGCAACCACTCGACGAGCGCCCCCTCGCCGAGCCCGGCCGGCGCATGCATCTGGCGGCCGACGTCCTGCACGATCTCACGGATGTAGCGCTGCAGGATGATCGGGCGGTGGCGCGCATCCGCGAACAGGTTGGCGGTCGTCTCGATCAGGCCGCGCTTGCCCGCCTGCAGCGGCGGCGGCGGCGCGATCGGCGCGCCGAACCTGCGCATGGTCGCCCACAGCAACAGGGCCACGGCGGCCGCTCCCTGCACGGTCACCAGCACGAAGGGAAACTGAAAGAGGATCGCGAGCGGCGACGTTCCGGCGGCGGTGAACCCGTGCACCATCTCGTCGAAAACGACATTGCCATCCTCGCCGCGTAGCGCATTGATCAGTGCGACGGAGAACTCCGCATTGGCGGGACTGCCGAGGCCGTAGTTCGCGATCACGTCGGGGTCGGCCAGAACCCACAGGCGGCGCGCGCCGCTTCGCTGCTCGCCGACCAGCATGCCGCCGTCGCTGCCGATCACCGGCCGCAGCCGCGACGATTTGATGAGCTGCACGTTATTGGAAAATACCGGGACCCTGCCGATCTCGTTGTGGGTCCAGACGGGCGCCGCCCGAATGCGGACGATCTCGATGCCGCCCACCTGCGCGGCCCGGCGCGCCGTGCTTTCGGGCACGCTGATGATCGAATCGATCCACCCCGCGTGGCGCGAGCTCGCCACACCTGTCCATTTCGGCAGGATGAGCAGGACCGTGCGGGCATTGAGCAGGCTGCTCATCAGCTGCGGCGTCGCGCTGGTCCCTGGTTCGGCAACGACCAGCACACCTTGCGGATTGACGTTGGCGACCGAGTCGCCGCGACTCTTCACCACGCGCACGCCGACCCGATGCATGACGTCGGCGATGCCCGCATAGCCGATCGCCGAGCGCGAGAAGGCCGACGCGCCGACCGTGTCGGTCCTCTGGCCACCGCCGTTGACGAAGAACAGCACCGTGGCGAACGCGAGCACGATCAGCACCACGAGCCAGATGACGACCGCACGCGAGTTGCCCATGCTTCCGGCCGTCACGCGAGCGCGCCGCCGCGCAATATGCGCCGCAGGGCGTCGAAGCTGCGCCGGCACGCCGCGTAGTCGTCGCCCCGCGCCGGGTACCCGCCGAAATAGGTCCGCTCCACCGCCGCGATGATCTCGCGCAACGACGAGCGTCCTGCCGGGTCGAGCCGCGCGCCACGTAGAATCTCGCGGCTGGTAAGCGAGTCGGCGAACGTTTCCCGCAACTGCTCGCGGATATCGGCGAGGCTTTGCAGCAGCAAGAAGTGCATGGCTTCGACGAAGCGCCCCTCGCGGCTCATGGCGTCGGCGGCCGCCAGCGCGTCGCCGCCGGGGGCCGGCGCGGTCTCGTCGGCCGCGGCCGCCGGCGCCTCCCATTCTTCCCTGCGCCGCCCCAACAACAGCGCGAGCAGCGGGCCACGTAGCGCATAGATGCCGATCAGTGCCCCCAGCGCGGCCGCACCCCAGATGAGCCACTCGGGAACCGGTATGCGCAGCGGCGCCGGCGGATCGTCGCCGCGCGGAAACTCCGTCTGCAGGTCGAGCGCACGGATGCTGTCCTTCGCGGCCAGGTCGATCCGCTCGATCGGGACGTCAAGTGGACGGCGGATGGCCACGGACGGCTGTGCCACCGGTCGGCTTTGCGCAGGAAGCCGCTTGGGACTGTTGCCCGAGGCCGTCGGGCCGCCTTCCGGCACCCGCGCCTGCAGCGGTGCCGCCGACGCCAGCGCGAGCGCCGCAACCAGGACAGCGATGCATCGACGCATGCCGGATCCCACTGCCAATGTCCGAGAAATCGCCCGCACGCAGAACGCCGTTGACACGCCGTCGTGGCCGCCGGTCGGTCAGCACTCTCTATTCTAGCGCATGTTGTGGCCGCTGGGGATACCGCGGTGCCCGCACGGGCATGCGCCCGTGCGGGAATCGGATGGCGTCACAGCATCACGAGTCCGCGCTGCGCGGCCTTGGCGACGGCCTCGGTGCGACTGTCCGCATCGAGCTTGGCGAGGATGCTGCCGACATGAAACTTGGCCGTGTGAACCGAGATGTCCAGGCGGCGCGCGATCGCCTTGTTCGACAATCCGTCGGCGAGCGCGGCAAGCACCTCGAGCTCGCGCGGCGTGAGCGGCGTCTCGGCGGTCGCGGGCGTGCGCGCCGTCGCGCCTTCGATCGGCACCGGCGTTGTCGGCGCCTGCAGGAGCCCAGGCGGCAACACGCAAAGACCGCCTCGCACCGCTGCGAGCGTGGCGGCGATGTCGGTTTCCTCGGCGCCGCGCGCGAGCAGCGCCCGCGCACCGGCCCGCAACAGGTCGAGTGCGCCGATCTCCGCCGCATCGACGATCGCGACGAACGCCGTCTCGCGGTAGCGCCGCGTCCAGCCCCGCAGCTGCTCCGCGGTCGGCGCATCGGCGAGCACGAGCGCAATCCGCGTTTGCGCGAGGAGCCGCGTCAGCGCCACCGCATCGCCGACGACGCCCGCAACCGCGAGAGTGACATCCGCATGCGCCACCCATGCGATCCGCTCGCGCATCGCGCCATCCGCGGAGCAAATCGCAATCGCAGTCGTGCCGGCCTCGGCCGGCGGCGATCGCGCGAGGGCGGTGAGCGCCATCGACGTCGCTAGCTCCGCGGCCGCTCGCCGATGACGACCTTGAGTGCTGTCGCTGCACCTCCCCGCGAGAGCGCGAAATCGACCGAATGGCCGACGCTGTCGGCGCCGAGCAGCCGCATGATCTCGCGCACGCGGCCGACCGGCGCGCCATTCCACGCCGTCACGATGTCGCCGACGATCAGGCCGGCGCGCGCCGCCGGGCCGTCGGGATCGACGCCGACCACCAGCACGCCCGCGCCCGCATCCTTGCTCGCGCCCTTGCGCGGGCGGATCGGCTGCAAGCTCGCGCCGAGATAGCCGCGGCCCACGTAGCCTTTGGCCAGAAGCTGATCGACCGCGCGGTCGATCGTCGCGCGCGGGATCGCGAGCACCCGGCCGCGCGGACCCGCCACCACCATCCCCAGCACACGGCCATGCGCGTCGACAAGCGCGCCCCCTTCCGCTGCCGGACTCAGCGCGAGATCGAGGCGCAGCAGCATGTCGATCGACCCGCCGCGTTGGCTCATCCACGCACCGCCGACGAAGGCAACGCTGCCGAGATTGGCGAGCGGATCACCGCGATGACGGCCGACCGCGAGCACCAAGTGTCCCGGACGCAGCGACCCGCTGTCGGCAATCTCCGCCACCGGCAGGCCATCGGGTTGAAAGCGCAGCACCGCGACATCGGTCGTGGGATCGCGGCCCGCGAGCGTCGCGGCCACCGCGCGGCCGCCCGGCAGCACGACCTCGATGTCGTCGTCGCGTTCGAGCGCCTCCTCGGCGGTGACGATCACGCCGGAGCGCCAATGAACTCCGCTCGACCACGATCGGCCGGCGTGCACCGCGACGCTCGCGCCTGCGACCCGCTCGACCAGCGCGCCGACGTGGTCCGACAGCGCGACAAGGGGATTTTCTGCCATGGCAAGGCCTCCAGAGTTTGACATGTGGGCGCTATCGCACGGTGCCGCGAGGGGTGGCTACTGGCCACATGGGCGGGTCTGGCGTAGAGAGGTAAGCAAAGAAGCAATGAAAATATTTTTGGGAGGATCGACAATGCGGCGGCTCGCCACGATTGCGTGCTGGATCATCTGCGCGGCGGTCGGCCTGTCGGCCGGCGCGGCGCGCGCCGACGATTTCCCCTCCCGCCCGATCCGCATCATCGTCGGTTTCGGCCCCGGCTCCGGCGCCGACATCACGGCGCGCGTCGTCGGAGCGCGCATGAGCGACATTCTCGGTCAGCAGGTCATCGTCGAGAACAAGACGGGCGGCGGGTCGAGCATCGCGGCCGACGTGGTCGCGCATTCGCCGAAGGACGGCTACACGCTCTTCCTCGCCACCATCTCGCAGCCGATCAACGCCGCGGTGCTGCCGCGCCTCAACTTCGACTTCGTCAAGGATTTCTCGCCGATCGTGCTCGTGTCGACCATCCCGAACCTCTTGGTCGTCAATCCCTCGCTCGGGGTGCACAGCGTGAAGGAGCTGATCGCCCTCGCCAAGCAGAAGCCCGACGGCCTCTCGTTCGGCTCCTCCGGCGTCAACACCGGAACGCATCTCTCGGCGGAGCTGTTCAAGGTCCTCGCCAGCATCAAGATGGTGCACGTCCCCTACGGCGGCAGCGCACAGGCGATCAACGACCTCCTGGCCGGCCGCATCCAGCTCGTATTCACGCCGGCTTCGACCGTCGTGCAGTTCGTGCACCAGGGCAAGCTCGTCGCGCTTGCGGCGACCGAGTCGAAGCGCGTCGCGATCGCACCGGAGGTGCCAACCATGGCAGAAGCGGGCCTGCCCGGGTTCGACACAGGACTGTGGTTCGGCCTGCTCGCACCCGCCGGCACACCGCCCGACGCGATCAAGAAAATCTCCGACGCCGCCAACGCGGCGATCAAGACGGACGCCGTGGCCAAGGCGCTGAGCCCGCAGGGCATCACGCTGCTCGGCGGCACGCCGGACGCGTTCGGCCGCTATATCGCGAGCGAGATGGCGCGCTGGGACAAAGTCGCGCGCGAGGCGGGGTTGAAGAAGTAGCCCTCAGCCGTCATTGCTGAGCCGTAGGGTGGGAAAAGCGCAGCGTGCCCGCCGATGCGACCGTGTGGGCACGCTGCGCTTTGCCCACCCTACGCTGTTCGCCCGGCCTCACTCGTTCGCGAACTCGTCCAAATTCGCCAGAAACTCGCTCCATGCGGGTGTCGCTCCCGCGCGCGCCCGGAAAAATCTCGAGGATGGTGAGTTTCATCCACGCCGCCTTCGCCTCGGAATCGTGATCTTCTGGCTTTCGCGCGCGTCCTTGAGGGGTGACGGTTTTCTTCACGCGGCCGTCGGTCTCGATCCAGCGCCTTCTTGATGCGTCCGTTGTCGCGATGGGTCTCGTCCGATGTCGCGTGGCCGGCCGTAAGGTTGATGGTGCGCATGACCTGCGGCGGATCGTGACGGATCGTCACGCTCTGTCCGATGCCCGAACCCGGCACGCCCTCATACCAGGCACCGTCGCCCGTGCCCATGAAGGTGATCGGGCCCATAGGTCTTGCCGGCCTGGGGCGCCAGCACGGAGCTCACGCAGATGGGCTCCTTGGCGAACCGACCTTCGAACGCATGGCAGGTCTCGGCCCCACGCGTGGGGGTGCCGGTAAGCGCCGCCGCGAGGGCAACGAATGCGATCAGTCTGCGTCCGAACATTGCGTCTCCCCCGCCGCGCCGCTACACCGCCTGCCCGGCCGGCAGCAACAGCGCGCTCCGATGAGGGTAGCAGGCGCAAGGAATCCCGGCGCCGTCCCGCCCAGGCCGTCATGCTATTGCCCTGATCTTGCCGCGCATAGCCGTCCAAGAACCGATCCATCATACCGATCCATCATGTTGGGTTGCTCAGCGCCGGGCATCCCGCGGTGACCCCGATGCCCCAGTTCACGTTCCGTCGCTTTGCCGTTGCCCTCTTTCTGGCCCTCCTGTGCCTGCACGGCCCGGCCGCCCGCGCGCAGCTGTCGATCCTGCCGGCGGAGACCGCGACCGACGTCAGCATCTCGTGGGAGGTGCGCAACCGCTTCCGCCTCTTCCGCGACGAGAAGGATTTCAACCGCCATCTCGCGGCCGAGAGCGGCCGCACCATCCTCGCCGCCGAGCAGACATTCGCGCACGAGACCGATGGGCGCGGCTGGGCGCGCGACATGGTGACGAGGCTATGCGTCGACGGCGCCGGGCGCGTGCTCGACACCTGCGTGCGCGACGGCGTTCGCGAGTCCTATCTCGACCCGATCGATCATCGCGTCACCGTCCGGCTCACCGGCACGGTTCCGGCCGACGCGAGCTGCGCCTGGGCGTTCGACAACGGACAAAACCCGCCGCAGACGCTCACGGTCGGCTGTGGCGAAGAGGTGAACCTGCGCGCGCTCTCCGACCGGACCACCAAGGTCACGGTCGACATCACGGCGAGCGGCGTCACGCGGCGAACTTCCGACGCGATCGACGTGCGCGATCTCCTGATCGCGGGGCTCGGCGATTCCATCGCCTCGGGCGAGGGCGATCCCGACCGGCCGGTCGCGCTCTCCGACGACGGCTTCTGCTTCCGCAACTTCATCACCACCGGCCGCAAGGACTATTTCCGGCCCGGCCGCGTCGGCTTCAACGGCGACAAGGCCTGCGACGCGGGGAGCGGCGGCTCCAACATGGCGGAGTGGGCGCGCCTCTCGGCGCGCTGGATGTCGTCGGCCTGCCACCGCTCGCTCTACAGCTATCAGCTGCGCGCGGCCCTCGGGATCGCGGTCGAGAATCCGCACGTCGCGGTGACCTTTTTGCCGCTCGCCTGCACGGGCGCGACTATCGAGACCGGCCTGTTCGGCACCCAGCGCGCCCGCGAGCTCAACTGCGGCGACAACAATGCCAGTTCGTGCCCGGCCAGCATCCCGGGCCAGCTCCTGCAACTGCGCCTCATCCTCACCCGCGCCCAGCGCACGCAGCCCGATCGCAAGCTCGATCTCGTCTTTCTCACCATCGGCGCCAACGACGTCTATTTCGCCGGCCTCGTCGCCGACGTGATCATCGACTCCACCGCCGAACGCATCCTCGCGCGCCGCAGCGGCGTGATCGCGAGCCTCGACGACGCGCAGTCGCAGCTCAAGGACGCGCTGCCGTCGGATTTTGCGCGGCTGCGCAAGGCACTGAAGCCGCTGGTCGGCGGCAACCTCGACAAGGTCGTGTTCACCTCATATGGCAATCCGGCGCTTGCGGCCGGCGGCGGCTTCTGCCCGGGCGGGCGCGACGGCGTCGACGTGCACCCCTCCTTCAAGGTCGACGGCGAGCGCCTGCGCAAGGCCGAGCTGTTCGTGCAGAACAAGTTCCTGCCCACCATCAAGGCGCTCGCGACCTGCACAAGCGGCGCGGGCTGCGGCCAAGGCGACAGCATGGCGTTCGCCGACTCGCACCAGGCGGCCTTCGCGCAGCACGGCTTCTGCGCCCACGCCGACACCGATCCGGAGTTCGACCGTGCGTGCTTCTCGCGCGACGGCAAGAGTTTTACCGACAACCTGGTCGACGGCGCGACCGATCCGATGACGTGCAACCTCGGCGCCAGTGAATTTCGCGCTTATGCGTCGCGTGCGCGCTGGATCCGCACCGCGAACGACAGCTACTTCACGGCAATGACATTCCCGGAAGGCCTGTCGTCGACCATCCAGCCGGCCGACCTGCACGACGCCACCTGGGGGATTCTGTCCGCCGTCTACGGCGGCGCGATCCATCCGACCGCCGAGGGCTATGCAGCCATGGCGGATGCGGCGCTCCGCGTCGCCCGCGTCGTGCTCAAGCTCGGCCCGCCGGTCGAGGCCGTGACCGAGAAGGCGCTGCCGCCGCCGGATCAGCCGCAGGCATCTCCGCAGGCGCCCGCACCCGCGGCGCTGCCCCAGCCGCCCGCGGCGGTGCCGCCGAGCGACGAATACACGCCGGCTCCGCCGCCGCAGTAGCGTTCGTTGATGCGTTAAGGTCCGGCTTCAGCGAAGTCATCGCCCCGCAAGCCGGCGATTACGCCGCGAAGCCAGGCACGCCTGGGCAAGCCGCGCCTCAGCTCACCCCGAGCTTCTTCTGCAGGCTCGTCGACGACGTCGTGTACTGGAAGACGAGCCGCTTGTCCGGATAGACGTAGTGATATGCCTTCTGCGCCATCAGCGCACCCTCGTGGAAGCCACAGAGGATCAGCTTGAGCTTGCCCGGATAGGTATTGATGTCACCGATCGCGAAGATACCTGCGATGTTCGTCTCGAATGCGGCGGTCTCGACCGGGATCAGATCTTCCTCGAGCTTGACGCCCCAGTCGCCGACCGGACCGAGCTTCATGGTGAGCCCGAAGAACGGCAGGATGGCGTCGCACGCGACCACGTAGGGGTCGCCCTTGTCGGGCTTGGCATGCGCGGCCGTGATCTGGCCGGCATCGCCGACGAGTGACGTCACCTGGCCCAGCTTGAAGTCGATCTTTCCGTCCGCCACCAGCGCCTTCATCTTGTTGACGCTGTCGGGGGCGGCGCGGAACTGGTCGCGCCGGTGCATCAGCGTCACCTGCTTGGCGATCGGCTGCAGGTTGAGCGTCCAGTCGAGCGCGCTGTCGCCACCGCCAACGATCAGGAGGCGTTTGTCGCGGAAATTCTCCATCTTGCGCACCGCGTAGAACACCGAGGTGCCCTCATAGGCCTCGATGCCCGGCACCGGCGGGCGCTTGGGCTGGAACGAGCCGCCGCCGGCCGCGATCACGACGATCTTGGTCTCGAAAATCTTGCCGGCGTCGGTCGTTACGCGAAACAGCGGCTCGCCGATCTTTTCGACCGTCTCGACCATCTCGCCGAGATGGAAGACCGGGCCGAACGGCTCGATCTGCTTCATCAGCGCCTCGGTGAGCCCGTGCCCGGTGACGTAGGGGATGCCCGGAATGTCGTAGATCGGCTTCTCGGGATAGAGTTCCGCACACTGGCCGCCCGGCTTGTCGAGGATATCGATCAGGTGGCACTTCATATCGAGCAGGCCGAGTTCGAACACCGCGAACAGGCCGCACGGGCCCGCGCCGATGATCAGCACGTCGGTCTTGATCGGTTCGTTCACGGCTCGCATTCTCTCGTAACCCTTTACCCGTTCACATGTTCGCTTGGCGCACGTAGTCCGGCGCCCGCCGCGGTTCCGCAGCGGCACTCGCAATGTTCCGGCGCTTGTCTAGCGGGGGCGTCGCCGCAGGAAAAGGGGCCAACCGCTTTTGTCAGCGCCAATACCGACCGCCCCGCAACCCCCCGATTTCACGAAAGAAATTTCAGCGTAAAAACGACCCCGGCGCTGCCGGCTCAGGCCTGACGCTCCGGCACCGTCACCACGAGGCCCTCGAGTGCGTCCGTCACCTTGATCTGACAGGACAGGCGCGAGCTCGGCCGCACGTCATAACCGAAATCGAGCATATCCTCTTCCATCGGTGATGGCCCGCCGACGGTCTCGCGCCATTGCTCGTCGACATAGACGTGGCAGGTCGCGCAAGCGCAGGCGCCGCCGCATTCGGCCTCGATGCCCGGAACGCCGTTGCGGATCGCCGACTCCATCACGGTCGAGCCGACCTCGGCCTGGACCGGATGAGAAACGCCGGCGGCGTCGATGAAGGTGATTTTGGGCATCGGGGTGCGCGTTCGCGAGGTGAGCTGCTGGCTCTGCGGCCGGTCGCGCATCCTATATAGGCTCGCGGCGCACCGCGCCAGTGCGACGGCGCGGGACCCGGCGCGTATCCCGGCAAGTGGATCCTGGTTCGCCGACAAGGAGATGCGCCGAAGGAACCGGGCTCAGGCCGCGCCCAGGACATCGGCGATCGCCGCGTGCGTCGCACGCGCCGCAGCCGCGAGCGCCGCGACCGCGAGCGCGAGCTCGGCGGCCGATGCCGCCTCGACCGCCTCGGCGGCACGCGCCATCGGCCAGGCACCGACGCCGCGTGCCGAGCCCTTCAGCGTATGCGCCAGGGCCGGAACGCATGACGCATCGACACCCCGCATGCGGTCGATCAACAGATCGATCTGTCGATCGAACAGGGCGAGCACCTCGCGCTCGAGCCCATGATCGCCGAGCGTCATGCGGTAGAGA
The DNA here is from genome assembly GCA_036491235.1 of Xanthobacteraceae bacterium. GTDB lineage: Bacteria > Pseudomonadota > Alphaproteobacteria > Rhizobiales > Xanthobacteraceae > JAVDCA01. Next base: position 2,469 of record DASXCK010000097.1, on the reverse strand, counting down.
TGCTTGCGGTCGATTGCCGGCTCTTCCGCCGGCGCGGCAGGTCGGACAACCGCCGCAGCGCGCTGTTGGTGCATGATCGCCATCCCGGAGGCTCTTTGGTGTCCTCTCTGCCACCGAGCCTAAGGCAACAACGGCCAAGACCCCGTAAACGCGCGCTGCCGTCGCGACGCCGGCCGCGGCGAAAGCACGGCTTGGTTAAGCGACCCTTGTCTTGCTTTCCAATTCTGAGATCAGCCGCCGTCGCGGGATGGAACCGCGCGCCCGAGCACTTCGTAGCCCGCCGCGGTCAAGCGGCAGACGAGCCACTCGGGCTTGATCGGGTTCTGCGTCCACGGCTCGGCCCAGCCATGCGCGATGCAGGCCTGCACCGTCTTGCTCGGCACCGCGCGGCCGTCGCGATCGAACAACGGGAGTTTTCCACCGGCCTGATCGAGGCCGCGCTCGAGATAGCGGCACTGTGCGCCGCTCGGCCGCACGTCCGCCTTATTGGTAAACTCATCATGTGCAGGCGAGGACGCGGGGGATTGGCTCAAGCTCAAGGTGGAACTTGGAGATTCACGCTCCCGTCCATCGGTGCTCATGCCACTTACCTGTTAACGATGATTAAAAAGACGTTACCATGACGGTTTATTTGGGCCTACCCTGCGGGTAGGATAACAGAGTGGAACGGGGGAGTACGAGCGGCCCAAATCAGGGCCCGCTCCCACGCGATCGAGCATCACACGCCCGTGGCGCGGCCCAAGCAGAACACCAACGACGGGTCGCGATCCTGGTTTAGCGTACGACGAGGCGACGACCGACATGGCGAATAGTCCCAAGAAGTCCAAGGACCCGACCGAAGTGGCACTGTCGGCCATCCAGGATGCGCTCGACATGCGGGCGCCGGAGCCACGGTCCAGCCTTTCGGCGCAGCGCGACCCGGACCATGGGCCTGGCGAGGAGGATATCTTCGACGAGTCGATCGGTCCGCGGGTGCCGGATGACAATCCGACGCGCGCCGGATCCAGCCTTGCGGCCAACGACGACCGCGCCAGCATCGGGCAGATCCTGCAGTCGCTGCAGCGACGCCCCACGCGCATGCCCTACATGGTCGCGATCCTGTTCTCCGCGGCCTGGATCATTTGCGCGCTCGGCCTCTCGTTCGCCTACGAGAAGCCGGTCGCCGCATTGCTCGCGCAGAGCGGCACCACCGTTCCGCTGCTGATCGGGCTGATCGCCGTCTTCTTCGCGCCTGTCGTCTTCTTCTTCGTGGTCGCCTACATGCTGGCGCGCTCGCAGGAGTTGCGCCTCATCTCCGAGTCGATGGCGCAGGTCGCGGTGCGGCTCGCCGAGCCCGACACGCTCGCGCGCGACTCCATCGTGAACGTCGGCCAGGCGGTCCGCCGCGAGGTCGCCGCCATGGGCGACGGCGTCGAGCGCGCGTTGGCGCGCGCCGCCGAGCTCGAGGCCCTCGTCAACAACGAGGTCACGGCTCTCGAGCGCGCCTACAACGACAACGAGCTGCGCATCCGCACCCTGCTCGACGGGCTGGCATCGCAGCGCGAGACCCTGGTCGGCCAGGCCGAGCAGGTCCGCACCGCCATCACCAACGTGCACCTCGATCTCTCCCACGACATCACCTCGGTGAGCGAGGCGGTGGCCGACCGGGTCAACGAGGCGGCGCAGCGCATCGCACGCGCGCTCGCCGAGAAGGGCGAGCACATCACGGTCGCGCTCGGCCACGCCGGCGACTCCATGATCGACGCGCTCGGCGAGCGCGGCGGCGACCTGCTCGACCGGCTCGAGCGCACCAGCCGCGAGACCTCGCACGCGATCGAGGCCGCGAGCGACCGCCTCACCTCCAGCCTCAACTTCAAGACGGACCACCTCAACGAGGAGTTTGTCGAGATCGCCACCAACATGCAGCAGATGATGTCGTCGCGCCTCGACCGCGTCGCCGACGGCTTTGCGCAGAAGGCGGCTTCAATCGTCGACCTGATGGAGACGCGCTCGCACGCGCTGACCCAGACCATCGTCGACACGTCCGGCCAGCTCGCCGAGACGATCGCGACCCGTGCCGACGAGGTCAACAACACGCTGAAATCGACCGGCGACTCGATCGTGCTCGACCTCAGCCTGCGCGGCGGCGACGTGGTGTCGAAGCTCGAGGAGACCGGCACCAAGATCACCGAGTCGATCGTCGAGCGCAGCGAGAAGGTCACGCAGGCGTTCAGCGAGAGCGCCGAGGCGCTCGGGACACAGATCGGCGCGCGCAGCGACGCGGTGCGCGACATGCTGGCGCAGCGCCTCGCCACGTTCGAGGAGATGTTCACGCACGGCGGCGCCGAGCTCGCCGAGCGCATCGGCCGCGACTCGACCACGCTCGGCAACCTCATCACCCGCCACGTCTCCGAGTTCGACCGCACCGTGCGCACGTACGGCGGCGAGCTGGTCGAGCGCCTCGGCCAGCGCACCCAGGATCTCGGCGAG
>DASXCK010000096.1:0-28344 GCA_036491235.1 Xanthobacteraceae bacterium | reverse complement strand
TACGACCAGATCGAATTGCCGCCGCCCGGACAGGGCCAGGTGCGCCTGAAGCACCACGCGTCCGGCGTGAATTTCATCGACACCTATTTCCGCGGCGGGCTTTATCCTTCGCCGGTCGGCATGCCGTTCGTTGCCGGCAATGAAGGCGCCGGCGAGGTCACGGCGGTTGGGCCGGGCGTGACCGATCTCAAGGTCGGCGATCGCGTCGGTTATGTGGTCGGCCTGGGCGGTTATGCCGATGAGCGCAACTTGCCGGCCGACCGCGCCGTCAAGCTGCCGAGCTCGATCAGCTACGAGCAGGCGGCCGGCATGATGCTCAAGGGCATGACGGTCGAATACCTGGTCAAGCGCACCTTCAAGGTCGAGAAGGGCATGAACGTGCTGGTGCACGCGGCCGCCGGCGGCGTCGGGCTGATCCTGTGCCAGTGGGCGAATTACCTCGGCGCCAACGTGATCGGCACGGTCGGCTCGAAGGAGAAGGCGGACCTCGCCAAGGCCAATGGCTGCCACCATACGATCCTCTATTCATCGGAGAACTTCGCCGAACGCGTCAAGCAGATCACCAACGGTGCGCTGTGCGAGGTGGTCTATGACGGCATCGGCAAGACCACGTTCCCGGCTTCGCTCGACTGCCTCAAGCCGCTCGGCATGTTTGTGAGCTTCGGCAGCGCGTCGGGGCCGGTCGCGGCCTTCGACATCAACATCCTGCAGCAGAAGGGTTCGCTGTTCGCGACCCGGCCGACACTCAATACCTACGCGGCCAAGCGCGCCGACCTGCTCGCCATCGCGAACGACCTGTTCGACGTGGTCGGCAGCGGCAAGGTCAAGATTCCGGTCAACCAGACCTACAAGCTCAAGGATGCCCGCAAGGCGCACGAGGATCTCGAGGGCCGCAAGACCACGGGCTCGACGATCCTGGTGCCTTGAGGCGTGAGGCGTCGCCAAGCGTCGGGTCGTCCGGCTAAAATGGCCTGACCCGAGATTCGCTACGGAGCACGACGCTGGAGCAGAGTGAAATCGTCCTGGATCGCCCGCGCGCGCCTTCCTATTGGGCGCATGCGGGCGCGACCTTGTTGTGGGCGGTGGCCGCCTACATCGTTGCCCAGGCCGTCTTTACGGCGATATTTCTGCTCTGGTTTAGCGACCTCCTGTCGGGTTCGCCGAATCCGATGTTCAACGGGCCGCTGGTCGCTCTAGCGACGCTGATCGGAAATCCGGTGCAGATCGCGCTGCTCGCCGGCGTCGCGTGGTGGCGTTCCGGCGGCCACGCGGCCGAGTATCTTGGCGTGCGAGCGTTCTCGGTACGCAATTTCTTGATCGGTTTTGTGGTGCTCGCGCTGCTCCTCGCGGCAATCGACGGGGCCTCGTATCTCGCCGGGATCAAAGTCGTTTCGACTTTCGAGATCGATACATGGAGGTCGGCTCGCGCCGACAACTGGCTGTGGCCGCTGATCGCGGCCGTCGTCGTCGTGGGCCCGACCGGCGAGGAGTTCATGTTCCGCGGCTTTTTGTTCCGCGGCTGGATCACGCCTGGCTGGCGCGGGCTTGTGGCCGTTCTGGTGATCACGCTCATCTGGTCGGCGCTGCACATCCAGTACGATCTGCTCGGAATCACCCAGGTCTTCCTGATCGGGTTGGTGCTCGGCTGGATCCGTTGGCGCAGCGGCTCGACGATGCTCACCACCGTGCTGCATATGCTGGTCAACCTGGGCGCGACCGTCGAGACGATCCTCAAGGTCGGCTGGGCGGGGTGAGCAAGGACGTGAATAAGCCTGCCGGGGCGAACCCTCAGCCTGCGGAAACCGGGGCGCTGCCCTTTTCGAGCTCCAGCTCGGTCACCACACGATTGCGCCCGGCGCGCTTTGCCGCATAGAGCGCGCGATCGCAGCGTTCGAACAGGCTCGCCAGCGTTTCGCCGGGAACGAACTGCGCGACCCCGATCGAGACCGAGACCTTGGCAAGGGCTTCGCTGGTGCCGCGCCGGCGCACCTCGCGGGTCGCGATCGCCTGGCGAATCCGCTCCGCGACCGTGGCGCCCAGCTTGATGTCGGAGGCCGGCATGACGCCGACCAGCTCCTCGCCGCCGAAGCGCGCCGCCAGATCCTCGCCGCGCATGTTGTTCTTGAGCACCGCCGCAATCAGGCGCAGCACCTGATCGCCGAACTGGTGGCCGAACTTGTCATTGAATTGCTTGAAGTGGTCGACGTCGATCAGCAGGATAGTCAGCGGCCGGCCATTCTCCATGGCGGCCATCTGGGTCACGCGGAGGAATTCGTCGAGGGCGTGGCGATTGGCGAGGCCGGTGAGCGCATCGGTCTTGGAGCGTTGCTCCACCGCCGCCAGCGTGCCGCGGATCTTGTCGAGCTCCTGCAACGAGGCCGTGAAATTCGCCTCGAGCGCGGAGGCACGCCCGACCGCACGCGACAGCTCGGCGATCAGGTTCCGAATGATGCCGGGCGCAGCGGGTTCTTCTTCAATTTGAGATGCGACGCCGCCGAGCGCGGCGACATGATCGCGATTGTCGGCCACCGAGGTCGCCAGATAGCCCTGCGCGCTCGACATGAGCGTGTGGAGCTGGTTGGAGATTTCGGCGTGTTTGTCGGCAAGGCCGGCTTCGCCGACGACATAGGTGAGATAAAGGCTATGGCTGGTCGCCGCGTCGAAACCCCGCTTGTTGGCGATCAGGATATTGACGACCTTATTGAGCTCGGGCGAGGCGCCGCGCGCATAGCTGAACCAGACTTCGAAATTCTGCGGCGTCGCCGGCACGTTGTGCTCGGCCATGAGCTGCAAGGCGCGCCCCGCCATCGCGGTCGCCTGGTCGAAATCGATTTCAGGAGTTGCGGCCGCAGTCATGCTGTCGCACGTATCGTCGTGTCATGCCAAGCATTGTCGCGCAAGAAAACGCGCAGAAAAAATGTCGCGGGTGGGCGCCAAGCCCGCAGCTGCCCACGTTTCGCGACATGACGTGAGCCGCGCAGCATCTGATATCTGACATGCAAATGTGAGCAATGCTTGAACGAGCCGGAAAATGGGGCCGCCCGTCAATCGGCGGACATGCTTCTTATACGCGAAAAATGGTTTCGGAATACCTAAAGCGTGAATTCTCGAGGACCATTGGCCGTTCACCGCACGCAGTCGGCGATCTGATCGAACGCTGCTTGCTCCAGGCTCGCGGCCGGCAGCCGCGGCAGCGCAACGATTTGGGTGTCGGGCGCGAATCGGCTGATCGTCGTGTGGGTCTCGTCCAGACGCTCGGGACGGCGGCCGACACTCTCGCTGATGACCAGGGCCGCGATGGCGAGGCCATGGCGCGCGAGGACGTCAAGCGCCGTCAGCGTGTGGCTCAGGGTACCCAGATAGGTACCCGTGACCACGATCAGCGGCAGCCGGACGGCCTTCATCCAGTCGAGCACGGTGTGCTCGCTATCGATCGGCGACATGAGGCCCCCGACGCCTTCGATCAGCAGTGCGTCGCGATTGGCCGCCATGGCCTTTTGGCAAAAGCCGATCAGCCCCGGGTAGTCGAGAGTGCGCCCCTCGCGCTCGGCCGCCATGTCGGGCGCGAGCGGCGCCTGGAACCGCCACGGCGAGATCGCCGCGATGGCCTCGAGCGTCGGCTCCTGCCCCAGGGCGGTCAGAAGGAGCCCGCCGTCGCTGCCCGCCGCTTCGGCAGGCTCGAATCCTGACATCACCGGCTTGAGCGCCGTGACGTCACGGCGGCGCGCCCGTAGCACCCGGATCAGCCCGCGCGCCACGAAGGTCTTGCCGACGTCGGTACCGGTCGCTGTGATGAAATAGGCGCTCATGCGTATACCCGCTGGCGGACCAAGTCCGCGAGTCGCTCGATTTCGGCATCGGGATGGGCGGCCGTAAAGGCGAGCCGCAGTCGCGCGGTGCCTTCCGGGACCGTCGGCGGCCGGATTGCGACCGCAAGGAACCCCTCGCGTTCGAGCTGCCGGCTTGCCGCCAGCGCCGCCTGCGCGTCACCGATGACGATCGGCACGATCGGGCTCTGCGCCTCGCGCAGCCCGGCAAGGCGCGTGAAGGCTTTCGCCTTGGCGAGCGGCTGCGCCGCATAGTCCGGATCGCGCGCGATCAAGTCGAGCGCCGCGATCGCGGCGGCGATAGGCCCGGGCGGCAGGCCGGTCGAGTAGATCAGGGTGCGGGCGCGGTTATGCATGAGCTCGATGACGGGCTGCGAGGCGCAGAGATAGCCGCCGTAGCCGCCGATCGCCTTCGACAGGGTCCCCATCTGCAGCGGCACCTCGGCGGGCTCGGATCCCGCGAAGGTCGAGCCGCGTCCGCCGCCGACCACGCCGATGCCATGCGCGTCGTCCGACAGGAGCCAGGCGTCATGGCGTCGCGCGACCTGCCCAAGCTCGGCCAGCGGCGCGAGATCGCCGTCCATGGAGAAGACGCCGTCGGTCGCGACCAGGGCGCGCGGATGGCGTGCCCGGTGCGTGCGCAGCAGCGCCTCGGCATGCTCCGTGTCGTTGTGCCGGAACGCCAAGACATGCGCCCGCGCGAGCCGCGCGCCCGCCCACAGGCAGGCGTGCGCCAGTTCGTCGAGCAGGACGAGGTCGTCGGATCGCGCGAGCGCCGGGATGATCCCCGTATTGGCGAGGAACCCGGAACCGAAGACGCAGGCCGCTTCCGTGCCCTTGAGGCGGGCAAGCCGCGCCTCGAGTTCCGCATGGAGCGGATGGTTGCCGGTGACGAGACGGGATGCGCCCGAGCCAACCCCATAGCGCTCGGTCGCCGCGACCGCCGCGGCCTTGATGGCGGGATGCTGGGTGAAATTGAGATAATCGTTGCACGAGAACGAGAGCAGCCGACGCCCGCCACGTTCCACATAGAGCGCGTCGCGCGCTGTCGTGACCAGCGTGCGCCGCAGTCCGCCGCGGTCGAGCGCGGCAAGTTTTTCGGCAGCGAATTCGTCGAGTGAATCCATCGGCAACCCACATGGCGTACGTGTCGCGCAGCGCCCGGCCACAATGCCGCCATCGGCCGATGCGGATCAAGGGCCCGACTTCCGCGCCAATCGACTGGCAGGCAAGCGCCCGCGATGCCGGACGCGACTGATCCAAAATCGGCTCGCAGACGATGCGCGATTAACGCGCCGGCTCTTCCGGGAAGCCAGCGAAGATTGTATCCTGTGCCGCGAATTCGGGGGGATTTCGAAAAAATGCAGATCCGTCAGGCATTGCGGTCCGCGCCGTCCCAAGGCATCCCCGCGCAGCCATCGCGCGTGGCGCCGATGCGCGCGGGTCGCAGCAGTCGTCGCTTTCAGATCGCGCTGATCAAGCCATCGCATTACGACGACGACGGCTACGTCATCCAGTGGTTTCGCGCCTTCATTCCGTCGAATTCGCTCGCCGCGATCTATAGCCTGCTCGAGGATGCGCGGCAGCGCCGCGTGCTCGGCGAGGATGTCGAGATCGACATCGACGCAGCCGACGAGATCAGCACCCGCATCCGGCCCGACAAGCTCATCAAGCGGTTCCGCCGCCACGACAATTTCGGCCTGGTCTTCCTGGTCGGCGTGCAAAGCAATCAATTTCCGCGCGCCCTCGATATCGCGCGGCCGTTGCGCGCGGCCGGGGTCCCGGTGGCGATCGGCGGATTCCACGTGTCCGGCTGCCTCGCGATGATCGGCGAAGCCCAAGCCGACCTGCAGGTCGCGCGCGATCTCGGCATCACGCTCTATGCCGGCGAGATGGAGGAGCGCTGCGACGCGCTGCTGCACGACGCCGCCAACGGCGCGCTCAAGCCGCTCTACAATTTCATGGACCAGTTGCCCGGGATCGAGGCGACGCCGACGCCGATCCTGCCGAAACGCTACCTCAAGCGCACCTATCAGCTGATGACCAGCTTCGACGCCGGCCGCGGCTGTCCGTTCGAGTGCTCCTTCTGCACCATCATCAACGTGCAGGGCCGCAAGTCGCGCAAGCGCTCGGCCGATGACATCGAGCAGCTGATCCGGATGAACCTTGCCCAGGGGGTGAGCTGGTTCTTCATCACCGACGACAATTTCGCACGCAACAAGGACTGGGAGGTGATCCTCGACCGGATCATCGAGATCCGGCGCGAGGTTCAGGGCACCGACCGCGACCTCAAGATCATCATCCAGGTCGACACGCTCTGCCACCGCAATCCCGATTTCATCGAAAAGTCCAGGCAGGCCGGGGTGCGGCGCGTGTTCCTCGGGCTCGAGAGCATCAATCCCGCCAACCTCGGCGCGGTGAAAAAGCGGCAGAACAAGATCACCGAATATCGCGAGATGCTGCTCGCTTGGAAATATGCCGGCGTCATCACGTATGCGGGCTACATCCTGGGGTTCCCGGCGGACACGCCGGAGAGCATCGCGGAAGACATCAAGATCATCCAGCGCGAGCTGCCGGTCGACATCCTCGAGTTCGTCTGCATGACGCCGCTGCCGGGATCCGAAGACCACAAGAAGCTGTGGCAGCGCGGTGTCGCGATGGACCCCGACATGAACAAGTACGACCTCGAACATGTCGTGATGGCGCATCCGAACATGTCGCAGGAGCAATGGGAAGGCATCTATCGCGAGGCGTGGAAGCTTTACTATTCGCCCGAGCACATCGAGACGCTGCTGCGCCGCGCCGTCGTGACGGGTATCGGCCCCTCGCGTCTGGCGACGATGCTCGCCGGCTTCGCGTCGATCGTCGAGATCGAGAACCTGCACCCGCTGCAGAGTGGAATTATTCGCCTCAAGTGGCGTACCGATCGCCGCCCCGGCTTGCCGATCGAGGCGGTGTGGCGGTTCTATCCCCGCGTCATCATCGAGGGCGTGCGCAAGCAGCTCAAATATCTCAGCATGTGGCGTGACATCGATAGGATCCGCCGCAAGGTTCGCAACGATCCCGACCGCGCCAACTACCACGATCAGGCGCTCGCGCCCGTCGAAGCGGCGGAGACCGAGTCGCTCGCGCTCTTCACTCACAACGAGGGGGCACGCGCCGCCGTCCAGCACGCCCGCAAGATCAAGGAGTTGACGACCACGAAGGCGGCGGCCGGGTAGGGCGCGGTCGCGCACGAACCGCAAGCTAAGCGCGCTTTGCGCGGCTCTACTTTTTAAGGCCCAATGTCGTTCAGTCGGGCGCCTGCAAATTCGTCGGCGCCGGGACGATCCGCCCGTTGCCGTCCTTGAACTTTATCTTGCCGGGCCAGGTTGATTCGAGCCTCGCGGCGAGATCGTGCGCTATGCCGCGCCATTGGGAGCCGTTACGCAAAACGTAGATGCCGATCGTGACCCCGTTGGCGGGCACCGATTTCACCTGGTGCCATAGCTGTTGAAGTGCCTCAATGTTCAGCCCCGAGTCGTTGCAAAGGCTGAGGTTGAGCACCTGCACGACATCGGACGGACTCCGGCTGTTATTCCTGAACGAGAGCTCATGTGCGGTTGCGAATTCTTCGAATAGCTTCGTCAAGCGCAGCCAATCATCGGCGGATATTTCGAGCACCACGTTCACGCGAGAACGGACCGATTGGCGGCCATTGCGAAACATGTTGTGGCATGTGCGGTCGCTCGTAATCGCCGGCAAAGCGAATGCCCCGGCGGTCAATAGAACCGAGAGGAAGAGAAGGCCGTTCGCCATCAACGAGCGAGGTCCCCCGGCATGCGGCCCGGCAACATTCGAAAAATCGCGCGTCACCCGCAGTGTTGCGAAGAACGTCGCCCCCGCAATGGCGCCGAGACTGCCGAATATGCCTATGAATTGCAGATATTCGAGCCAGCCGGCAACGGTCGTGACACCGTTGACGACGGTTTGCGCGCCGCCACTCCACGCATTGAAGCTTTCGTTTAGCCAGGCCGGAAACGTGAGCAGACCGACCGGCAGGCAACCAATCGCGAATCCCCCAACGATCGATGGAGCGATGCCGATGCGGCCCCACGCGTTCAAAAGCAGGAAGAGCGGCAGCCCAAGTATGACGGCGTGCGCGAGCGCCACCACGATTACATAGGGAACCAATTGGAAGCTGCGGCTTCCAACGAGAAACGCCGCGGCCACTGTCAAACCGGCAAAGAGCAACGCCGCCAGACAGCTCCTCACTTGATGAAGTCGCATCGTAGATCCTCGCGTGCCGACGCCTGCTAGTTTACCGCTCCGGAAGTATCGACACCATCGTCTATCAAAGGTTGTTCATTGCGGGCAGCCCTGGACGCCTACAAAGATCAAGGAGCTCACGATAATGAAGGCGGCGGGATAGAATGCGTTGGTTTGCGATAGAACCTGTGTTCGAGTCGTCGAGGGGAACTGCATTTACGGTTTGCTCACCACATACTTCGGCTCGCCTTGATGCGGCGAGCCGAATGCCCGAATTTTCCGAGGTCGTGTTGACCAGGAGTAAACCATGGGCGGACCGTCCGACATTGCAGGCGATCAGCTGCGGACCATCGTCGAGCGCATCGAGCACATCGACGAGGAGATCAAGGAGCTCAACGAAGGCAAGCGGGAGATCTTCACCGAAGCCAAGAGCAACGGCTTCGACGTCAAGGTGCTGCGGGAAGTCATCCGCGTGCGCAAGAAAGACAAGCAGGAGCGCGACGAGCAGGAGACGCTTCTCGACCTCTACATGCAGGCCATCGAGGCGGCAAAACCCGTCGCCAAGGCCGCCTGAGCGAGCCGTGGGTGCCGACGGCAGCGTCGGCACCCTTTTCTGAGCCTTCTTTTCGACGCCACCACATCCTCTGGGTGGCGTGACCCGACCCCGGTCTCCGGGCACAATGCGGTCATGAATGACCGCGAACACCGGGCGACCCCGGCGCCCCCACAATGGTATGCGGCCGGTTGGCCGCATGTCTGGCTACCCTACGCACAGATGAAGACGGCCGCGCCGCCGCTTGCGGTGGCGCGGACCGACGGCTGCCGCATCATCCTCGCCGACGGCCGCGAACTCATCGACGGCATCGCGTCGTGGTGGACCGCCTGCCACGGCTACAATCATCCGCATATCCGCGCCGCACTGATCCGCCAGGCCGAGACCATGCCGCACGTGATGTTCGGCGGCCTCGTGCACGAGCCGGCGCTGCGCCTTGCGCGTCGCCTGGTCCATTTGCTGCCCGGCAACCTGCAGCGCGTCTTCTTCTCCGATTCCGGCTCGGTCGCCGTCGAGGTCGCGCTCAAGATGGCGATCCAGTTCTGGCGTAACCGCAGGCAGGGCGGGCGCACGAGATTCGTTACCTTTCGCGGCGGCTATCACGGCGACACCACGGGTGCGATGGCGGTCAGCGACCCCGACGACAGCATGCACGCGCTGTTCAGAGGGGTCTTGCCGGCGCACATCAATGTCGCGCTGCCGACGGACGAGGAGAGCGCTCAGGCGCTGCAAGGCATCCTCGCGGGCCACGCCGACACACTCGCCGGCATCATCGTCGAGCCGCTGGTGCAAGGCGCGGGCGGCATGCACTTTCACGACCCGGCCGTGCTCCGCCGGTTGCGCGATCTAGCCGATCGTTACGAACTCCTGCTGATCTTCGACGAGATTTTCACCGGCTTTGGCCGCACCGGAACGATGTTCGCGGGCGAGCAGGCGGATGTAGCGCCCGACATCATCTGCCTGTCGAAGGCGCTGACCGGCGGCACCATGGCGCTGGCCGCCACGGTCGCGAGCGGCCGCGTGTTCGACGCTTTCTGGTCGGACGACCCTCGCCACGCCCTGATGCACGGGCCGACCTTCATGGCGAACCCGCTCGCCTGCGCGGCCGCCAACGCGTCGCTCGATTTGTTCGAGCGCGAGCCGCGATTGGAACAGGTCAAGACGATCGAAGCGCAGCTGGCGCGGGGGCTCGCGCCTTGCCGCGGACTGGCCGGCGTGAAGGACGTGCGGGTGAAAGGGGCGATCGGGGTGGTCGAGTTGGAGCGGGTCGACGATCTGGATGCCCTGCGCCAGCGGTTCGTCGATGAGGGCGTGTTCGTTCGGCCGTTCGGAAGCGTCGTCTATCTGACGCCGGCTTTCACCATCACCGAAAGTGAGTTGGCCAAACTGACCACGGCCATCGTACGCGTGGTCGGAAGCTCATAGCTATCTCCGCCTCATGGCGAGGAGCGCCGCGTGTCGAACCACGAGGTAGCCGCTGCATGCACTGCCATCCTTTGAGAAGGGGGCGCCGCGCTGCGCGCGGCCCCTCAGGATGAGGCCATGGAAGAAATTAGAACCCCACTGCGGTCCCGTGCAGGTCGTACGCATCCGCGCGCTCGATCTTGACCGTCGCGATCTCGCCGACACGCAGCGGGCGGCGCGCCGCCACATAGACGGCGCCGTCGATCCCGGGCGCATCGCCTTTGCTGCGGCCCGTGGCGACGCTCGCACCAATCTCGTCGATGATGACCTGCTGGCGCGTGCCGATCTTGCGCTTGAGCCGCCGCGCCGAAATGGCCTGCTGACGCTGCATGAAGCGGTCGTAGCGCTCGGCTTTCACCTCGTCCGGCACCGGCGTCGCGAGATCGTTAGCCGTGGCGCCGCGCACCGGCTCGTACTTGAAGCAGCCGACGCGGTCGAGCGCTGCCTCGTCGAGCCAATCGAGCAGGAACGAAAAATCATCCTCGGTCTCACCCGGAAAGCCGACGATGAAAGTCGAGCGCAGCGTAAGGTCGGGGCAGATCTCGCGCCAGCGGGCGATGCGCTCCAGCGTCTTTTCCTGGGCCGCCGGCCGGCGCATGCGGCGCAGCACCTCGGGCGACGCATGCTGGAACGGCACGTCGAGGTAGGGGAGAATCTTGCCGTCAGCCATCAACGCGATCACGTCGTCGACGTGCGGGTAGGGGTAGACGTAGTGCAGCCGCACCCAGGCGCCGAACTCGCCGAGCGCTTGCGCAAGGTCGAAAAATTTCGCCCGGACCTCCCGGTCTTTCCAGACGCTCGTGGCGTATTTGACATCGACCCCATAGGCCGAGGTGTCCTGCGAGATGACGAGCAGCTCTTTCACGCCGGCCGCCACCAGCTTCTCGGCCTCGCGCAGCACGTCGGCGGCCGGGCGCGAAACGAGGTCGCCGCGCAGTTTTGGGATGATGCAGAAGCTGCAGCGGTTGTTGCAGCCTTCGGAAATCTTCAGGTACGCATAGTGCCGCGGCGTGAGCTTGACGCCCTGGGGCGGCACGAGATCGAGAAACGGGTCGTGTAGCGGGGGGGCCGCCCGATGCACGGCGTCGAGCACGCTTTCATATTGTTGCGGCCCCGTGACCGCGAGCACGTTGGGATAGCGCGCCGTGATGCTCTCGGGCTCGGCCCCCATGCAGCCGGTTACGACCACCTTGCCGTTGTCGGCAAGCGCCGTGCCGATCGCGTCGAGCGACTCCGCCTTGGCGCTGTCGAGGAAGCCGCAGGTGTTGACGATGACGAGGTCGGCCCCCTGGTGCGTGCGCGTGAGCTCATAGCCCTCCGCGCGCAGCCGCGTGATGATGCGCTCGGAGTCGACCAGCGCCTTCGGGCAGCCGAGCGAGACGAAGCTGACCTTGGGGGCTGCCCCCGCATCGTTTGCTTGCGTTTCTTTGTTGTCAGTCAGAGACACGGTGTCTTTTCAATTCACCTTCGCCAGATCCGTCATCCTGAGGCGCGAGCGTAGCGAGCCTCGAAGAATGATCGATCTGAGAGCCGCCACGATCGCCGTGGCATCGCATGGCCGTCGCCCTTCGAAGGCCGTGCTTCGCGCGGTTTTCGAAGGGCGACGGGAAAAGGGCATTCAGTGCGGGCGCTCAGTCTTCGCCAGCGCCGCACCGACAGCCTGCAAGGTCGCATAACCGTCTTGCGCAATCGCGTCCTGGATGTCCTTGCCCTTGCCGAGCTTGCCCATCTGGCGCTGCCGTTGCACGGTCGCGTTGGCCATATGGGGATCGATGCCGAGCTCGCGCAAGGTATCGGCGACCTCCTCCATTTCGGCGGCGCGGCGGGTGCCGTGGTTGGCCATGCGCTCGAGGTTGTAGGCGACGATCTTGTTCCAATCGAGAGTCGGGAAGCTCTTGCCGAGCGAAGCCAGGATCTGCGGCGTCACGCCGGCGCGCGTCGCCGCGAGGAAGCACTCGGCAGTCAGCGCTTCCATGCCCTTGATCATCACGCTGCGTACCATCTTGATGGCGGCTGCCTGGCCGATCTCGGGACCCGTGATCGCGGGCTTCATGCCCAGTTCCCGCATGACGGACTCGATCGCCGGCGCATGCGGACCGGCGAGCAGCACCGGCGTCTGGTGGCGCGCCGGATGCACGGGCGCCATCACGGCCACGTCGACATAGCGGGCAACGCCCGCCAGATGCTTGTCGGTCGCCTGCTTGCGGCCCGGTGAGACCGAATTGATGTCGAGATAGAACTGCTCGGCGTGCAAATGGGGCTTTGCCTGCTGCGCGGCCTCGAGGCTCGATGCCGCCGTCACGGCCGCGATCACGATATCCGAGCCCTGGATGGCGTCCGCCGCCGACGCGCCGACCCGCACCCCGATCTGCTCGCCCGCCGCGCGCAGCCCCGCGCCCGCGGGTACCGGAAACAGAACGTCCCACGCCGCCATGGCGGTGACGCCGGCTGTCTTCAGCCCGGCCGCAAACGCCTGGCCGGCTTCGCCGAAGCCGATGAAGCAGAGGCGGGGGGTGTTGTGGGACATGGGCAGTTCCATGGGCGGCAAGTGAACGGCAGTGCTTACGAAATCCCGACCGGTCGGGCAAGGAAGGCGGCCACTCATAGCATCATGGCCGGCCTTGGGCCGGGCATCCACGTCTTCCTTGCCGGCATTTCAATAAGAAAGACGCGGGTGGCCGGACAAGCCCGGCCATGACGAGAAAGTATTACTCCGGCGCCCGCAGCCGATACCCGATCCCGGTCTCGGTCAGGATGTAATGCGGCCGCTCCGGGTTCTCCTCGATCTTCTGCCGGAGCTGGCGGACGTAGACCCGTAGGTATTGCGCGTCAGTGAGGTCATCCCACAGCTCTTTGAGCAGGAACCTGTGGGTCAGCACTTTGCCGGCGTGCTGCACCAGGATGCGCAGCAGGTCGTACTCCTTGGGGGAGAGCTTGATCTCCTTGTCGCGCACGCGGACGATACGGCGCACGAGGTCGACCGACAGGTCGCCGACGCGAAAGACCGGCCGCTCGCCGTGCACCTGCAATTGGTGGCGCAGCGCCGCCCGGATGCGTGCCAGAAGCTCGTCCATGCCGAACGGTTTGGTGACGTAGTCGTCGGCGCCGAGATCGAGCGCCTGCACTTTTGCGGCTTCCTCGCCGCGGCTCGACAGCACGACGATCGGCACGCCCTCGTTCGCGGCCCGCATCTTGCGCAAGAGCTCGAGGCCGTCGATGTCGGGCAGGCCGAGGTCAAGGATGATGAGGTCCGGCTTCTGCGCTACCAGCTCGAGCGCGACCCGTCCACTCGGCGCGTCGAGGATGTCGTAGCCCTGGGTGCTCAGGCCGAGGCGCAAGAGCTTGCGGATCGGTGGCTCGTCGTCGACCACCAGCACCTTGAGCGGCGCGGCGCTCATGCGGCGGTGTCCAGCTGCTTGGCGGCCGCCGGGATCGGCAACCGGATGGTGAAGACCGCACCGCTGCGGTCGGTGCGGTTGCCGGCCGTGATGGTGCCGTGCAGCGCCTCGATGAAGCCGCGCGAGATCGCGAGCCCTAGTCCGGTGCCGGCGCGTACCTGGTCGCCCTTTTGGGCGCGGTAGAACTTGTCGAAGACGCGTTCGAGGTCGGCGGCCGGAATGCCGCCGCCTTCGTCCATCACCTGCAAATAGACGGACTCGCTGTCCTGCCAGCCCGCGATCCGTACCGTCGTGCCGGCCGGCGCATATTTCGCGGCATTGTCGAGCAGGTTGAACAGCACCTGCTCGAACAAGACCGCGTCGAGTTCGAGCATCGGCAGGCCGGCCGCAAGCTCGACCTCGACGCGATGGTGGGCGAGGATTTTCGCCGCGCGGTTGAGCGCGGTGCCGACGATCTCGGACGGATCGTGCAGGGCGGTGTTCGGCACGACGGCCCCGGATTCGAGCCGCGTCATGTCGAGCAGGTTGGCGATGAAGCGGTTGAGCCGCTCGGATTCGTCGATGATCGTGGCGAGCAGGTCAGCCTTCTGCGCGTCGGTGAGCTGGTCCGCGAGATTGCGCAAGGTCCCGGCCGTACCGAGGATCGCTGCCAGCGGCGTCTTGAGGTCATGCGAGATCGAGGTGAGAAGGGCCGAGCGCAGCCGGTCGGTCTCGGCGGTGCGTTTTGCCCGCTCCAGGTCCTCGACCAGGCTGACGCGCTCGATCGCGAGCGCGCTCTGGTCGATCAGCGCATCGAGCAGGCGGCGCTGGTCGGGGGTCAGCAGCGGGCCCGGCTTGTCGCTGTCGATGCCGACGACCCCGATCGCGCCGCGGCCGGTGCGCATCGGCAGAAACAGGCGCTTGGCCCCCGGCAGCGTGTCCGAACCGCGGCCGGCCGCGCGGTTGTTGTCCCACGCCCAGCGGGCGGCGGCGAGGTCCGCCTCATCGAGCGTGTCCTCGGGCGGATAGCCGGCTTTGACGACGATCGTACCCGCCTCGGGCAGCAACAGCACCACGCTCACCTTGAGCATCAGCGCCGCCTGATAGGCGGTCGCCCACAGCACGTCGTCCATGGTGCCGACGCCGGCGAGCTTCTTGCTGAATGCATAGAGCGACTCGATCGAGCGCACGCGGCCGTGCGCGATCACGGCTGCCGTACGTCCGCGCGCCGCGACGTTGGAGACGATGAGCGCGACCAGGATGAAGAATACGAACGCCGCCACGTTGGTGGGCTCGGCGATCGTGAAGGTGAAGACCGGCGGCAGAAAAAAGAAATTGTAGGCGAGCGACGCGCCGACGCTCGCGACCAGCGAAGGCAGCAGGCCATAGCGCACCGCGACCACCACGATCGAGGTGAGGAATACCAGATCGACGTTCTCAACGCCGAAGGTGGGCTTCGTCAGCTTGCCGACGCCAAGCGCGATCGCGACCGCCAGGAGCGCGAAGCCGTAGGGACGAACGTCGAACCGCCGCGGCCCATCAGCAGCCCGCACGGCCTTGCGCGGGATCGGCTCGCCGACGAGGTCGTCGCCGGCGATCACGTTGACGCTGATGTTGCCGGAGCGGCGTACGAGATCGTGCACCACCGACCCATGCAGGATCTCGAACCAGCGCGCGCGCGTCGATTTGCCGATGATGACCTGGGTGACGTTGTGCTCGCGCGCGTAGTCGAGAACGTCGTTCGCGATGCGGCGCAGGCCGCTCGGGATCGTGACCGCCTCGCCGCCGAGCCGCTCCGCGAGTCGCAGCGTGTCCGCAACGCGGTCGCGTTCCTCCTCGGTCAGCTGCAGGCTGCGCGCCGTCTCGACATAGAGCGCCGTCCATGGCGCATGCAGGCGGTCGGCGCGGCGCTTGGCGTAGCGCACGAGCCCGGCCGCGCGCGGATCCTCGCTGACGCACACCAGGATCCGCTCGCCGGCCGCCCAAGGACCGGAGATGGCGCGCGCCTGCATCTCGGTCAGCAGCTCGTCGTCGACCCGCTCGGCGGTGCGCCGCAACGCGAGCTCGCGCAGCGCCGTGAGGTTCGCGGGCGAGAAGAAGTGCTCGAGCGCCCGCTCGGCCTGACGCGGCACGTAGACCTTGCCTTCCTTGAGCCGCTGGATCAGGTCGTCGGGCGTGAGATCCACCAATTCGACCGCGTCGGCGCGGTCGAACACGGCATCGGGCACGGTTTCTCGCACGCGCACATGCGTGATCTGCGCGACGACGTCGTTCAGGCTCTCGATGTGCTGGATGTTGACGGTGGTGTAGACGTCGATGCCGCGGCTGCGCAACTCCTCGACGTCGAGGTAGCGCTTGGGATGGCGGCTGCCCTCGGCATTGGTGTGGGCGAGCTCGTCGACCAGGACGATTTGCGGGCGCCGCGCCAGGATGGCGTCGAGATCCATCTCCTCGAGCCAATGGCCGTGGTAGGGGATGCGGCGGCGCGGCACCACCTCGAGGCCGTCGAGCAAGGCCTCCGTCTCCCGGCGGCCGTGCGTCTCGACGACGCCGATCACCACGTCGTAGCCGTCACGCTTGCGGGCGCGCGCCTGCAGCAGCATCTCGTAGGTCTTGCCCACGCCGGGCGCCGCGCCGACGAAGATGCGCAGCTTGCCGACACGTCCTTCCTCGCGCCGGGCGGCCCCCAGCAGGGCTTCCGGCGATGGACGCTGGTCGGGATCGCGTCGCTGGTCTGCCATCGGTACCGAATGCGTCTGGCGGACCGTGAGCCGCCGGGCTATTTGGCCGCCGCGTCGAGGGCCAGGTTGAGCTGCAAAACGTTCACGCGCGGCTCGCCGAACAGGCCGAGGAGGCGCCCCTCGGTGTGATCGGCGACGAGCGCGCGCACGCGCTCTTGCGGCATATTACGCGCTTTGGCGACCCGAGGCACCTGGAAGCGGGCGGCCTCCGGCGAGATGTCCGGATCGAGGCCGCTGCCCGAGGTGGTCACAAGGTCGATCGGCACCGGCATCGTCGGATTTTCGGCCTTGAGCTTCGTCATGTCGGCCGCGACGCGGTCCTTCAGCGCCTTATTCGTCGGCCCGAGATTGGAGCCCGAGGAGTTGGCCGCGTTGTAGGGCGCGTCGATGTTCTTGCTCGGGTCCTTAGGATCGGGCGTGTTGGTCGCCGACGGGCGCCCGTGGAAATACCTGTCCGACACGAACAGCTGGCCGACCAACGCCGAGCCGACGACCTTGCCGTCACGCTCGATCAGGCTGCCCTGCGCCTGCTTCGGGAAGATGACGTTCGCTGCCCCGGTGATCGCCAGCGGATAGAACAGGCCGGTGATCAGCGTGAGGGCGACGACCAGGACGATGGCGGGACGGATTTCGCGCAACATTGTCTTATCTCCTCAGAATCTCAATCCGTCATGCCGAGGCGCGATCGAAACGAGCCTCGAAGGATGATCGGCCACGGTTCGGCCCGAGCGGGGCCAGCGGCATCGCACAGGCCCTTCGAGGCGCCGCCTGCGGCCGAGCGCCCCAGGGCGACGACGTCGGGTGGGTTCGCTGCTGAAAGATCTCCGCATGTCGAGCAGTCCTCTTCATGCCAGGTGCAAGGCCGTGACGACCATGTCGATCGCCTTGATGCCGATGAACGGAATGATGACGCCGCCGACGCCGTAGATCAGCAAGTTGCGGCGCAGGAGGGGGCCGGCGCCGATCGGGCGATAGCGCACGCCCTTCAGCGCCAGCGGGATGAGCGTGACGATGATCAGCGCATTGAAGATGATCGCCGAGAGGATCGCGCTCTGCGGGGTCGAGAGCCGCATGATGTTGAACGCCTGCAGCTGTGGATAGAAGGCGACGAACATCGCGGGGATGATGGCGAAGTATTTTGCGACGTCGTTGGCGATCGAGAAGGTGGTCAACGCTCCGCGCGTCATCAGAAGCTGCTTGCCGATCTCGACGATCTCGATGAGCTTTGTCGGATTGGAATCGAGGTCTACCATGTTGCCGGCTTCGCGTGCCGCCTGCGTGCCGGTATTCATCGCGACGCCGACGTCGGCCTGGGCGAGCGCCGGGGCGTCGTTGGTGCCGTCGCCGCACATGGCGACGAGCTTGCCCTTGCTTTGCTCGTTCTGGATCAGCCGCAGCTTGTCTTCGGGCGTTGCCTGCGCGAGGAAGTCGTCGACGCCGGCCTCGGCCGCGATCGCGGTCGCGGTCATCGGATTGTCGCCGGTGATCATGATGGTGCGGATGCCCATGCGGCGCAGCTCGGCAAAACGCTCGCGGATGCCGCCCTTGACGATGTCCTTGAGCTCGATCACGCCGAGCAGCTTGCCATCGCGGGCGACAGCGAGCGGCGTGCCGCCGGATTTCGCGATCGTCTCGGCGATCGCCTGCACGTCGCGCGCCGCCTCGGAGCTTACGGCCGGTGCAAGCGTGCGCACGCCGCCGCCTGCCGCAGCGGCCGCGGGTGCCAGCATATTGAGGTAGTTGAGGATCGAGTCGACCGCGCCCTTGCGCACCCAGGACGTGCCGAGCTCGACGCCGCTCATGCGGCTCTGCGCCGTGAACGGAATGAATTTTGCACCGATCTCGGCCACGTCGCGGCCGCGGATGCCGTATTTGTCCTTGGCCAGCACGACGATCGAGCGGCCTTCCGGCGTCTCGTCGGCGAGCGAAGCGAGCTGCGCTGCGTCCGCCAGCTCCTGCTCGCTGACGCCGCGCACCGGCTTGAAGTCGGTCGCCTGGCGGTTGCCGAGCGTGATGGTGCCGGTCTTGTCGAGCAGCAGCGTATCGACGTCGCCCGCCGCCTCGACGGCGCGGCCCGACATGGCGAGCACGTTGAACCGCACGAGGCGGTCCATTCCCGCGATGCCGATGGCCGAGAGGAGCGCGCCGATCGTGGTCGGGATCAGGGTCACGAACAGCGCCACCAGGATGATGACCGAGATCGACCCGCCCGCGTATGTCGCGTAGCTCGGAATCGTCACGGTCGCGAACACGAAGATGATGGTGAGGCCGACGAGCAGGATGTCGAGCGCGATCTCGTTCGGCGTCTTCTGCCGCTCGGCGCCTTCGACGAGCCGGATCATGCGGTCGAGAAAGGTCGAGCCGGGCGCCGCCGTGATGCGCACGCGGATCCAGTCGGACAGCACCTGCGTGCCGCCCGTGACAGCCGAGCGGTCACCGCCCGACTCGCGGATCACCGGCGCGGACTCGCCGGTGATCGCCGCCTCGTTGACCGAGGCGACGCCCTCGATCACATCGCCGTCCGACGGGATGAAGTCGCCGGCTTCGACCAACACGACGTCATTGACCTTGAGCTGGGTGCCAGGAACGAGGCGATAGCTCGCGCGATCGGTGCCGTTGAGGAGCTTGGCCTTGGTCTCGGTGCGCTGGCGGCGCAGCGAATCGGCCTGCGCCTTGCCGCGTCCCTCGGCGACCGCCTCGGCGAAATTCGCGAACAGCACCGTGAACCACAGCCACAGCACGATCTGGAAATCGAAGGCGAGCGTCTTGCCGCCGGTGACGAGGTCGCGGACCAGGATGACGGTGGTGAGCGCCGAGACCACCTCGAGCACGAACATCACGGGGTTCTTGATGAGCGTGCGCGGGTTGAGCTTGGCGAACGATGCGCCAATGGCCGGCACGACGATCTTCGGATCGAACAGCGCCGACACCGGCATGCGCTTGCGGATCTGCGAGGTTTCCATGGTCCTACTCCAAATCGTAGCCCGCATGGCGCGAAGCGGAATGCGGGGAAATTGCTTCCCGGATTACGGCGCCCGGCGCCGGCATCCGGGCTACGGTCAATTCGCTCCCGCGAATGTCGTGCCGGCGATCTGCGCGAGATGCTCGACGAGCGGGCCGAGCGCGAGCGCCGGGAAGAAGGTGAGGCCGCCGACGATGACGATCACGCCCACGACCAAGCCGACGAAGAGGCCGCCCGTGGTCGGGAACGTGCCGGCCGAAGGCGGCACCGACCTCTTGGCCGCGAGCGAGCCCGCGATCGCCAGGGCCGGGATGATCATCCAGAACCGGCCGATGAACATCGCGACGGCGCCGGTGATGTTGTAGAAGAAGATGTTGCCGGTGAGGCCCGCGAAGGCCGAACCGTTGTTGCCGGTCTGCGACGTGTAGGCGTAGAGCACCTCGCTGAATCCATGTGGTCCCGGATTGGCCATGGAGGCGACCGCCGGCGGGTAGACCACCGCGATCGCGGTCCAGCCGAGATACATCAGCGGCAGGATCAGGATCGCGAGCATCGCCATCTTGACCTCCTTCGCCTCGATCTTCTTGCCGACGTATTCGGGCGTGCGGCCCACCATCAGGCCGGCGACGAAGATCGCGAGGATGACGAACAAGAGCATGCCGTATAGGCCGGCGCCGACGCCGCCGACGATGACCTCGCCGAGCTGGATGTTGATCAACGGGATCATGCCGCCGAGCGCCGTGAACGAGTCGTGCATGGCGTTGACGGCGCCGCAGGAGGCAGCGGTGGTGATCACGGCGAAAAGCGAGGAGCCCAG
The DNA here is from genome assembly GCA_036491235.1 of Xanthobacteraceae bacterium. Classification (GTDB taxonomy): domain Bacteria; phylum Pseudomonadota; class Alphaproteobacteria; order Rhizobiales; family Xanthobacteraceae; genus JAVDCA01. Next base: position 8,355 of record DASXCK010000096.1, on the reverse strand, counting down.
GATGCCGAAACGGACCTCCTTGCCCTCCATGTTGCCGCCGGTGAGGCCCATGGCATTGAGGATGTCGTTGCCGTGCGCCTCGGCCCAGTAGCATACGGTCACGCCGGCGATGAAGAGCACGCCCATGACGGCGAGGATCGCCCAGCCCTGGCGCTGATTGCCGGCCATGCGGCCGAACGTGTTGGTGAGCGCGGCTCCGATCGCGAAGATCGAGATCATCTGCACGTAGTTCGACAACGCGGTCGGGTTCTCGAACGGATGCGCCGCGTTGGCGTTGAAGAAGCCGCCGCCGTTGGTGCCGAGCATCTTGATTGCGACCTGCGACGCGACCGGGCCGACCGCGATGGTCTGTTTGGCGCCTTCGAGCGTCGTCGCGTCGACATAGGGGCCGAGGGTCTGCGGCATGCCCTGCCAGACGAGGAAGAGCGCATAGACGACGCAGATCGGCAGCAGGATGTAGAGAGTGCAGCGCGTGACATCGACCCAGAAGTTGCCGACCGTGCGGGCGGAGGCGCGCACGAAGCCGCGGATCAGCGCCATCGCGAGCACGATGCCGGTCGCGGCCGAGAGGAAGTTCTGGTGGGTGAGGCCGACCATCTGGGTGAGATACGACATCGTGCTTTCGCCGCCGTAGTTCTGCCAGTTGGTGTTGGTGATGAAGCTCACCGCCGTGTTGAACGAAAGATCCGGTGCGACTGCCGACTGCCCGGCCGGATTGAACGGTAGCGCGGCCTGGAAGCGTTGAATCGCGTAGAGGATGATGAAACCGCCGACATGGAAGAACAACATGCCGACCGCATAGATCACCCAGCTTTGCTCGCGCCGCTCGTCGACGCCACCCGCCCAATAGATCGCCGCTTCGACCGGCCGCAGGGCGGGCGAGAGGAACGTGCGCTCGCCGTTGAAGACGCGCGTCATGTAGGCGCCGAGCACGGGCGTGATCGCGATGATGATCGCGCAATAAAGAGCGATCTGAATCCAGCCGATGACGGTCATTGGTTGCCCCTCAGAGCTGCTCGGGACGCAGCAACGCGTAGACGAGGTAAATCATGAGCCCCACGGTCACGAGGCCGGCGAGCGAATAGTCGAAGATCATGGGTACCTCCTTCAGAGTCTGTCGCAGGCCACGACGTAGCCTACCGACAGCGCGAAGAAGCCGAGGCCGATGGCGAGCATGATGACGTCCATCATGGGATGCTCCTTGCGGCGCACGCGTTCGGTGCGCGCGGATTCGTGCGACGCGTAGGTGCCATTCGCGGCGTAGGTTTTCGAGACGGGCCCGACGATGTCTTTATAGGAATCCCATAAAGATCGTCCGCACGCGGTGCTTGGATAAAGCTGCCTAATTATTGAAATCGCGCGACTGCAACCGGGCTGCCCCGCATTTTTCCCGTGTGATGTCGTGAGTGCCGCCCGGGACGGCGCGGTTTACGACGCGCCGGTCAGGTAGCGCGCGTACGTGGGCGGGCTTCTCTGACCGCCGGCGATCCATACCCGCCGGATCCGCGCAATGGCTCACCGCATATGTTTTTCACGCCACTTAGGTCCCGGGCCGCGCATGCAGTGCGCCTCCGGTCGATACGTTTGGGTCGGATAGATCGTGATGGGCTTGGCGAGCCCAGCTAACAACTGCAGCAGGCCTCGGGCCATCGATATCATGACTGCGGGCATGAGGAAGGCCTCGACGACGGGTGGATTTCTTTCCAGGACGGTGATTTAGCGCGCCTGGGATAGGCAAACGAGACGGGCCAGACGCCATTCTTATAAATGCCGGATAAACATCGCGTCCGCACTTATGCGGCGCCTACATCGTTTGCTGCCCCGTCGCCTCGAATTCCTATGCAGCCGCGCGCAAATTCCCGGCCACGCAGGAGATCGGTCATGAATACGATCGCCTCAAGATTGGTTGCGCGCTCGCCGGCTACGGCGCTCCAGAGAATTCGCACAAGAGTTTGGGTGCGCAGCAGGGTCGCGTTCCGACGCCTCGCTGTGCTTTACGCCGAGGGTCGCATTCGCCAAGCCGCGCTCGAAGTACGACGATTCGAGCAGCGTCATCGCTCGCTCGCGCGGCGCCTGGACGCTCCGCGGTCGCGTCCCGCCGAGGATGCCCGCCACTCTTTCTCGTGAACAGGAACCAGCCATGAAACAATCGGAACCTCCCTCTACAGACGGCGTCACGGCGCCGAATATCTTCCTGGTCGGCCGAGACAGCCGCGGCCATTGGGTCGTCCAGGACGAGCGCGGTCTGTGCGGCGGCCTTTTTGTCGATCGCAACAAAGCCATCCGCTTCGCCATGGACGAGACCGGCAGACAGCCGCAAGCGATCAAGATGATGCCCGGCGTTTTGGAGCTCGACATGAGTCGCCCGGCAGGCAAGAATCCTCCCTCGTCACCTCCCCAGCCATCATCCGATTTCCACGCCGAGCCGACGCGCCGGGTCGCCTGACCTGTCGGGGCACTCGCACCCACACCCTCATCAGGAGGAGACGCCGATGACCACGATCGGCCGGCACGTTTCCAACCTTTCTGGCTACGCGCCCGCGGTGCCGACGCCATTCGGCCCCGACGACGCGATCGATGGAGCGGCATTCGAGCGCTTCTGCGCGCGTCAGGTCGCCAAAGGCGCGACCGCGCTCGTCGTCTGCGGCACGACCGGCGAGGCGCCGACGCTGACGTCGGCCGAGCACCGTGAGGTGATCCGCATCGCAGCCGCGGTGGCGCGCGGGCAGGTGCCGGTCATCGCCGGCGCCGGATCGAATGCGACCGCGCATGCGGTCGAGCTTTCACGCGACGCGGAAGCCGCTGGCGCCGACGCGATCCTGTCGGTCGCGCCCTACTACAACAAGCCAACGCAGGCCGGCATCGAGGCGCACTTTCGCGCCATCGCGGGCGCGACGCGCCTGCCTTTATTCCTTTACGACGTGCCGTCGCGCACCATCAGTGGGCTTGCCGACGACACCGTCGCACGGCTCGCCGAGCTGCCCCAGATCATCGGCCTGAAGGATGCAACCGGCGACATCACCCGGCCCGCGCGGCTGCGCCCGCGCCTCGGCTCGGATTTTCGCCTGCTCTCGGGCGACGACGCCACCGCGCCGGCGTATCTGGCGCAGGGCGGCGACGGCTGCATCTCGGTCACCTCCAATGTAGCGCCGAGCCTGTGCCGGATGCTCTACCTGCAGCGCCGCAATAGTCATGCGATACACGTCCAATGGCTCGTGCAGTTGCACGCCCGACTGACCGCCGCGCTTTTTCGCGAGAGCAATCCAGCGCCGGTCAAATACGCTTTGAGCCTGCTTGGACTGATGTCGGCCCGCCTGCGGCTGCCGCTGGTCGAGCCGACGCAAGCGACGCGGGCTGACGTCCGCGCCGCCATGGCGGCGATCGACGACGGCTACTCGGATTACCTGATCGAAAGCGCCGATGCGCTGACCGCGCGCGTTCATGCGGCCCAATAGCGCAGCAAGCGAAGGCGGGTCGCTCGTCTAGGTCCAGCCGTCCACCCCTTGCTGGCTGAAGAAAGGTAGACGTGGATGCCCGCGACAAGCGCGGGCATGACGGAGTGGCGGTCAGACCGCCGTGAACCCACCGTCTACCAGCAGATCCGAGCCGGTCACGAAGCTCGAGGCGTCGCTCGCGAGAAACAGCGCGGCGCGCGCGATCTCGTCGGGCGCGGCCAGCCGCTTGAGCAGATGCTTTGGTCCGAGCGCAGCCCGCGCTGCCGCCATGTCGCCGTAACGGTAGGTCATCCGCCGCGTCTCCACGGCGCCGGGCGAGAGGGCATTGACCCGGATATTTTGCCCGGCGTGATCGATCGCCATCGATTTCGCCAGCATCACGAGCGCGCCCTTGGTCGCGCAATAGACCGCACGTCCCGGCGCGCCGACGCGGGCATGCTGGGAGGCCAGGTGGATGATGCTGCCGCCGCCCGCCGCGATCATCGCCGGCAGCACCGCGCGGCTCATGAGAAAGACGCCGGTGACGTTGATGGCAAAGACACGATCCCAGTCCGTGCGCGTATAGTCGAGCACGGTGCCGCTCGGATCGGTCGCGACCGCGGCGTTGACGAGCACATGGATCGCGCCGAACGCATCCTTGACGGCTGCGGCGGCCGCTGCCGCGTCCCGCTCCTCGCTCACGTCGCACGCGATCGGCAGTGCCTTGCCGCCGCCCACCACGATCGCATCGCTGGTCTCGGCCGCCGCGCCGGCGTCGATGTCGGCGCAGCCGACCGCCGCGCCAGCTTCGCCGAACGCCGTCGCGATGGCGTGCCCGATGCCCGAGGCCGCGCCGGTCACCAGCACGGCCTTGCCTTGCAGCGAATAAGTATCGAGCACCGTCATGGAGGTCCTCCTTCAATTTGGCGATCGCACCTTACCACGCGGCTCGCAGGGCGATTTGCATGGGGGTGAGCCGTGAGGCCGCGACGGGTCGGCCTTTATGCCTTTCCTATATCGTCGCCCCGGGGCTGACCTCGAATCCCTATGCGCTTTACGCGATGTTTCGGTCGTATCGATGCGTCTGCCGGGTCACGAACCATGTTTCAGCCGGACATCCGCCGCTCCTCCGCGCGACTGCACAACGAGATCAGCCAAGCGCCGGCCGCCACGTCGGCGTTGGTGTCCGCTGCGCTCGACCTCGTCGGCGCGCGTTGCGCAGTCCCTCACGGCATGGCGCGGACACAACGGGTTCGCGCACTGATCGACGCACAGGCGTGGACCGATGCGGCCCTGGCGATCGCGGATCTCGATCGCTCGCGCACAATCCGGCATCTCGTCCACGAGGACGGCGAGTGGCGTTGCGCAATCGGCTCGCCATGGGCGGTCCCTGATTGGCTCGGCGACACCGCCACGTTCAGCCATCCGGTGCTCGCGCTCGCGATCCTGGGCGCGTTGATCGACACGCTGTCCTGGGCTCCAACGCGCGATACCCCTCAGTCGTCGGCGCCGCGATGGCCATCGTGTGAGGCCGATTCGATTTCCGCCGTCACCGTCGACAACTATTGCTGACGTGGCCTGTGCGGTGCTCCGAAATGTCGACCGCCGCGACGACGCTGAGTGGCGCGAGCGCAAGCTCCACGATTGGCTGCTCGCCGTTGTCCGCTTCGCGGTGACTCTCGAAGCGGTCGACCGCCGGGCGGTCCTTGCCCGGGCCTGCGAGTTGGATGCGCTGGGGAGCGTACGCGGCCACGTCACCTTCAGCTATTTCGCCCGCACCAGCACCCTCGTGTGCGGCGCGCTCGTAGAGTCCGCGTATCCTGACCGCGACGCGACCCTGCACCGCTTTGTCGATGCCATCAGCAAGCGTCGGCTGCGCGAGGTATTCGTCACGGCCTTGGCGCTCGACCCGGCGCCCACAACCACATGGCCGTCCGGCCGCAGCGCATGCGCCCCGCGAGGATCGCGCGTCCCGTAAGCGGGGGCAAACCTGTCGCGGCCGCTACTCGACGGCCACGGTCGAAGACGGTACATCAATGGCGCATGGCAAGCGCGCGCCCCCATGATGTCGCACGACTCAGCCGGTGCATCGGCGCCGCGGCGCTGCTCGTCGCCGCCATGGGAACGCCCGGAACGGCCCAGCAGAGTGCGGGATCGTCGACGGCGCCCGCCGGGGCAGGGGCCCCGGCACACGCCGCCGCGCATGATATCGGCCAATCGCCGCCGCCTGCCGCCGATGCGTCGCTCGGTCGCCGCGGCAATCTCAGCGCCCCCGGTGTGCGCGTCGTCCCGACGGTCCCGCAAGGCCCGCCGATGAGCACGCGCGACCGACTGTTTCAGCTGATGCGGGCCGCAACGCCCAAGCCGTCGGCGCGGCCGCGGCCGCCGAGCTTGGCAGGCCCGGCGACGCCGCTGCGAAATGCGATCGGCATACGGATCGATTCACCTGCAGTGGCGCGCCGCGCGACCATTGCGCATTGGGGTCAGCAGCCGGCCCATGTGGCGACAATTGGGACGACGCCAACAGCGGCGCCGGCTTCGAACGCATGGCACCCGGGAGCCATGACGTCGACCCCGGCGGCACGCGGTACCCTCAATGGCACGGCGCTGGTGCGCATCGGGGCCGGCGCACCCGTGATCGGCGGCCCCGCGAAGGCCGTGACCGGCATCAACGGCACGACATTGCGACGCAAGCATCAATGAGCCCGCAGGACGGGTAAAGCGAAGCGTGGGCACCGGCCCGTCCACATCCAATTGCCCGCTCGGCGCAATCGGCGCTAGCTTTGTGTCCAGCCGACAGACGGCGCTCCGGGAGACCAGCATGCGCGACAATTCACTCGACCGGCGGACCTTGCTCGCCGCCACGACGGCGCTCGGCGCGACCGCTCTCATGCCGCAGCCCGCGGCCGCGCAGGCGGGCCCGCAAGCAAGCGCGCCGCCGTCCGGCACCGCGCTCCCGGCGCGCGGCGAGTTCGTCATCCGCGGCGCACATGTCCTCTCCATGGACGAGAAGATGGGCGACCTGCCGGCCGGCGACGTTCATGTGCGCAATGGCGCGATCGTCGCGATCGCTGCCAATGTCGCGGCGCCCGGCGCCGAGACGATCGACGGCAAGGGCATGATCTGCATGCCGGGCTTGATCGAGACGCACTGGCATCACTGGACGACGTTCCTGCGGCCCGTGATGCGCGCCGACGATCCGAAGAAGACCTATTTCCCGGTCACCTTCGGGCTCGGCCTGCACTACACGCCGCAGGACAGCTTTCGCAGCGTGCGGCTGAGCCTCGCCCTGGCACTCGCGGCCGGCATCACCACCACGCACAACTGGGCGCACAATGTGAGGAGCCCGGCGCACGCCGATGCCGAGGTCCAGGCCATGCGCGATAGCGGCCTGCGCGGTCGCTTTGCCTACGGGCCGGCGCTCGGCATGCCGGACGACAAACCGATGGATGTCGCCGACGTCGCACGCTTGAAGCGCGACATGGCAGGTGACGCAATGCTCACCCTCGGTATCTGCTCGCGCAATGTCGACGGCTCGACCGGCGGCACCCGCGGCGCGATCGATGCCGCCGTGGCCAAGAAGGAGTGGGACGCCGTGCGCGCGCTCGGTCTGCCGATCACGCTGCACACCTCGGGCTCCGCCGCCATCCAGTTGCTCAATGGCGCCGGCCTGCTCGGGCCCGACCTCCAGCTCGTCCATCCGCTCAACACCGGGCCGGCCGACTGGGAGGCGCTGGCCAAGCACGGCGTGCATTACAGCACGTCGCCGATCGGCGAGGCCGCGCGCTCGGGCGAGATGCAGTTCATCGAGATGATGCAGGCGGGCGTGCTGGTCTCGATCTCGGTCGACAACGTGACGGCCGAGGAGGCCGACATGTTCGCCCGCATGCACCTGCTGCAGGCCGTCAACCGCCATCGCACCGGCGGCAAGTTCAAGCTCACCACCAAGAAGCTCGTGCAGATGGCGACCATCGTGGGCGCGCAGGACCTCGGTCTCGCCGACAAGACCGGCTCGCTCACGCCCGGCAAGCGCGCGGACATCATCCTGGTGCGCACCGGCGCGCCGCATTTCGGCGAGATCGGCGATCCCTACGACGCGCTGGTGCACCTTGCCGGGCCGGCCGACATCGACACGGTCGTGGTCGACGGCCGCGTCCTGCGCCGCAAAGGCGATTTCACCGCGCTCGACTACGGCAAGCTTCTGGCCGATGCGGCGCAGTCGCTGGAGGCGCTCAAGGTCAAAGCAAAATGGACTTAACGAAGGGGCGGGGGCTCGAGCGCCGCGGGCCTCGAGCTGCGGATACGCCAACTGAAAAACTCACCCGCACGGAGCCTGCGCGACCAGGCACCGTCCCCGTCGGTATCAAATTAAGCAATGTCGGTTGATGAAGGGTTTAGGCCGAGTAATTGACGCTCGAATTTATCGCCTCGCGACTCAAAATTTATGGCGGGGCTTTCTGTGTCGGCCCCGGCGCCGGAGGTGTTTTGATCCTCCAGCCGAACCCGCATGAGCACGCGCGGCGCTTGAAAACCGAGATCAAAGAGTAACGCGCGGCCACAATGCAACTCGGCATGACCCAACCGGAAAAAAGCACCGGCAAGAGTTCCATGCGTGCTCCTTTACGCTAACGCGGATTGCCCCAACCAGTCCTCGCTCTCGCCTTCCTTTGGTCAAGCCGAAGTGACCTGTTTGCGGCTACGCAGCCGTAGCCGGGTGTCAGGTCACATCGGGAATGGGGGAGGGGGTGCGAATGGATTCGACACTGACGTCGACGCGGGCCGATCCGCTTTTTGACGACGCCGCCGCCACCGCGAGCGTGCCGAGTGCTGCCCCGTCGGTGGTGAAGGACCCGCTCGGCGGCGTCGAGGAAACACTGGCCAGGCTCGCGCGCCAGGCGGCGAGCGATACGCCCGATGCGCG
>DASXCK010000095.1:0-13795 GCA_036491235.1 Xanthobacteraceae bacterium | reverse complement strand
GCCCGCGAGCGTCGCCGTGAAGGTCTTGCTGAGCGAGCCGATCTCGAACAGCGTGTCGTCCGTCACCTTCTGCCCGCTCTCCCGCGACGCGACGCCGTAATGGAAGAGCGATCGCTTGCCGCGGACTGTGACCGCTACCGCCATGCCGGGGACCCGGTTCCGTTCCATGACGGGCGCGATCGCGTCGTGCACCGCGCGATCGATCCCATCGCCGCGCCCCTGCGCTCGCGCGCCGCGCGAGCGCGTGGCGAGCGCCGGCATCGCCAGTAAACAGCTCGTGAGCGCCGCTCGGCGCGACATCGACAACGGCATGGCCCCGTCTCCATTTGCGTACGGCTGGCACCGCCGGTGCGGCGATTTGGTGACGTGCGGCACGCTCCGGGCTGATGCCGCGCCGGCGCGGGTTTCACGCGCCGCCCGTCCGGCCCATATCAAGGCCGGCATCAGGAGACGAAGCGATGAGCAATGCGGATCGGGTTTGGCTCGTGACCGGCGCATCTTCCGGTTTCGGGCGGGCGCTGGCGGAAGCGGTCATCCGGCGCGGCGAAAGGGCCGTCGTCACGGCGCGGCGCGCCGCGGCCTTGGCGGAGCTGGCAGCGCTCGACCGCGATCGCGTGCTGGCCATACCGCTGGACATCACCGATGCGCAGGCGCGCAAGGCGGCGGTGGCGGCGGCGCTGGTGCGGTTTGGCCGCATCGACGTGCTGGCCAACATCGCCGGCCGCGGGTCCCTCGGCGCCGTGGAGGAGTTCGCGCCCGAGCAACTGCGGTCGCAGATGGAGCTGAACTTTTTCGCGGCCGCGGAGCTCGCCCGCGAGGTGCTGCCCCACATGCGGTCGCGCGGCGCCGGACACATTCTCAACCTGACGAGCATTGGCGGGCTGATCTCGATCGGCGGCTTCGGCGCATACTGCGCCTCGAAGTTCGCGCTGGAAGCGTGGAGCGAAGCGTTGGCCGACGAGGTCGCGCCGTTCGGCATCAAGATCACCTTGGTCGAGCCCGGCAACTTTCGCACCGAATTCGCCGGCGATGCTAATCTGCGACCGGCCGCGCCGCTCGACGCCTACCGGCCCGTGATCGCACCGATCGAGGACTTTCTCTATGGCCAGAACGGCCGCCAGCCCGGCGATCCCGCCAAGGCCGCCGACGCCATGATCGCGGTGGTCGAGGACGCCAAGCCGCCGCGGCGGCTCGTGCTCGGCGCCGACGCCTATGATGTGCTGGAGCGCATCATGGCGGCGCGGATGGCGGACATCGCGCGCTATCGCGCATTGGGCGAAGCGACCGGGTTTCCCGGTGCCGACGTCAGGTCGATCGGATCGCCCAAAGCGTGATGACTTTTCTTCGAATCGTCATCGCGCTTTAGCTCATTGTTTGAGCGTGATCTTTTCCGAAAACCGCTGCACACTTTTCGGGATCATGCTCGAGCGTCGTGGCCGATGCGGCGTAGCCCCGGTTGAGCCAAGCGAAAGCCGGGAGTCGCGAGCGGAACAAGCGCCCCAGATTTCACTCTCCGCTCGATCCAGGGGACCAGATCAACCAGCCGCCGCCGCGCGCCGGACGTAGACGAGATCGAAGTCCGGCTTCCACCGTCCCTCGCCTTCGGACGAATACCACGTGCCGCGCATCACCTTCCCGTTCGGGTCGAGCTGCGCCTCGAATCGCTGCGAGAACGGCGGCGCGTAGCGCCAGATCGACCAGACGCCCGCGGCCATGCGCATCGCGTAGACGCGCGAGACGCCGCGCGAGTCGGTGTAAAGCGCGGCACAATCCTCGACCGCGTCGTCGGCGCCGATCAGCCAGACGCTTGCCGGCGCGGGCTCCGGCGGATCCGAGCGCAGCGCCAGGAACGCACCGCCTTCGCGCCATTCGAACACGGCCCGGCCGCGCGCGCCCGGGAACATCGGCGCCGCCATCTCCCATTCGCCGACAAGCGCGTCCCATGGCGAACCGTGCAGCCGATAGCTCGATACGGGTCTCATCCGGTTTCTCCTGCGGCTTGGCATGCGGCTTCGCGGCCAGGGCGTAGCCCGGGTTGAGCGGAAGCGAAACCCGGATTCCGAAGCCGGGACTCATGAAGGTGGAAATGAGGTATCCGGATTTCGCTTCCGCTCAATCCGGGCTCCTTGCTCCTCGCCCGGAACCCGTGCCGACCCGCAAAATTGCGACGAGGCGGCAAAAGCCCGCGAGGCTCTACCGACGAATTCAAAACTGCCTACCTGACGGGTAGTTTCAGTCATTGGAGGCGATGATCATGGCGCAGAACACTCCGGTTACCATGCGGGCGGCCGCCATCGACCGGTTCGGCGGCGTGGATGAACTCAAGCTTCAAACGATCCCTGTGCCCGAGGTTGGTCCGGATGAAGTCCTGATCCGGGTCGAGTCGGTCGGCGTGGGCGTGTGGGACCGATGGGAGCGCGAAGGCGCCTTCCACGACCTTTTTCGCCGACGGCACGGTGTCGAACCGTCCTTCCCCTATGTGATCGGCTTCGATGGCGCCGGTACGGTCGCGGCGGCGGGAAAGGACGTCACGCATGTCAAGGAAGGTGACCGCGTGTACGCCGACCGGCACATCAACCCCAAGGGCGGGTTCTACGCCGAGTACGCGGTCGTCAACGCCCGGTTCGTCGCGCCGATCCCGGGCGACCTCACCGTCGTGGAAGCAGGCGCAATGCCGGTCGACGCAATCACGGCGCTTCTCGGCCTCGATCGGACGCTTCGGCTCCGCGCGCAGGAGTCCCTCCTGATCTTCGGCGCCGGCGGCGGCCTTGGTCATCTGGCGGTGCAGCTTGCCAAGAGAATGGGCGTTCGGGTGTTTGCGGTCGCCTCCGGTGACGACGGCGTGGCGCTTGGCCGGCGCCTCGGCGCCGATCTCGCGGTCGATGGGCGCAAGGATGATGTCCTCGCCGCGGCCCGCGAGTTCGCGCCGGGCGGCATGGATGCCGCCCTTCTCACCGCCGGCGGCGAGGCAGCCGAGCGCGCACTGGGGGCGGTCCGCGACGGTGGCCGCGTCGCCTATCCGCGCGGCGTCCAGCCGACGCCGAAAGCTCGCCCGAGCGTGACGGTCGAAACATATGCCGGCGACGAAGCCGGGCCGGAGGTGTTCGAAAAGCTCAATCGCCTGATCGCAGCCGGCCCGTTCGAAGTCCACGTCGCCCGCACCTTTTCGTTGGAGCAGGCCGCCAACGCCCACCGCGCGCTCAGCGCGCACTATCTCGGCAAACTCGCCTTGCTGCCCACGGGTGGGTGAGACCGAAACCGGCTGCACGCGCAACGAACGACGTCATCCGCTTTCTCGTTTCGAGCATTGCTCGAAGGCACGCAGCGTCGACCGTCTGCCGAAAGTCGATACTTAGGACTTGACCTAAGTATCGTCTTTGCGCATAAGGCCGCGCGAACAGCAGGGCCACGCCATGGCGCGCGCGGAGCGGCAAGCAGTGACACCACGGACCTACGGCGGCGCACGACGAAATGGCGGCGGGGCGCACGATCCCGCCGTCGTCGACCGCGTCTTTCGCGCGCTGTCGGACCCGACGCGGCGCGACGTCCTGGAGCGGCTCAGCGCCCATCCGGCGCCGACCAGCGAGCTCGCGGCACGCTACGACATGGCGCTGCCCTCCTTCCTCGAACACCTCCGGGTGCTCGAAGGAAGCGGCCTCGTCCGTTCGCGCAAGGCCGGCCGCACCCGCACCTATGAGCTCGCCCCCGACCGGATGAAGGTCGCCGAGGATTGGCTCGGCCGACAGCGCAAGCTTTGGGAACGGCGCTTCGACCAGCTCGACAGCTATCTGATGAAAATGAAAGAGGAAGAGTTCAAATGACGTCGTCCGTGATCAAGATCAACCCCGAGCTCGATCTGGTGCTCGAGCGCGAGATCGACGTGCCGGTCGAGCTCGTCTGGAAAGCCTGGACGACGCCGGACCATCTGCGCCAATGGTTTGCGCCGAAGCCCTGGACCATCACGTCGTGCGATCTCGATTTGCGCCCGGGCGGCGCGATCAATTTCATCATGCGCTCGCCCGAGGGCCAGGAGTACCCCAACACGCAATGCTATCTCGAGGTGACGCCGCTCGAGCGGCTGGTCGTCACGGACGCGCTGCAAGGCGGCTATCGGCCGTCGCCGCAACCGTTCTTCACCGCCGTCGTCGAGCTCGCAAGAAACGGATCGGGCACGCGCTACAAGGCGGTTGCGATCCACGGCAACGCCGAAGCCCGCCAGAAGCACGAGCAGATGGGCTTCCACCAAGGCTGGGGCACCGTGCTCACCCAGATGGTCGACTACATCAAGGCGGGACGCGTGCCGCGCTAGGCGTTGCCGTGAGGGCGTGATCCGGGTTGAGCGAACAGCGAAACCCCGGGGAACTTGGCGCGCCGCATCGAACGGTCCCGGCCCCCCTTCGCATCAGTTGGCGCCGCACGCGCGTTCGCGGATGCGCCGATTCCTCTCGCGGCTCGCGTACCGCACCGTCGACACCGTGAGACCGCTGCAGAAGCTATTTCGCGGCCGGCGATGAGCGGGGGCGCGCCAAAACCGCCGGTGGCCCGAACCAGGTGGTGAGCGCGTCGACGAGCCCCTGCTCGCCGTGTTCTCCCACCCACGCCACGTGGCCGTCGGGCCGGATCAGGACGGCCGTGGGCGCCGCGACGGCGCCGATCGCCGGAAGCTCCCACGGGCCGGCATATTCGGCGTCGACCGAGGCGACCCGTCCGGCCCATGGCGCGATGTCGGATTGCCCGTGCGCGCCGAGATTCAGCAGCACCGGCCGCGCGCGGTGCAGCAGCGTGAATGTGCGCCGCGGCCCGTCGGCGGTGATCAGCGCGAGATCGGGCATGCGGCGACCACGCAGCGGATGCCCCTCGCCGAGGTCGTAGCGGATATCCAGGCCGGACATCATCGCGGCAAACCGTTTGCGCGGCTCGTCCATGCCGAGCAGCTCCGACACGTTCTCGCGCAGGGCGTCGACGCGCTCGTCCGGGCGCAGCAGCGCGGTCTGCGCCATCGTGTTGCGCAGGACGCGCGCCGCAATCGGATGGCGCTCGGCGTGATAGCTGTCGAGAAGACTTTCCGGCGATGTCTTCTGGACCACCTGGGCGAGCTTCCACCCGAGATTCACCGCGTCCTGCACGCCGATATTGAGGCCCTGCCCGCCCACCGGGAAATGCACATGCGCGGCGTCGCCGGCGAGCAGCACGCGCCCGTTGCGGTAGGCGGCCGCCTGCCGCGTCATGTCGGTGAATCGCGAGATCGAGACGGGACTATGGATTCCGTAGTCCGTTCCGTACACCGCGATCAGCGCGTCGCGCAGATCGTGCAGCGTCGGCTCGCGGCTGCGCCCGATCGGCCCGGCCGGCTGTTCGCTCACCATGACCCGCACCGGGCCGCCACCTTCCGGTCGCGAGAAGCCGTGAATGCCCTTGGCATCGCGGCGGGCGCCCCACGGCGGCTCCTGCGCCACCTCGACGTCGGCGATGAGGCAGCTCGTCGTCGCATCCCACCCGGGGAAATCGATGCCGGCAGCCTTGCGGATCAGGCTGCGCCCGCCGTCACACCCGACCAGATACTCTGCCCGCAGCGAGCGCCCGTCGGCCAGCGCGACGTCGACGCCGGTCTCGTCCTGCGCGATGCCCGTCGCCGCGTGTCCGCGATGGATCGGCACGCCGAGCTCGCCGACCCAGTCGGCCAGGATGCGCTCGATCTGGTTCTGCCGCAGCGCGAGCCCATACGGGTGTCGGCTGGGAAAGTCGCTGATGTCGAGGCGGATCCAGGCGAAAGCTGCGACCTGCACCACCTTTCCCTGCGCGAGGAAGCGATCCGCGATGCCGCGCTGATCGAGCACCTCGATGGTGCGCGCGTGCAGCCCGCCCGCGCGCACACCGACGAGGTCCTGGCTTGCGCGCCGCTCGACCACCGCCACATCGACGCCCGCCAGGGCCAGCTCGCCGGCCAGCATCAACCCCGTCGGGCCCGCACCCACGATCAAGACGCTCGCATCCCGCATGCTCGTGCACCCTCCCGCGTTTCGCGACGCAGGTACGGGGAAAGCAGGACGCTTGGCAATTCTTGAAGATTTTTAGTTCGAGCCCATATCAAGCCGGGAAGCTCGTCGGCTCGCGCCTTGCGGCAGCGAAGAGCGACGTCTACCTCGCCCCACATACCAGCGTCATCGCCCGCCGCATACCGAGCCCCCCGCATACCGACGTCATCGCCCGCTTCGAGCGAGGCGATCCCCTGCGCCGCAGCGAATCCGTCGGCGTTCCACGCGGCCGCTGGTGATTACTGGGTTGCCCGATTTCGCGGGCAATGACGCAGGTTAATCTCGCGAGACCCCGCCGCACCTACGTCCCGCGAAGGTCAGGCGCTCATTGCGCCGCCAGGAGGGCGTTGCCGCGGCGTTCCATCTCGGCCGGCGCGAGATCCTGCTTCCACGACAACAGGATCCAGACATGGCCATAGGGATCGCGCACGCTGGCCGAGTTGGCGCCGTAGAACATCTCGGTCGGCGGCTGGACCACCTCCGCGCCGGCCTCGACCGCCCGGCGCAGCACGGCCTTGTTGTCGTCCGTGAAGATGTGGAGGCTGGCCGTGCAGGCTCCTGTGACGCGCGGCTCGCCATACAGCTTGTCGCCCGGATCGCCGATCATCAGCACGGAGCCGCAGATCAAAATCTCGGCGTGCAGGATTTTACCGTCCGGGCGGGCAATCCGAAACAGCTCCTCGGCACCGAACGCCCGCCGGTAAAATGCGATAGCGTCCGCGGCTCCCTCGACATAGATGTGCGGAACGATTGCGTTGCGATAACGGTCCGGCCGCATGGTCATTCCGATCCTCTGTCAGGTTATCCGGTCTCAACGGCTCAAACCCCGACGCAGTTCCGTTACGCCTGGGGAACAGCCACCGGGCTGACACGTCTCGGGGGCGCTTCGTCGATCCGTCATGGCCGGACTTGTCCCGGCCATCCACGTCTTCCTTGCCGGACCGCCAAGACGTGGATGCCCGGCACAAGGCCGGGCATGACGACGTGATTCAATGTGAACCGAATCCGCGTTAGTCCTCGCGCTTGCGAAACGCCGCTTCGCCCGCATCCGACACCGCGACCCATTTCGGATCAGGCGCGGCGCCCGGGACGTACGCATCATGCCAATTCCACCACTTGTATGGTCGGCTCTGCGGAAAGCCTTCGGGCGAGTCCTCCCATTCCTCCTGGCGGCCGAGCGCCGTCATGTCGAGATAGCTCCAGACGGTGCCCATCGCCTCGTCGCCGCGCCCGTTGATGAAGTACGTGCGAAAGATGCGCTCGCCATCGCGGATGAACGCGTTGTGGCCGTGCCACTGGTCGACGCCGAAGTCGACGTCGAAGCTGTCGGTGATGGTGTACCAGGGCATCACCCACTCCATGCGCGCCTTCAGCCGCGCGACGTCGGCCTGCGGCGCGCGCGAAGCGTAGGCCAGCGTGGTGTCGCGCGCATTGAGATGCGCGAGGTGGCCGACCTGATCGGCCCCGAGCGAGCAGCCGATGCAGGCATGCTCCGGCCAGCCGTGCACGCCGGGCTCGAAGAAGGCGCGGTAGACGATCAGTTGATGGCGGCCCTCGAACAGGTCGCGCAGGCTCGCCCTGCCCTGCGGCCCCTCGAACACATAATCCTTGTCCACCGCCATCCACGGCATCCGCCGCCGCTTGGCGGCCAGCGCGTCGCGCGCACGGGTCATCGCCTTCTCGTCGACCAGAAGCTTTTCGCGCGCGGCGTTCCACGCTTGCGGCGACACGATCGGTGGCGTGTTCATGACGTGCTCTCCTTCTGTGTGATCAGGAGCGATCTCGCTCGCGCTCGATCGTGGAGATAGCCTTGCCGCGCGAACCGCGGGAGTGACAAGTGTGACGCGATTTCGCGCTTACGTGCCGCCCGCACCCGCATGCCAACGCGGCTGAAAGCCCGCCGACAGCACCGCAAGGATCGCCGGCGGCGTCAGCACGTCGACGTCGACGCCGTGCGGCCGCGCGCGGCGCGTGTCATAACCTTGCGGCGTCCAATGCAGCAGCCCATCGCCGCGGACCGCGAAGGCCTGGCCGTCCAACGCGACGAACGCGCCGTCGGGCAGCGCATCGATCACGCGCGGATGCAGCCGCTTGTCGCGTCCGCGCAGGCGCTCGTCGTGCAGCACGTCGTCCATCGCGTCGGCCAGGGGCCGCGCGCTCAGCCCATGCGCCGCCCGCCAGCTCTCGGCAAACGCTTCCGCGTCCTTGCGCCGGCACTCGAAGCACGGCCGGTGGCCGGCCGCGAGCGCGGTCGGCTCGTCGAGAAAGAACAGCTCGGTATAGAAGCGGCCCCAGACGTCGCGCTGGCGTCCCTTGAAGTCGAGCACGCAGCAGATCCAGCGCCGCGACGCCCACCGCCGCGCCGTGAGCGTCTTCGCATCAGTGTGAAAGCGCCCGCCGCGATTGCCAAACAGCGTGCCGCGGGCGGGGACCGCCAGCAGTTCGCCGAACGGACTGACGCGGTTTTGCAGCGGCATGGGCGCCTCTCCCCTAACCCGTCACCCTGAAGCGCGAGCGAAGCGAACCTCGAAGGGCGACCGCCGATGCGGTGCCGGCTGCGCCCGCGCTGAAGCGCCCCGGCCGATCACCCTTCGAGGGGCGCTACGCGCCGCCTCAGGTGACGGGTTTGGTGTATGCGTACTCGGCCAGGCTCCAATCACGATAATCACTTTGACTCACGGCCGCTTCGGAATCTCCAGCCCGCGCGCCACCGCCGGCCGCGCCAGGCCGCGCTCGAGCCATGCCGGCACGTGCTCGAGGCTGTCGAACGCCACGAGCTCGCGCGCGCCGTAGAAGCCGATCAGGTTGCGCACCCAGCCGAGCATCGAGATATCGGCGATCGTGTACTCGCCCATGATCCAATCGCGGCCGTCGAGCCGCGTCTCGATCACGCCGAGCAGGCGCTTCGATTCCGCGACATAGCGCTCGAGCGGCCGCTTGTCCGCGATCTCGCGGCCGGCAAATTTGTGGAAGTAGCCGACCTGTCCGAACATCGGCCCGATGCCGCCCATCTGGAAGAACACCCATTGGATGGTCTCCCACGCCTGCGCTTCGTCGTCCGGCAGCAGCTTGCGGGTCTTCTTGGCGAGATAAAGCAGGATCGCGCCGGATTCGAACAGGCCGACCGGCTTCCCGCCCGGCCCGTCCGGATCGACGATCGCCGGGATCTTGCCGTTCGGATTGAGCGACAAGAATTCCGGCGTCCACGACTCGTTCTTGCCGATGACGACGGTGTGCGGCTCGTACGGCAGCCCGATCTCCTCCAGCATGATCGAGACCTTCACGCCGTTCGGCGTCGGAAACGAATAGAGCTGCAGCCGGTCGGGGTGCTGCGCGGGCCAACGCTTGGTGATCGGAAATGACGAAAGATCTGCCATCAAAGACTCCGTTGCAAACGCGAAGGCGCGCCGCTGCCGGCGCGCCTGCATTGCATATAGTACGCGAAATGCCGCTCAACCAGGACGTCGTCATGCCCGGCCTCGTGCCGGGCATCCACGTCTTGGCGATCCGCCGAGAAAGACGTGGATGGCCGGGACAAGCCCGGCCATGACGGCGTGCGCTCCTCAACTCCCCGCGACCGCGAGCTTGTCCTGCGTCTTCGAGTCGAAATCGCCGGCGTCGTGCCGCTCGTGGAGCTGACCGGCGGGATCGCCGCTCAATTTGTTGACCTTGCGGCCGCGCTTCACCGCCGGGCGTTGGCCGATCATCGTCGTCCAGCGCTGCAGGTGCTTGTACTCGTGCACCGACAGGAATTCGCCGCCGCCGTACTGGTTGAACTGCGCCAGCCCGCCATACCAGGGCCAGATCGCGATGTCGGCCACCGTATAGCTATCGCCCGCGATGTATTCGCTGTCGGCGAGGCGCCGGTCGAGCACGTCGAGCTGGCGCTTCGTCTCCATGGTGAAGCGGTCGATGGCATATTCGATCTTGGTCGTCGCATAGGCGTAGAAATGGCCGAACCCGCCGCCCACATACGGCGTGCTGCCCATCTGCCAGAAGAGCCAGGAGAGGCATTCGGCGCGCGCGGCGCGCTCGGTCGGCAACAAAGCTCCGAACTTTTCCGCGAGATAGACGAGGATCGCGCCCGACTCGAACACGCGCACGGGCTTGGGCTCGGAGCGGTCGAGCAGCGCCGGAATCTTCGAGTTCGGGTTGACGCCGACAAAGCCGCTGCCGAACTGGTCGCCCTCCCCGATCTTGATCAGCCACGCGTCGTACTCGGCGCCACGATGGCCGAGCGCCAGCAGCTCCTCTAGCATGATGGTGACCTTTATGCCGTTGGGCGTCCCCAGGGAATAAAGCTGCAGCGGATGGCGCCCGAGGGGGAGTTCCTTCTCATGCGTCGGCCCGGCGACCGGCCGGTTGGTGCTGGCGTAGCGAAAGCCGCTGGCGTCTTTCTTCGGGGTCCAGACTTTCGGCGGCGTGTAGGGGGTGTCGGGCATTTGGGTCCTCGGTGTGGTGGGGCAAGCTTGGCTCGCCGGCAACGTAGCGCCTGCGGGGCGCGTATGTCAGGGGCTTCGGCAAGACGCATTTGGGCGCACCTCGGCTTGATGCGATTCAAATCCGCCGGGCCCGTCACCCGGAGGCGCGAGCGAAGCGAGCCTCGAAGGGCGACGGCCGATGCGGCGCCGCTTGCGCTCGCATCTCACGAGTCACTTGCGTAATACTTCACCGCCTCTACCGCTTGATTTTTCTCATGTCGCGGAGATCGGCATGGCGGTCAACCCGCCAAGGGCGTTAAACTCGACGAATGGGATTCGGCGTTTTCATCCACCGCGCAGATTCGATCTACGACGACAGCCCTGCTGAGCAATATCAATTTCCCAGCCAGTACCTCAAGCGGGCCGAAGCATGCTTACGCGATTGGATCGTCTATTACGAACCGCGCAAGGTCACTGAAACCCGCGGGTATTTTGCGGTCGCCAAGGTTCAGCAAATCATTCCCGACCCCGGGGCACCGGGCATGTATATCGCTGTGATCGAGCCCGGCAGTTATCTCGACTTCGTCAATCCGGTCCCGTTCAGTGGACGCACCGGTATTATCGAAACTGGCGTGCTAAATTCCCAGGGCCGTATATCGGGTCGGGCTCAAGCGGCTATCCGGCCACTGTCCAGTGCGGATTTCAACAGCATCCTTCGACAAGGACTCGAAGATAGCGCGCCTCTTCTACCTCGCGTGGACGAACCCAGCCTCGGCCCCGGCGCGCATGAAGACCAGATACCGTTTCAACACGAGCAAGAGCGCGAACGGGTGGGTTCATTGACGTCGCGCATTATCCGCGATCGCGTCTTCCGCAAGGTGGTCCTGCGCGCATATGACGAGCGCTGTGCAGTCACGGGCCTGAGGCTGATCAACGGCAGTGGCCGCGCCGAGGTGGCGGCAGCGCATATTCGGCCTGTTGAGGCAAACGGACCCGACATCGTCAGTAACGGGATTGCGCTTTCTGGCACGGCGCATTGGATGTTCGATCGCGGATTGATTAGCCTTGCTGATGACCTCGAAATCTTAGTGTCTCGGCAGGTCAACGATCCGGACAGTATTCGCACTCTGATCACCAAAAGCGGCCGAGCGATTGAACCTAGACGAGCACCCGATCGACCGCATCCCCATTTCTTACGATGGCACCGCGAACACTGCTTCAAACAGTAAAGAGCGGCTCCACGTGAGAGGTGTTGACCGTTGGCACCGGGCGCCAATGCGAAAAGTGGTGATAGTCGGCACCCTTTGTTGCCAATTCGCCGTCGAAGCGCGATGCTGACGCGAGACAAGGACGGAGCTTCTACGGTTGCTCTGCGTCGCGGCTACGGCGGGCACAAGGAAAGAAAGCCGCGACGCCTTCCCAACGCGGATGGGTTGCACGAGAGCCGCCGAGGATGCTTCCGCTCAAACGAACCCCACCGGCCCGAACGAACCCAACTTGGCAGAACAAAGCCAACGCAGAAACGTGAACGATCTCAATGCGGCCCGAAAGACGACGCGTCCACGCTCATTTCGGCAGATTGAACCCAACCGAGATAACAGGAGAAATTTCAGGACCTTACGTCCGCATCTGCACAACAAAGGTGAGCGAGCAAGATGACGCCGGAAGATTGCGTGATTTCATCTGGCCCGCGTGAGGCATGGCGGCCCACCCGCCCCTGCCCATTTTGGCAAAATATCCTCACTGAGATAACAGGAGGAATTTCATGACCCTCCGCTCGCCCGCGCAAACGGCGCCGGACGAGCAAAACAAAGCTAGAAAATCGTGTGATGTCAGGCCCCCCGGATTTCGCTCTCGCTCAACCTGGGCACGCGCTGACCTTCGGCACCGGCCTCACGCCGCCCGATAAATCTGCGCCACCGCGCCCCCCGGAAATGCCTTCGAGCTCATCAGCTTGAGCCGCGTCGGCGCAGAGAGGTCGGAGAACACCGGCAGGCCTTTGCCCAGCGCCACCGGGTGCACCAGCAGGGCGAACTCGTCGACCAGTCCCTGGGCGACGAGACTGCGCGCGAAGGTCGCCCCGCCGTGGGCGATGATCGGCTTGCCCTCCTGGGCTTTCAGCTTGGCGATTTCCTCCGCCAGGTCGCCGCTCGCCACATAGGCCTTAGCCCAACTTTCCGCGCCGGCCGCCGTAGCCACGTTCCGCAGGATCGCCGGCCCCTGTCGCGAGAAGACGGCCTTGGGGATCTGGTTCATCGGCGGCGCGAACATCTCGGTGGAGGTCGGCCAGTAGGCCGCCATGGCCTGGAAGGTGCGGCTGCCCATGATGTGCAGGCCGGCCTTCGATATGAACTCGACGGTCCAGGCCTTCGCCTCCTGGTCGCTGCCGAAAATCCATTGGATTCCGCCGTCCGCGCCGCCCACGAAGCCGTCGAGCGACAGGTGCATCTTCAGGATCAGGTCTCGCATGGCTTCCTCCTCGTGGCGGTTCATGGCCCAAGGACGGGCCGGATCGACAAATTCCGACAGCCTCGCGATTATTTTCTCAGCCGCGGTAGCTGCGTCGGCGCCACGGGCCGGGCGCGCGAAACGAAGCCGGAAAATCGCTTGACATCAGTGGGGCCGCCGCACGGCTCCGGACCTCCCTGCCCTTGTCCAATTTTGGCGGAGTGACCTAACTGGGATAACAGCAGGAAATTCAACGGCGATTTATGGCGCCGGCACGGCGGGGCCAGCTGGTGTCGTTGCGAGCCCTCGGGTTCGCCGTGACGCGAGGCTCGGGCGGGAATGTTGCCGCGCTCATCCGCGCAGGGTCAGTCGCGCGATGCGGACAGTCCAGCGAGAAGCGGCGCATACGCGGCGAACCTGCGGGATACGAACTCGGTGAAGAGCCGCACGCGCTTCGTCTTGCGTGTCTCCCCCTGTGTGAGGAGCCAAACCGTTCCGTACAGATGCAGGTCGGTACCCGGCACCCTCACCAGTAAGAGGTCGGCATCGCCAACGAAGCACGGCAGCGTCGTCATCCCGAGCGGGGAAAGATGGGTCGTCGCGATCTCGGAAACCGAAAAAGCAAACTCGTGATCCCGTGTAGATCGCCGGTAGTTGCAGGGCGGCAAAATCGCACTTGGCGAGGGTTTTTCATCCAAATGCTGAGGCTCGGCATCTGTCGAGAAGATTCCTGCGTGCCACGTCATGCCCGGCCTTGTGCCGGGCATCGACGTCTTGCTTAGGGTAAAGACGTGGATGGCCGAAACGAGCCCGGCCATGACGAGTCCGTAATCCGATTCAGCGGAAAGACTCTAAGCCGCGGCGCAAAGCCCGCGCTCACTCCCACTCGAT
>DASXCK010000094.1:0-5359 GCA_036491235.1 Xanthobacteraceae bacterium | reverse complement strand
GGCTGCTGGTAGGGCTTGCCGAGGTAGCCGACGCCGAGATGGAGCGCCATGGTCTTGCCGGTCGACACCTTGAAGCGGTTGTTGGGCAGGTCGATGTCGTAGGGCGGATCGCGCTCCCAGATCGCGAGGATCACATCGATCGCCTCGGCGAAGAGCTGGTTCTTGTCGACCTCGAGCGTGCCGAGGACTTCCGAGTCGGAGGTGAGCGCGCCGGGGCTCACGCCGAGGATGAAGCGGCCCTCGGCGAGATGATCGAACATCGCGGCCTGGGTCGCGATCAGCACGGGATGCTTCTGCGCGAGGTTCGCGGTGCCGGTCGCGAGCTTGATCTGCTTGGTCGCCGGGATGAGCGTCGCCAGGAACGTCATCGAGTTGGTGACGTTCTCGGCCTTGTCGGTGAGATGCTCGCCCACGAAGGCGCTGGCGAAGCCGAGCTGGTCGGCGAGGATGATCGCCTCGCGATCCTGCTTGAGCGTTTCAGTCCAGTTCCGGTGCAGCGGGTGCACCGGCATCGTGAAGTAGCCCAGTCTCATTCCGGTACCCATTTTTCGGGATCATGCTTGGGGCGCCACATGAACCAGATTGCGCCGATCACGTAAAGCCGCGCGGGAGGGCGCCCGTTCAATGCGTTAGCCCCGGTGCCGCAAAGCCGTGGTTCGCAAGGATGTGCTGCCCGTCATTCGACAGGATGAAAAACGCGAAGCGCCAGGCGGCCGGCGAGGCCGTGAGCATGACGGTGAGGCCGTAGTCGGCGCCGACGGCGAGCTGATCGGGAAGCGCGACGATCTGCTGGCCGGGGTTTTGGCCCACGGCTGCCTTGGCGTTGGTGCAATAGGTGAGGAAGAGGTCGGCACGCCCCTGCGCGACCAGCATGCCGTAGAGATTGCGGCCGACCGGCGCCGATGGGCTGATCGGAGAGCCGGTGAGCTGCAGCGCCTTCTTGCTGAGCGACGCAAAGGCGCCATGGCGGATCGCGTCCGCCTTGCGAAACACCTCCCACGCATAGTCCCCGGACGGATCGGCGCGCGGCGTCGAAGTGCCGAGCTTGACCTGCGGCTCGAGCATGCGGTCGAGCACGGTCGCGGGCGTGACGGCGAGGCCAGGGCGCACCAGCGCGCAGAGCTGATTGCGCGCGAACAGCGCGACCGGCCCGCTGCGTCCGGCGCGTGCCAGCTCGAGCGGATGCTCCATGTTGGCCGAGGCAAAGACCTCGGCGCGGGTGCCGTGCCCGATCTGCTCGCGCAGCGTTCCGGAGGCGCCATACGTCGCCGTGACCTTGATGCCGCTCGACTTCTCGTAGGACGCGGCGACCTCGTTCAGCGCGTCGCGCAGGCTTCCGGCGGCATGCAGGAGGACCGGATCGGCATGGCTCATGGCGGGCATCCCGAAAGAACGAAGGCGGCGGCGATCGTCGTCAACGTTCTGCAGCGCATATGCACACTCCCGGCGCGCATCGTCAAAAGGCGCGGACCTGATCGTTCTGTCGGGAAAATTTCTACAGCGGCCCCGCGAGCGCCACCCGCAGTTCCTTCAGAATGCGGGTGCGCGGCCATTCGCCTTCGACCCACTTACGCATCGCATAGCGCTGCGCACCGGCCGGCGACATGACCTTGAGCGCCGCGACGTGCTTCTCGGCGTTCGCTTGGTCGCCCATCGCGGTATAGACCGCGGCGAGCCAGGCCTGCACCAGCGGCGCGCCCGGCATGAAGGTCCCGGCGCGCTCGACCCAGCGCAGCGCCGCCTCGTTGTGGCCGAGCTCGAGCTCGGCCTCGCCGGCGAACAGGTAGAGGATTCCGATGAAGGGATCGTTCGGCGTGGCGTGCCGAATGGTCTCTTCGATCACCTCCAGCCCCTTCTGCGGCTGACCCATGCGCACGAGCAGCGCGCCCATCTGGCCGCGTGCCGGCAGGAAGGCGGGGTTGAGCTCGAGGCAGCGCTCGAGCGACCGCATGGCCTCGGCATAGTGCCGATGGCGCTTCTGCAGCATCGCGAGGGAAAAATGCGCGCTCATCCAATTGGGAGACTTCGCCAGTACGCCGTTGATCAGCGTCTCGGCGTGCGCGAGGTCGGGTGTGATGCCGATGTCGACGAAATTCATCTCGCTGATGAGGTTCATGCGCGCGACGCCGAGTTGCGCCGCTTGGCTGTGCGGGGAGCGCTGCAGCGCCTCGGTGAAGAGACGCAGCGCGGCCGCCGCATTGCCGGGCAGGTAGCCGCGTGCCTGGGCGGCGCGTGCGCGCAGCAGGAGGGCGCCGACCGGCTCCGGCCGGCCGGGCTCGGGGTGCAGCCGGCGCGTCTCCGCATAGACGATGTTGATCACCAGCGCATGGGCAAAACCCGGCGCGATCGCGTCCGCGGTGAGCGCCGGCTCGCCCGGCCGCGCCTGGATCTGGTCCGACCACAAGGTGACGCGGGTCGCGGTGTCGATGAGCTGCACGTCGGCGCGCAGCCGCCCGCCGGTGCGGTCGACATGACCGACGACCGCGTAGCCGACGTCGAGGTCGGCGCCGAGCTGCGCCATGTCCACCTCGGCCTCGCGATAAAGCCCGGCGGTGCGATCGGAGATCATGCGCATGTCGTAGACCGCGAGGTCGGCCGTGATCGCGTGGGTGAGCTGTCGCGCGAAGTCGCGGTCCGGCGTGTCGCTGGGCGTGTCGAGCGAGAAGGGGAGCACCACCGCGCTCGCCAGTGCGGGCCGTACGGGCTTGGTCTTGATCGCCGTGGTGTGGGGCGCGCCGGTGAACATAAATGCTGCGATGGTCCCGGCAGCGACCATACAGGCCGCGGCGATGGTGGCCGTAATCAGGGAAAATCGCCTACGTGAGGGTGAGGGTGAGGGTGAGGGTGAGGGGCGCTCGGCGCCAGCGCTCCCTCTCCCCGACGGGGAGAGGGTCGGGGTGAGGGGCACTCGGAGTTTCGATCGAGACTCCGAGATGCCCTCACCCGACGCGCTTGGCGCGTCACCCTGTCCCCGTTGGGGAGAGGGAAGAAGAGGCGGCGTCTCGCTTGTCGCTTTAGCCTCGGCAGCGGCCTCGATCGGCGCGGCCGGCGCGATCAGACCGTTCCGTATCTCCTCGATCAGCGCCCGCGTCGCGGCCCCGGGCGCGACGTCGAGCTCCGTCCGCAGGAGGTTGGTCAAGAGCCGCGCGCGCTCGAGCGCGGCGTCGCGGCCGCGATGCCGGGCGATGATCTTCAGCGCGAGGCGTTGCCAGTCCTCGCGTGTCGGGTCGAGCGCGACCAGCCGCTCGGCCGCCGCGACGGCGCGCGCGCCGTCATTCGCGGCATCGGCGTTTGCCGCGAGCCGCTCGAAGGCCTGCGCCGCCACGCCGGCGAGGCGATCCTGCTCGCGCCCGCGCCATGCGTCGAACTCCTCGATGTCGAGCGCGAGATCGGCAAGGAAGGCGCCGCGCCACAGATCGGCGGTGCGCGCGAGCGCGGCCGGGTCGGATGCAGTCGCGCTTGCCGCAAGCTCGCGCGCATCGACCGCGAGCACATCGGGGCGAAGCTCGATCGTCTCGCGCCCGATGTCGAGCATGTCGGGCGCGAGCAGACGCAGATCCTGGCGCAGCGAGACGAGGCATTGGCGCAGGCTGTGGCGCGCCTGTGCGTCCGGATTGTCGCCCCACAGGAGCGTCGCCAGCTCCTCGCGGCTCGCTTTCCAATCTGGCTTCATCGCCAGATAGGCGAGCAGCGCGCGCGCCTTGCGCGAACGTACCGCGATCGCGACCGGCCGTGCCGCGGTCACCTCGACCGTGAAGGCGCCCAGCAACCGCAATGTCGCAAGGTTCGATCGGCTCATCGTTAGGGGACCGCGTTGCCGCACGGGCGGCGAACGGCGTATTTTCTCATGTTTTGGGCCTGCCGCGCAACAGACCGAAGCCGTCGCCGAGGGGCTGAAGAAACCTTAATTTCCCCGTCATCGCTTGAGGTGCGAGCGCAGCGAGCCTCGAAGGATGGTCGGGCGGGGTGCTGGCGCAAATGAGCAAGCGGCGCACGCGGGCCGCCGCCCTTCGAGACTTGGCGCTGCGCGCCGAGCGCCTCAGGTGACGGGCTAGGTTCAATCGGTGGCAGCTACCGCGGCCGCAGTACCGTGTCGACTAGCGCCGGCTGCCCCGCCTTCACCTTGGCGATCGCTCGTTGTAATGCGCCCTTGATGTCTTTGGGGTCGGTGATCGGACCTTCGCCGTACCAGCCGCAGCCGCGCGCGATGGTGGCGAAATCGGGCTCGGGCCCGGCGATGTCCTGGCCGATATGGGCGCGCGCGACGTCGGTGTCACGGTGATGCGCGACATGGATCTGGTGCTCCCAGTCGTTGTAGTAGGCGCGGTTGTTGAACATCACGATGAGCAGGGGGATGTTGTTCTTCGCCGCCGTCCACAACGCGCCGGCGTCGAACATCAGGTCGCCGTCGGGCTGGATGTCGACCACGAGCCGGCCGGTGCCGCGGTGGGCCAACGCGACGCCGAGGGAGACGCCGATCTGCGTGCCGGTGCCGAGCGCGCGCCCGGCATGGCGATAGGGCTTGTCGAAGTCCCAGAGCTTCAGCACCCAGTCCTGCAGCGTGCAGGCGGTGAGCACCCAGTCTTGGGTCTTGATCGCCTCCCACAGCTCATGCGCGAGCCGCGGCAACGTGATCGGCGAGGCGTCCCAGTCCTCGAGCGAGTCGCGCTCCCAGCGGCTGAACAGCGCGTCGTGACGCGATTTGATGTCGGCGGCGCGCCGCGCGATGCGCTCGCGCAGGCTCGTATCCTTCTTCACCCGCTCGGCGCAGAGCTTCGTGAGCTCCGGGATCGCGGTCACGGTGTCGGCGAGCACGCGCAGGCTCGCGTTCGGCATTCGGGTGTAGTCCATCGACCACTTTGACAGGCCGATGTCACCAAAGCCGATCTCGATCATCTCGCAATTCTTCGGATAGAGCGGCTCGACCGCGCGCTTGGTGCGGTCGATGCGGTGGGTCGGCTTCTCCCAGTCGCGCGTATCGAGCGAGAGGATGAGGTCCGCCTCCGCGAACGCGCTGCGGTCCATGCTGATGTTGAGCGGATGACGGTTGGGAAAATTGAGCCGCCCGTTGGTGTCGTAGACGGCGGCGCCGACGGTCTCGGCGAGCGCGACGAGGTCATGGAAGCCGTTCGGGGCACGGCCGGTGTACTCGGCGAGCAGCACCGGAAAGCGCGCGGCGACGAGCCTGTCGGCGGCTTCGGCGAGCGCGGCCGGGTCCGCCGCCATCGGCGCCGGCACGGTCGCGTCACGCCGGTCGGGCAGGGCGATCTCCGCCGTAAGCGGCTGCTCCTGCAGCCACGCGTCGTAGCACATGTAGATCGGCCCCTGCGGCTGCGTCATCATCGCGCCGTAGGCGCGC
>DASXCK010000093.1:0-4786 GCA_036491235.1 Xanthobacteraceae bacterium | reverse complement strand
CACGTGGATGTTCCCCACCCCGGCGATGGTTTCCGATCTGCTGTCGAGGTGAAGGTACTCGACCTTCCATGACCAATCGCGGGTGAGCATGCCCTCGATGCCGGCACCGGCGGTCCAGCCGAGACGGTTCTCTTCCGCGCTCACGGCCACACCAGGAGCTGTTACCGAGATCTTGTGGTCAACAATCGCGGCGCCGCCCGTGCCGTAGAGCATGATGCTCGGCGTGACCGCATAGCCGATGCGGCCGCGCGCCGTGAAGAACCACGGAAGCGACTCGCTCAGCGTGGCCACACCGCCAACGACCGGCCCGCTCAGGCTGGCGTCCTGACTAGTGCCCTGTCCGTCGACTTCGAGGCCAAAAATCCAGGGGCTGCCCGGCGCCTGCCAGTTGTAACCGAGCTGGCCACCGCCAACGACGCCCTTGGGATCCAGCCCTCCGAGCCCGAAGAAATCGCTGTGCGCCGACCCGTAGCCGATGTTGGCGCCGATGTAGAAGCCATTCCACGTGGACACTTCAACCGCCGGTGCGGCCTTGGTGTACATCGGGCGAGCCGGAAGATCGGCTGCTTGCGCCGCCGTCATTGCGAGAGCGGTCGCGGCGATCGCGAAACCTGTGATTGTTGTCTTGAGCATCAACTGCCCCCTTCCAAATTTGCCTGCCCCACTGCGCACATCCATACTGAGAGACCGCGGCGACGCAATAAGGTCGTGGTGTTTCACAGGCATTCACAGGCACTTGTTCGCGCGGGTGTTGCGCCGAAGCAACAAAGTTCCATTTGCAACCGTTATGGCGCAGAGAACAGGGCCGCCACAGACGTCAAACCGGCCCTGTAGGTTGGGTCGAGCCTCTTGGCCGAGACCCGACAACCCTGCCGTGCGAGCCGCATTGGGTCTCGCCAAAGGGCTCGAGCAACCTACCCAGCGGCCTACCCCACCTGCAGAAGCAGGCCGGCTAGTGACGTCACGCCCGGCTGGGATAGTTCGGGCTCTCGCGCGTGATCGTCACGTCGTGCACGTGGCTCTCGCGCAGGCCGGCGCCGGAAATGCGCACGAACGCGGCCTTTTCGTGCAGCTCGGCCAAATCCTTCGCGCCCACATAGCCCATGGCGGCGCGCAGGCCTCCGGCGAGCTGGTGCAGCACGTTGGCGACCGGCCCCTTGTAGGGCACCTGGCCCTCGATGCCCTCGGGGACGAGCTTGAGCGAATCCTTGATGTCCTGCTGGAAGTAGCGGTCGGCCGAGCCGCGCGCCATGGCGCCGACCGAGCCCATGCCGCGGTAGCTCTTGTAGGAGCGGCCCTGAAACAAGAACACCTCGCCCGGCGTTTCGTCGGTGCCGGCGAGCAGCGAGCCGACCATGGCGCAGTCGGCGCCGGCCGCGAGCGCCTTGGCGAGGTCGCCCGAGTACTTGATGCCGCCATCGGCGATCACCGGCGTGTTGCTCTTTTTAGCCGCGTCGACCGCATCCATGATGGCGGTGAGCTGCGGCACGCCGACGCCCGCGACGATGCGGGTGGTGCAGATCGAGCCCGGCCCGATGCCGACCTTGATGGCGTCGGCGCCGGCGTCGATCAGCGCCTGCGCGCCGTCGCTGGTCGCGATATTGCCGGCGACCACCTGCACGCGGTTGGAGAGCTTCTTGATGCGCGAGACCGCCGCGAGCACGTATTTTGAATGGCCATGCGCGGTGTCGACGACGACGAGATCGACGCCCGCGTCGATCAGTCGCTCGGTCCGGTTGAATCCGGCCTCGCCGACCGTGGTGGCGGCGGCGACGCGCAGCCGGCCCTGCTCGTCCTTGCAGGAATGCGGATTGGCGACCGCCTTCTCGATGTCCTTGACGGTGATCAGCCCGACGCAGCGATAGTTGGCGTCGACCACCAGGAGCTTCTCGATGCGGTGCTGGTGCAGGAGCCGCTTGGCCTCCTCCTGACCGACGCTTTCGCGCACGGTCACGAGGCGATCCTTGGTCATCAGCTCGGAGACCTTCTGGCCGGGATCGTTGGCAAAGCGCACGTCACGGTTGGTGAGGATGCCGACCAGCTTGCCGGGCTTGGTCGCGGCGCCGCCTTCGACCACCGGGACGCCCGAGATGCCGTTCTCCTTCATCAGGGTGAGTGCGTCGGCGAGCGGCGCGTCGGGACCGATGGTGAGCGGGTTCACCACCATGCCGGATTCGAACTTCTTCACCTGCCGCACCTGCGCGGCCTGGATCTCGGGCTCGAGGTTGCGGTGGACGACGCCGATGCCGCCGGCCTGCGCCATGGCGATCGCCATGTGCGCCTCGGTCACGGTGTCCATGGCCGAGGCGATGATCGGAATGTTCAGCGCGATCTCGCGGGTGATGTGGCTCTTCACCTCGACTTCCGACGGAAGCACCTCGGAGAGACCGGGTGTCAACAGCACGTCGTCGAAGGTGAGCGCCTCGCGCAGGGAACCGTTTGCGGCCATTGCCAACTCCCATCCGGCAGCGGATCGATCCCCCGGATGAAGATCACCCGCACGCGTCGGACATGGTCCGCGCGCGAATCGAGGCCCGCTTTTGGGTTGGCGACGGTGGATAGCATGGCGAAGCCGCCATGCCTAGGGTGGTTGGCGAGGCTATGAACCCGCCGCAAGAACGCCGTCATGGCGCAACGCGATGTGGTGCCGCAATGCCTCACTCGATCGACAGATTGGCGAACTTCACCACCTTGCCCCACTTCGCGGTCTCGTCGGCGAGCAGCTTGCCGAACTCGTCCGGCGACATCGGCATCGGCGTGCCGCCGAGCTGGGCGAGCCGCGCCTGCATCTTCGGGTCTGCGAGCGCGGCATTCACGGCCTTGTTGAGGACCGCGATCACCTCCGGCGGCGTGCCCTTCGGCGCCGCGATGCCGTACCAGACGCTCGCCTCGTAGCCCGGAACCGTCTCGGCGACGGTCGGCACGTCGGGCAAGGCCGCCGAACGCACCGCGGTGGTCACGCCCAGCGCGCGCAGCTTGCCCTGCTGCACGAAGCCGAGCGCGCCCGGCAGGTTGTCGAACAGCACGTGCACCTTGCCGCTGAGCAGGTCGGGATAGACCAGTGCGGAGCCGCGATAGGGCACGTGCACCATGTTGATGCCGGTCATGGACTTGAACAGCTCGGCCGACATGTGCACCGACGTGCCGTTGCCGGAGGACGCAAACGAGAGCTCGCCCGGATGCGCCTTCGCATAGGCGATGAACTCGGCGACGTTTTTCACCCCGAGCGAGGGCGGCACCACCATGACGTTGGTGAGCCGCATCAGGCCCGCCACCGGCACCGCGTCGCGCAAAAAGTCGAACGGCAGGTGCTTATAGAGCGTGGTGCCGATCGCGTTGTTGGGCGCGACGAACATCACCGTGTAGCCGTCGGCCGGCGCGTGCACCACGTAATTGGCGGCGATCATGCCGCCCGAACCGGTGCGGTCCTCGATCACGATCTGCTGGCCGAGATAGTTCGACAGCCACTCGCCAAAGACGCGTGCGACCGTATCGTTCGGTCCGCCGGCGGCGAAGCCCACCACCCAATGAATCGGGCGGCTGGGATATTTGTCGGCGGCGGATGCGCGGATCGGCGCAAGCGCAAGAACGCAGGCGAGACCGGCAAGCACGGTCAGAATTCGGACGGCACGCATTCCACTCTCCATGAGACTGTGTGGCCGAGGCCGAAACGTGATCGATTTACGAGGCAGCAGCAAGCCGGATTCGCCAAGCCAAGTCCGTCTTGCCGACAATCAGAGGGCGGCAAGTCCGAACTCCTTTGAGCTCCCTCAAGCTCCCTCAAGCTCCCTCTTGGCCGTGCGCATGCGTTCCGCTAGTTGAAGGCGCATGCCACCGGGCTCCCTCCCCTCGACGCGGGATCGCTGCGGGCGTTCATGACGCGTGAACGCCTGATCCCACTGATCGTCGCCGTCGCGCTGTTCATGGAAAACATGGACTCGACCGTGATCGCGACCTCGTTGCCGGCGATCGCCCACGATCTCGGCACCGACCCGCTCGCGCTCAAGCTCGCGGTGACGACCTATCTCCTGGCGCTCGCGATCTTCATCCCGGCGAGCGGCTGGACCGCCGACCGGTTCGGCGCGCGCACCATTTTCCGCGCCGCCATCGCGGTGTTCATGGTCGGCTCGATCGGTTGCGCGTTCTCGCAGTCGCTGCATCATTTCGTCATCGCGCGTTTTCTCCAGGGCATGGGCGGCGCCATGATGTCGCCGGTCGGCCGCCTCGTGCTGGTGCGCAGCATCGACAAGCGGCGGCTGGTCGACGCCATGGCGTGGGTGTCGATCCCGGCGCTGGTCGGTCCGGTGCTCGGACCGCCGCTCGGCGGCTTCATAACGACGTTCCTGTCGTGGCACTGGATCTTCTTCATCAACATCCCGATCGGTCTTGTCGGGATCGCGCTCGCCACCCGCTATATCGACAACATCCGCGCCGAGGCCCACCAGCCTTTCGATCCGCTCGGCATGCTGCTCGCAGGTCTCGGCATCGCGGGCGTGGCGTTCGGACTCACGGCCATCGGCCTCAAGGGGTTTTTGCCGAACAGCCTGCTCGTCGCGCTGATCGCCGGCGGCGCAACCTGCATCGGCCTCTACGTGCTGCACGCCCGCCGCGTCGCGGTTCCGGTGATCGATCTGTCGCTCTTTCGCCTGCCGAGCTTTCGCGCCGGCGTCGGCGGCGGGTTCATCTTCCGCATGGGCACCGGCGCCATTCCGTTCCTGCTGCCGCTGATGCTGCAGGTCGGCTTCGGCAAGACGCCGTTCCAGTCGGGCCTGATCACGTTCGCGAC
>DASXCK010000092.1:0-36056 GCA_036491235.1 Xanthobacteraceae bacterium | reverse complement strand
GGGGCCGAGCGCCTTCTGCAGCTCGCGCGAGACCAGCGCGATGGTGGAGAGCGGCGTGCCGAGCTCGTGCGCGGCCGCGGCCGCGAGCCCGTCGAGCTGGATCAGGTGCTGCTCGCGCGACAGCACGATCTCGGTCGCGGCCAGCGCCTCGGAGAGCTGGCGCGACTCCTCGAGGATCTGCCACGCGTAGACGCTGATGTAGCCGATGCACAGGAGCAGCGCGAGCCACACGCCCACCATGTAGGGCTGCGGCAGCTCCTGCGATTCCTCGCTCGGGTACCACGGCAGCGCGTTGTGCCAGAACATCAGCAGGGTCGCGCACACGATGGCGAAGCCCGCGAGCATCATCGTCATGCGCGCCGGCAGCGCGGTCGCCGAGATCAGCACCGGTCCGAGGAAGAGGAACGCGAACGGGTTCTGCAGCCCGCCGGTGAGGAAGAGCAGTATCGCGAGCTCGGCGATGTCGACCGCGAGCAGCCAGGCGCAGCGGTCGGCCTCGAGCCGATGATTGCCGCGGAAGCGCAGCCGCAGCGCGATGTTGAGCCAGGCATAGAGGCCGATCACCGCGAGGCACGGCCACAGCGGCAGCTCGAAATCGAGCCCGTCGTTGACGATCAGGACCGCCGCGGCCTGCCCGAACACCGCGAGCCAGCGCAGGCGGATCAGGGTGTCGAGCCGCACGCTGCGCAGCGGGTAGTCGGTAAAGCTCGGCGCATCGGACGACATGGGGGAGATCATAAAGCAAAACGCCAGCGCGCGCGGCGGCGTTCCGTCGCGGGTAATCCACATCGTCGTGGCCGGGCTTGTCCCGGCCATCCACGTCTTGCTTGCGGAGTAAGCGAAAAAGAAAGAGGTGGATGCCCGCGACAAACGCGGGCATGACGAGGGTGTGTTTACTCCTCCGCCACCGCGCCCGTGTCGCGATACGCCCACAGCGCCTCGCGCGGCAGCGTCACCGGCGCGATGGCGCCGACCTCGTGGCGTGCCGCGGTGCCGAGCTCCAGCACCTCGAGGCGGTGGCCGAACAGGTCGATGTCGTAGGCGGTCTGCGTGCCCTGGTAGCGCCGCTCGACTACGCGCGCCTCGAAGATGTTGGCGCCGTTGCGCGTACCGAGCGCGATGTTTTCCGGCCGCAGCGCGATGCGCACCGCGTCGCCGGGAGCGAGCTGATGCAGTAGCGCGGCCTCGGCGCGCTGGCCGCCGCCGAGATCCACCGTGCCGAACTCGCCGTGGCGGGCAATCAGCGTGCCGGGGAGCTCGTTCGAGGCGCCGGTGAAGTTGGCGACGAAGAGATCCGCCGGCCGGTTGTAGATCTCGTTCGGCGGCGCCATCTGCAACAGCTTGCCGTCGCGCATCACGCCGACGCGGTCGCCGAGCACGACCGCCTCCGATTGGTCGTGCGTGACGTAGAGCGCCGTCATGCCGGTCGCTTTCAGGATCCG
The DNA here is from genome assembly GCA_036491235.1 of Xanthobacteraceae bacterium. GTDB lineage: Bacteria > Pseudomonadota > Alphaproteobacteria > Rhizobiales > Xanthobacteraceae > JAVDCA01. The sequence goes on along the minus strand of DASXCK010000092.1, from coordinate 34,614 downwards.
CCGCAGGTCGTCGCGCAGCCGCACCCGCAGCTTGGCGTCGAGGTTCGACAGCGGCTCGTCGAGCAGGATGAGGTGCGGGCGATAGACCATGCTGCGCGCGAGCGCGACGCGCTGCATCTGGCCGCCCGAGAGCGACACCACCGGGCGGTCGGCGTATTCGCCGAGGCCCACGAGCGCGAGTGCCCCGGCGACCTGCCGGTCGGCGTCGGCGCGCGCGATGCCGCGCGTCTTGAGCGGATAGCGCACGTTCTGCGCCACCGTCATGTGCGGCCACACCGCGTAGGACTGGAACACCATGCCGATGCCGCGCTGGCGCGCCGGCACCATCACGCCATCCTGCGGCGCCGACACGGTCCGGCCGCCGATCGAGATCGCGCCCGCCGTCGGGTGCTCGAGCCCGGCGACGCAGCGCAAGGTCGTGGTCTTGCCGCAGCCCGACGGCCCGAGCAGCACCACGATCTCGCCCGTCGGCACCGTGAAGCTCACGCCGTCCACCGCCCGGTGTCCGGTGGTGAACGCCTTGACCAGATCGCGCACGTCGAGCGTTGCGGCCATAAAGGTTTACTCTGACGTCAAAGGGCGTCATGGCCGGGCCCGTCCCGGCCATCCACGTCTTGTCTCTTGCGGCAAACAATACGTGGATGCGGGACGAGCCCGCGTATGACGGCGGGGTTACTGCCGATAGTTATATGTCTTATTCCACGCCTCGACCCATTCCTTGTGCAGGGCAATGTACTGCTTCATGTCCGGCACCCACAGCTTCACTTTGTCCGGGTCGAAGCCCTTGGGGTAGAACGGCGCCTTCTTCAGCGAGGTCAAATTACCCTGCTGCTTGATCATGAAGGTCTGCCCCTCGACCGACATGCACCAGTTGAGGAAGAGCTTCGCCGCATTGGGGTGCGTCGCCGTCTTCGGGATGCCGCTCGCATAAGGGTTCACGGGGGCCCCTTCGGGGGCAAACACCATCTCGACCGGCGCGCCGTCGCGCTGCTTGGGGAAGATCGCGTTGTAGAGGATCGGCCCCATGTTGACCTCGCCGCGCACGATCGCGTCGCCGAGCGGCGCGCCCGAGGGGAAGAGCACCGGGTCGGTCGCGGCCTGCTTCTTCCAATAGTCCTCGCCCAGCACCTGTCGCTCGAACATGATGCGGGTCCACGTCGTGCCGCCGGATGCCGCGATCACCTGGCCGATCTGCTTCTTGTTGTATTCCGGCTTGGTGAGATCCATCCAGGTTTTCGGCGGGTTCTTCACCAGTGCCGAGTTATAGGCGATCGACCACACCAGCGTGACGCGCGGCCACAGCTTGGGCGAGATCAGCACGTCGGTGCGGTAGTCGGCCGCGTTCGGCGGCGCATAGTCCTGAAAAAGGTCGAGGAGGCCGCTCATCAGCGCGCGGTCGGAATGGTCGACCACGTCGGCCGCGAGCTTGTTCGCCGCGGCTTCCGTCTTGACCCGCGTGATGAGCTGGCCGCCCGGCGCGCGCACCATCTCGACCTTGATCTCGGGGAAGCGCTTGTTGAACGCGTTGATCACCTCCTGCTCGACCTCGGCGAAGTTCGCCGTGTAGTAGACGAGCTTGCCCTCCTTCTTCGCCGCCGCGACCAGGTCGGCCGAGCCGAACTCGCCGTCCGCCAACGCGCGCGTCGCCAGCGCCGGCATCGCGAGCGCCGCCGCGGCGGCGCCTTTGAGGATTTTTCTGCGGGTCGTCATGGTCTCTCCCTTGCGTTTCTGTGAGTTCTTTCGTCGTCGTGCGATGTCAGATGACCGGTCGGGCGTTGGTCATGCCGCGCCGCGCGGCGAGCCACTTGATCAGGTTGGCGCCGCCGATCAGCACCGCGAGCATCACGGTCTGCACCAGGCTGAAGGCGGCGGTCTTGCCGGTGTTGCCGCCCTCGTAATAGTCGAGCAGCAGCACCGCCATGACGGTGGTGTTGCTCGTATAGAGAAACAGCGAAGAGCCGAGCTCGCGGATGCCGAGCACGAACAACAGCGTCATCGCGGCGATCACGCCCGGGCTCGCGAGCGGCAGCACGATGGTGCGGATGGTCGAGAGGAGCCCGCGGCCGCAGACCCAGGCGGCTTCTTCCAGCTCGCGGTGGATCTGCATGAACGACGTGGAGAGCACCTTCACGGTGTCCGGCATGAAGCGCGCGATGAAGGCGAGCGCGAGGATCCAGATCGAGCCGTAGAGCCCGCCCGGGATCGCGATCCAGGCCCATAGATACGCGACTCCGATCACGAGGCCGGGAATCGCGACCGGCAGGCTCGACAAAAGGTCGATCGTGCGGCGGCCGTGAACTTGCGTGCGGTGCACCGTGTAGCCGATCGCAAAGGCGAGCACGCCGCCGGCGAGCGCCGTGATCACCCCGACCTCGAGCGTGTTCCATACCGACATCATGGTGATCGTGTTGTCGAACACCGCGTTGAAATGCATCAGCGAGTATTGCCGCATGTCGACGAGGCTCGCGACCGTCGGGATGAACATGAATTTGCGGAACGCCGTGATCACCAGCGCGAGCGTCGGCAGCACCACCACGACCAGCAGGTAGACGACGGCCAGCGCCAGCGTGAGCCAGCGCCACGGCCCGAGGTCGAGGCTGCGCGGGCGGAACGCCTTGCCGGCGACCGTCGCGTAGCTGCGCCCCGAGATCACCTTCTGCTGCATGACCACGAGGAAGATGGTCACCACCATCAGCAGCACCGCGACCGCGGCCGCGGTGTTGTAGAGCGGCGGCTGCCAGGCGGTGAGCTTGAAGATGTAGGTGGTGAGCACCGAGATGTTCGCCGGCGCGCCGAGCACCGCCGGGATGCCGTAGATGCCGAGCATCACCACGAAAGAGAGCAGGGTGCCGGCGACGATCGCCGGCAGGATCAGCGGGAACGTCACCGTGAACAGCGTCTTGACCGGGCTCGCGCCCGCGACCTCGGCGGCCTCTTCCAGGCTCGGGTCCATGTTGCGCAGCGCCGACGAGGTGAACATGTAGACATACGGCGCGTAGTAGATGCCGAACACGAAGATCAGCCCGCTCATGGTGTAGAGGTCGACGTGCAGGTCGATGCCGAGCCACTTGAAGGCGGTGTTGATCAGCCCGGTCTTCGGCGATCCGAGCATCACCCACGAGACGCCGGCGACCAGCGGCGGCACGAACAGCGGGATCATGCTCACAGCCGCGACGAAGCGCTTGCCCGGCGTATTGGTGCGCACCACGATCCACGAGAAGGTGAGCCCGATCACCAGCGCGAGCGCGGTGCCGCCGCCGCAGGCGATCAGCGAGTTGACGAGCGCGTCGAGGACGTTCGGGTTGGTGAGTACCGTCGCGAAATTGGCGAACGAGGGTTTGATGCCCGCGAGCCCATCGACCACCGGATTGGAATTGGTGAGCGCGCCGACGATGAGCATCGCGACCGGATAGAGCACCAGGAAGGCGAGGATGGCGAACAAGAGCGCGATCCAGCCCGTCGACATGAGCCGACGCCGGCGCGCATCGGCGCCCGCGCGCGCGGCCTCCCGCGCGCCCGCATCGCCGAGCGTCACGCTCGCCTGGTCCGCCAATGCGTCCATCGCCCTCGCCCGATCGGTGTCTTCCGCGCGGCTCCTGTCGGCAAGTTTAGACCATGCCGCGGCTGGCCGGAAAAGCCCGAAGACAGCCCGGGCAGCGGCTATTTGTCCTTGCTCTTCGTCATGGCCGGGCTCGTCCCGGCCATCCACGTCTTCTCTTTGTGAATGCGGCCACGACGTGGATGCGCGGGCCAAGCCCGCGCATGACGAGACATGTCATTTCGTCTTCCGCACATTCACCCGCCGCCCCATCGTCGCGCAATCGTCGTCCGTCTTGAGCCCGGCGGCCCGTATGCCGTGCGCCGCGAGCTCCTCGTCGCGGTCCTCGGTGTCGCCGGTGACGCCGACCGCGCCGATCACCTCGCCGTCGGCGTCGCGGATCAGCATGCCGCCGCCCTCCGGAAAGATCTGCTCGCCGCTCGCGGCCATCAGGTAGTCCATGAAGATCGGCTTCTCCTGCGCGCGCACCCGCACGAGCTTCGAGTTGCGCCCGAGCGCCAGCGCCGCATACGCCTTCCCGAACGCCATCTCGAAGCGGACCATCGAGGACCCGTCCTCCTTCTGAAACGCTTTTGGCTTGCAGCCGGGCTCGACCACGATCACCGACAGAGGCCGACAGTCGAGTTCGGCCCCGCGTTCGAGAATGGCGGCGATGATGGCGTTGGCCTGGTCGAGCGTGAGAGCGGGCATCTTCTTTCTCCTTGCACTGAGTCTGTTCCCCCTCCGCCGCTTGCGGGGGACGGCGGGGAGGGGGAAGCCAAGCACGCATGAGCAAAGCCATTTGCCCATGAGCAAGCGGCTTCCCCCTCTCCGGCTCTCCCGCAAGCGGGGGAGAGGGCGCGGGCGCTTTGCCGTGTCGCGCATGATATACACCGTGCGCCATGAGTTCCTCACCTGCCATCGCGGTTGACCGCCTCGTCAAGCGCTACAAGGCCGCGACCGCGGTCGGCGGCATCTCGTTTGCGCTGGCGCGAGGTTCGATCACGGCGCTGCTCGGCGGCAACGGCGCCGGCAAGACCACGACCATCGCGATGATCCTCGGCCTGGTCGAGCCGAGCGAAGGCAGCGTCACGATCCTCGGCGCCGCCATGCCGCGCGAGCGCTACCGCGTGCTCGGCCGCATGAACTTCGAGAGCCCCTATGTCGAGATGCCGCGCCGGCTCACGGTGCGGCAGAACCTGCGCGTGTTCGGCCGGCTCTACGGCGTCGCCGACCTCGCCGCGCGCATCGCGGCGCTCGCCGCCGAACTCGACCTCGTCGATTTCATCGACCGCGAGACCGGCAAGCTCTCGTCCGGCCAGCGCACCCGCGTCGCGCTCGCCAAGGCGCTGATCAATGAACCCGAGGTGCTGCTTCTCGACGAGCCCACCGCCTCGCTCGATCCCGACACCGCCGACTGGATTCGCGGCCACCTCGACCGCTACCGCCAGCGGCGCGGCGCCACCATCCTGCTCGCCTCGCACAACATGGTCGAGGTCGAGCGGCTGTGCGACCGCGTCATCATCATGCGGCGCGGCCTGATCGTCGACGACGGCACGCCGCCGGAGCTGCTCGCCCGCTACAGCCGCGATACGCTCGAGGAGGTCTTTCTCGACGTTGCGCGCGGCCGCGGCGAGGCGCGGGAGGCGGCGCAATGAATCTCAACCGCGTCGCCGCCATGGTGTTGCGCTATTGCTATCTCCTGCGCTCGTCCTGGCCGCGGCTTCTCGATCTCGTCTATTGGCCGGCCGTGCAGCTCCTGATGTGGGGCTTCCTCCAGCTCTACATTTCCCAGAACGCCGGCTTCTTCGCCCGCGCCGGCGGCACCTTCATCGGCGCCGTGCTGCTCTGGGATATCCTCTTTCGCGGCCAGCTCGGCTTCTCGATCTCGTTCCTCAAGGAGATGTGGTCGCGCAACCTCGCCAACCTGATGATCAGCCCCCTGCGCCCGATCGAGTTCGTGCTCGCGCTGGTGATCATGAGCGTCATCCGCCTCGCGATCTCGATCGTTCCGGTGTCGCTGCTGGCGCTCGCCTTCTTCGGCTTCAACTTGTGGGGCCTCGGCCTCGTGCTGGTCGCCTTCTTCGCCAACCTGCTGCTCACCAGCTGGGCGGTCGGCATCTTCGTGTCGGGTCTTGTGCTGCGCAACGGGCTCGGCGCCGAGAACATGGCGTGGACGATCATGTTCATCTTCCTGCCGCTCACCTGCGTCTACTATCCGGTCGCCGTGCTGCCGCACTGGCTGCAGCACATCTCCTGGCTGCTGCCGCCGACCTATGTGTTCGAGGGCATGCGCGCGCTGTTGATCGACCACGTCTTTCGCGCCGACCTCATGGCCGAATCGCTGGCGCTCAACCTCGTTTTCTTTCTCGGCGGTGCAGCGGCGTTCATGGGGCTGTTGAAAAGCGCGCGGCGCAGCGGCGCACTCATGCAGGGCGGCGAATGACGCCCGCCGCACTACTTGGTTGATTGGCAAGCAATTTTTTGTGTTGAGCGGCGAAGTTCCATGGTGCGGCAAAGGCCCGGAACGATTTCTATATGTATTGACGGTATGACAAACAGGCTACACACTATGCTGCAACGCAAAACGCGGGCAACTACGGCCGGGGGGCCCATGGCGATTGGTGAATTTGGCGGCGCGCCTGCGTCGCCGGGCGACGGCGGCTTCGTGCTTTCCGCGCCCATGTACTGGTTCTGGGAAATGAGCCACGCGGCGCTCAATCCGGCGCGCGCGGTCGCCGATGCGACACGGCTCTTCTACAAGAATCCGATCAATCCGCTTTCCGTCACCACGTTCGGCAAGTCGATGGCCGCCGCCGCCGAGGTGTTCGAGCGTTCGACCCGCCGCTACGGCCGGCCCGAGTGGGAGATCCGCGAGACGACCATCGGCGGCGAGCGCGCATCGGTGCACATTACGCCCGTGTGGGAGCGTCCGTTCTGCCGGCTGCTCCACTTCGAGCGCGCGAGCGCGCACATGCCGCACCGGCCGCAGCCGCGGCTGCTCATCGTGGCGCCGATGTCCGGCCACTACGCGACGCTTCTGCGCGGCACCGTCGAGGCCTTTTTGCCGACCCACGACGTCTACGTCACCGACTGGGCCGATGCCCGCATGGTGCCGCTCTCGGCCGGAGGCTTCAACCTCGACGACTACATCGATTATGTCGTCTCGATCCTGCATTTCCTCGGCGGCGACGTCCACGTGATCGCCGTGTGTCAGCCGTCCGTGCCGGTGCTCGCCGCGGTCGCGCTGATGGAGGCGGCCGGCGATCCCAACGTGCCGCACTCGATGATCCTGATGGGCGGCCCGATCGACACCCGCGTCAACCCGACCGCCGTCAACCGCCTCGCCGAGGCGCGCGGCACCGACTGGTTCCGGCGCAACGTCATCACCAAGGTGCCGTTTCCGCATCCCGGCGTCATGCGCGACGTCTATCCGGGCTTTCTCCAGCTGCACGGCTTCGTCAGCATGAACCTCGAGCGCCACATCGAGGCGCATCGCCGGCTCTTCTACAATCTGGTGCAGGGCGACGGCGACTCGGCGCAGAAGCACCGCCAGTTCTACGACGAATATCTCGCCGTCATGGATCTCGACGCCGGGTTCTATCTGCAGACCGTCGAGGTGGTGTTCGAGCGCCATGACCTGCCCCTCGGCCGCATGACCCATCGCGGCGTGCCGATCGATCCGGGCAAGATCAAGCGCGTCGCGCTGATGACGGTCGAGGGCCAGCACGACGACATCTCCGGCGTCGGCCAGACTGAGGCCGCGCACCGTCTGTGCGCCAACATTCCCGACAGCCGCAAGGTTCACTGGCTGCAGCCCGACGTCGGCCACTACGGCGTGTTCAACGGCTCGCGCTTCCGCGCCGAGATCGTACCGCGCATCTCCGACTTCGTGCTCTCCAATGGCAGCGCGCCGCAGACCGCCCGCCCGCGCGCCAGCAACGGCGCCGGCCACAAGGCGAACGGCCACCACGCCGCCAACGGCGCGCTCGAGAAGGGGCGCACCAAGCCCACGTCGCGCGGCCCCTCGCCGGGACGGGCGTAGCGTCTGCCTCACATGACTGGTGTCATCGCCCGCGAAAGCCTCGTAGGGTGGGCAAAGGCGCCCCGGACCTTCGTTTGATGCACGACGCTCGACCCGCCGTGCCCACGCACGCGTGCACTGTCGCACGCGTGGGCACGGCGGATTCATTTGCCTTGCCGATCGCTAGCGCACGGGCCGCCTTTGCCCACCCTACGCCAGCCACGCGCCCGCCCGAATCAGCATAGACTCTCGCGCGACCATCCCGGGGCACGCTTCATGCCGCTGCGCGCGCTGCTCTTCCGCCGTCCGCCTGAGCCGCAGGCGATCGAAGTCGCGTTCGACCGCGCGGTCTATCCGGTGCGCGTGCGCCGCCATCCGCAGGCGCGCCGCTACACGCTGCGCATCCAGGCCGCGACGCGCGAGGTGGTGCTCACCATTCCGCCGCGCGGCAGCCTCAAGGAGGCGCGCGCCTTCGCGCAGAAGCACGGCGGCTGGATCGCGGCGCGTCTCGGCCGCCTGCCCGCCGTGGTGGCGTTCGTGCACGGCACGGTCGTGCCGGTGCGCGGGGTCGATCATCGTGTCGAGCATCGGCCCGGTGCGCGCGGCACCGTGTGGCGCGCGGCCGCGGCTGACGGCGCGCCGCTGCTCTGCGTCGCGGGCGCGGCGCCGCACATCGGCCGCCGCGTGCGCGATCATCTCAAGCGCGAGGCGAAGCGCGATCTCGAGGCCGCGAGCCGCCGCTACGCCGAGCGACTCGACGTCACGGTCCGCCGCGTCGCCATCCGCGATCAGGCGAGCCGCTGGGGCTCGTGCTCGACCACCGGCGTGCTGTCGTACTCCTGGCGGCTGATCCTGGCGCCGCCCTTTGTGCTCGATTACCTCGCGGCGCACGAGGTCGCGCATCTCGTCGAGATGAACCACTCGCCGCGCTTCTGGCGCATCGTCCTCGGCATGTGCCCCGACGCCCACCGCGCCAAGGCGTGGCTCGACGCGCATGGGGCCGAGCTGCATCGGTATGGGGCGACGTAAACCTCTGACTCGTTATGGCCGGGCTTGTCCCGGCCATAACGTCTCGCCACAAGGAAGAAAGACATGGATGCCCGGCGCAAGCCGGGAGCGACGGGGAAAGAATGCCGCACCGCCTTCATCCTTAACGCTTCCTAAGCGCCGCGATCCGGAAGACCCCTTAAGTGGTCAACCGGAATTTTCTCCGCCGCCTCAGCCTGTTATCTACGCTCCCAGGACGCGAGAGGGTTGGAAGCCGAAGCGTTGGAGAGCCCCATGTCGCACGATCAGATCATCACCGCCGTTCTCGCCGTCGTGGTTCCGGCCCTGCTGATGAATTCGATCGGCATCGCCATGGCGGTCTCGGCCGGCGTGCGTTCGCTGGCCCGCGGCACGGCGCTCCGCTTGGCGGTGGTCCGCAGCCGTTGAGCCGACCAGTTCGTGGCCCGGATGCACCCTCGGGTCTTGCCTCCCGCAAGCCCAAGGGCGAACTCAGCGACATCCGGGAAAGCTGTCCGCGGATATCGCTGCGCTTAGCCTGGTTACGGCAACTTCTTTCAGACCGCCCGGTACCCGCCGTCCGCCATCACGATCGATCCGGTCACGTAGCCCGACAGATCCGACGCGAGAAACAACGCCGGCCCGACGATGTCCTCGGGCTTGCCGGCGCGGCCGAGCGGCGTGTGGTCGATAAACATCTTCATCAGCTCCGGATTGGTGTCGCGCACGCGCTCGTTGAGCGGCGTCTCGATGAAGCCGGGACCGATCGCGTTGACGCGCACGCCGTCCTTGCCGAGCTCGGCCGCGAGCGCGCGCGTGAATCCGAGCACCCCATGCTTCGACGACGTGTAGGCGACCGAGCTCGGCGTGCGCATGTGCACGAAGGACTGAATCGACGCGATGTTGATGATGCGCCCCTTGTGGGCGCGCAGCTGGCCGATGAACGCGTGCGTCACGTTGAACACGCCGTTGAGGTTCACGGCCATGATGTCCTGCCAATCCTTCACGACCGCGTCGGCATCGTCCGCGAAGGCGGTGCGCCGGTTGATGCCCGCATCGTTGACCAGGATGGAGACCGCGCCGACGTTCTTCTCGACATCGGCCGCGATAGCGCGGCAGGCCGCGAGATCGGTGACATCGAGCGTGAGGCCTTTCGCCTTGCCGCCGGCGACGCCGATATCGGCCGCGGTCCGCGCGGCTGCCCCACCGTTGATGTCGAGCGCCACGACGTGCGCGCCCGCGAGCGCGAACCCGAGCGCGATCGAGCGGCCGATGCCGGAGCCCGCCCCGGTGACCGCCGCGACGTGGTTGTGCAGCAGACCTGGCATCGCCGGCATCCTCCCCCTGGCCTCGATGAGCGTAGCGAAATCCGGCAGGTGCGTCCCGGATATCGCCGCTCATCCGGCCTACGTTGCTGCGGCGGGATGACACGCGCAAGTAGCTAAACGCTGCTCCGCGCGTGTGTTACGATCCGACAACCAACGATCCAGCCATTGGGAGGATGAGGGCATGGACGGACGGTCCCGTCGCGAATTTCTGCAGGCGAGCGCCGCCGCGGCGGCCGTCACGGCGGCGCCCGGTCTGGCGCTGGCCCAGGACGGCTTTCCGTCGCGCCCGGTCCGCCTCATCGTCGGCTTCACGCCCGGGACCGCGACCGACATCACGGCGCGCGTCTTCGCCAGCGGCGCGGCCGACTCGCTCGGCCAACAGGTCATCGTCGAGGACCGGCCGGGCGCCGGCTCGGCGCTCGCCGCAGAATACGTCGCGCGCGCCGCGAAGGACGGCTACACGTATTTCGTCGCGACCACGTCGGTCGTCACCAGCCTGGCGATGAAGCCGGATCCCGGATTCGATCTGCCGCGCGACTTTGCCCCGGTCTCGCTGCTCGCGACGGGCGCGGTGGTCCTGGTCGCGAGCCTGCAATCGAAGCTGAAGAGCGTCGCCGACGTGATCGCGCTCGCCAAAGCAAAACCCAACGAGGTTCTGTGCGCCAATGTCGGGGTGGGCGGCCTGCCGCACTTCGCGGCGGTGCTGTTCGCGCAGCGCGCGGGCATCAAGCTCGTGCACGTGCCCTATCCGGGCAGCCCGCAGGCCGCGAACGATCTCCTCGCCGGACGGGTCGCGATCTTCTTCTCGCCCGCGTCGACCGTGATCGGCCACATCGCGGCCGGCAAGCTCACGCCGCTGGCGGTCGCGGCGGAGCACCGCGCCAAGGCGCTGCCGAACATTCCGTCGATGGCCGAGGCCGGCATGCCCGACTTCGATGCCAGCCTGTGGTTCGGCCTGCTCGCGCCCTCCGGCACCCCGCAGCCGGTGCTCGAGCGGATCGGCCGCGCCGCCGGCAAGGCGATGCGCGCGCCCGACGCCGTGACGGCGATGAGCGCGCAGGGTTTTGAGCCGATCGGCAACAGCCCCGACAAGTTCGGCGCTTATCTCAAGGACGAGATCAAGCGCTGGGCCGACGTCGCCAAGGCCGCCGGCGTGAAGACGTAAGGGACGCACGGCTCCTGCTCTCCCTCCCACGCTTGCGGTCGTGTGCCGGGGAGGGCGGGAGGAGCCCCGACGCACGAGCGTGCTGACTCGCTCGCTGCCGGTGATCGCGCACGCGCGCGCCGGCACGATCGCGTCGATCTTCCAGCCCATCGCCGAGCGGCCGGATCTCGCGCGATGTGATCCGCCTCTACCTGCAGCGCTGCTCGCGACGCCGCAACGCATCGACGCCTTCGCGCGCTACTGGCTCGGCTTCGACAACACGCACACCGTCGCGATCCCCCAGGAGAGCTGAGCACGGCGCCTGCTCTGCGTGTCCCCGCGTGCGGGGAGGGTCGGGGTGAGGGGGCGTCTCCGCAAGTGGGTTACTGATCGGATATCCGCCACCGGCGCCGCTTCTCTTCCAAAACGCGTCGAATGATCGTCGCGGCATGGTTGCGCGCAAGCCGCTACGTGGAGCTGATGCTCAGATTATCCGGGTTCCCCGGTCGCCGCTGCCTGGCCCAGCCCCTCAGTTACAATCCGCCGCCTGCGGATTGTCCGGCGCATTCAGCGGGCTCATCGGCGCCGGCACGGGCGCGGCGGTGTCGAGTTCGCCGAGCCGCTTATTGACCAGCAGCACTTCGAACGCGGTCGCGTGCAGCGGCTTCATCTTCGGATCGCAGGCGAAATTGTTGTAGTGCAGGTTGACGACGTAGAAGAGCTTCTTGAGCTTCCTGATGGCCTGCAGATGCCGCGCCGTGACGCCGTGGAAGACGTGCAGCTCCATCGGGATCTGATCGATGCGGTCGAGCACCGCGTCCGGCGTGGCCAAGAGCGCCTCCCATTCGGCGCCTTCGATATCGATCTTCACCAAGAGCCGCTTGCCGGCATCGCCATTCTTCGCGATCTGGTGCGCGAGGCTGTCGAAGACACGGGCCTGTCGGTCGCGCCGCGCTTTCGGCGCGAGACATTTGTTGTTGAACTGGAATGTGCCGCCATTGCAGGCAGGTCGTGCGGGATCGAAGCAATCGTATTCGTGCACCGGGATCGAGTAGCGCTTGGAGATGTCGCAGCCGAGCTCGTCGTTGGGGCCGACGCCGTACGAATACCCCGACTGCACACCCTCGCTGAGGTTTTCGCAGATCAGATAGCCGCCGTCGTATTTGCTGCCCATCCGCTTCAGGTTGCAGTTCTTCAACGTGACCGGCGTCAGCTCCGCCAAAAAGGCCGCGCGGCCGCGTTCATTCAGTGTCTCTGCGGCGGCCGGAGCGAGGCCGCACATCGTGAGAACCAACGTCAATAACAGCGCGGCCGATATACTGTGGCTCGTCATGTGGCGCATGGTCGGACCCCCTGATGGCAATTGACCCGGCGCGTGCGAGATACCTCGAAAAGCCACGGAAGGTACCATGAAAACGAGGGCGGAACGCACAATGTTCTTGTGCACCGGTTTCCTCGTCGATAGCACAAACTAAACCACCTCATCCTTCGAGACGCCGCGCGTTACGCGGTTCCTCGGGATGAGGCCGAGCAAATCGCGATTGAGATGCGGAAAGCGTCGCGTGCACGGAATTTGGCGAAACCGCAGAACAAAGGGAACTATATACTTGAGTTAGCGAATCGCTCATGATCCGGGCGACAGGCCGACGCAAGTGTGCAGTTCCCCTCCTGAAAAACAGGAGGGGCCCCTTGTGCTCCAGAACAAATCCGGAGAATCCTGCCGTCGGGCTTGCCCCCGTTAATTCGGGGTGCGTGCCCGCTTGTGCAGAACCCGATCACGAACTCGATGGTTTGGCGGTGGCTGACTTTCCACTCGCTCAATATGACGCGTCGCGGCTCAAGAGGGCCGGCGAGATCATTATGAGTGAGATGAAATGGACGTCCCAAACCGAAGATGAGATCAGGGAAGCATTTCATATCGCCAACAATTGGCGTGAGGCTCATGCTTACCCCATGCGTAGCCTTCGCGGGTCATTGCGCTGGTATATGCACAAGCATGAGATGGAAGGCGTGACCGTTGCTCGCCTGAAACGGATGCACGCCATTCGCAGGAAGCTCAAACGGTCAAATCTTAGGCTGCAACAGGTCCAAGACTTAGGGGGCTGTCGAGCTATTCTCGCCTCCCTAAGCGATGTGCGCAGGCTTGTCGAGTTGATGCGTAACTGCCGTCACGAATTCCGTTCGGAGAGTTCGTATATTGATAAGCCTAAGCCGGATGGCTATCGAAGCCATCATCTTATGTTTAATTATGTAGGAAAGACGGATAACCAAAAACAGTTCAATGGGAAGCGCATTGAGGTGCAAATACGCACCCGACTTCAGCATGCATGGGCAACCGCCGTCGAATCGGTCGGGTTATTTCTTGGCGAATATCTGAAGGGGGACATGGGTTCTCCCGAGTGGCTTCGGTTGTTTTTGTTGATGTCTGCCGAATTCGCTCGTTTTGAAGGATGCCCGGAGCCCCACGGAGTCCCGGATCACGCTTCGCGCATTGCGGAGATAAGGGCTTTAGACGCGACACTTGAGGCGACAAAGAACCTCGATAAGCTCAGCCATGCCGTAAGGTTTACGGATATTTCCGTGGCTCCATCGGTGAAGCCGAGTTACTATCTTATAACTTACGATAATGCGACCAACGAAATTTCCGTCCAATCATACTTTTATCCAAAAACAGCCACGGCATCTTATGGCAGTGCAGAATTCTTCGACAACAAGACCGGGCGCGATACAAAGAACATTGTGTTGGTCGAGGCCGATAAAGTAGAGGCTCTGAAAGAGGCATATCCGAATTATTTCGGCGACGTGCAGCTGTTCCGCGCTCAGCTTAGAAACATAATTAAAGGTTTTGGTGTGAGGGAATACACCATGAAACCGCAGGAAACCGTTAGAGCGCGGCCGGGAGAAAATCCGGATTTGACGTGGCTCAAACGACGTATCAGGTGGACCGAGTTAACTGCTGATCGCCAGGGCGTTTCGTCTGCGCGGTCAATGCGTAAAGCGCGCATTAGGTGAACAGAGATGGGAAGGGACTCCGACAAGCTAAGCGAACGCGAAACGGTCGAGCGTCGAGAAGCCGCGCTAAAACGCATGCTCTCGACGCCCCGCCAACCGCACAAGGTTGCCGCCAAGAAGGCTAAGAATCCCCGTCCAAAACGCGGCGGCGCCAAGCCAGAAAGCGCTTAGCGTCAGCGCGGATCGCCCTTGATCTCGTCAGGATTGCGGTACGTGAGGCGCTTCCCCACTGCGCCCTTGAGGGCGCGCGCCGCACGTTCTCCATCGGTGACGCCAAGAGCTTGGCGTTCGTTGTAGCGAAAATCGAATTCCGCGAGGTAGCGCTTCAAGTGCTGCTCGCTGACGTGGTGATAGGTTCCCATGATCCCGCGCTTGAGGATCGAGAAGTAGCCTTCAATCGTGTTGGTATGCACGTCGCCCTTCACGTACTCGCCGATTGAGTGGCGCACGACGCCATCCGGCCGATGACGGGGCTTGATCGATTTGGCCTGAAAGACGCCGTCATCGTCCGTGTAGAACGTTGCGTCATCGTGCAGCTGCGCGTCAAGAACCTTGCCAACGTTCTTCGCCGTCACGCTAGCGACGTGATGGGCGGTAACGGAGCCATCGCGCTCCACAAGGGCAAGCACAGGCTCTTTGCCCTTGCCGCCGTATGCGTTGGCGCGTTTGCTGCGGTGCTTGTTCTTGTTCTTGCCGCCGACAAACGTAGCGTCCATCTCGACGGTGCCCCCATTGCCGCCCATGACGGGCGCGGACACGGGTCGCATCGCCGCACGGATGCGATGGCACATGAACCACGCCGATTTATACGTGATGCCGAGCATGCGAGAGAGTTGAAGCGAGGACATGCCCTTCTTGCTCGCCGCAAGAAGGTGGGTCGCCAACAACCACTTGTGGAGCGGGATATGCGAGCGCTCGAAAATCGTGCCGGTGCGGACCGTGAACTTATCGCGGCAATCGTTGCACAGGAACATCCCGGCTTGCGTCTTGCCGCCCATGCGATGGACGTTCACCGAACCGCAAAACGGGCAGTTGACGCCGTTCGGCCAGCGGTCGGACTCCATGTGAGCCGTAGCCGCTGTTTCGTCGGTGAAAATTGGGTTGGTGAGATCGCAAGTCATGGCGTCGTGTCCCTGTCTGACGCCAATGTCTCACGGGCCGAGTGCTAAGTCAAGTATATAATTCCCAAATCGGTGCTGACCGGCAGAACGAAGCCATCAGGGAAATCTCAGTGTATCGACGATGCCTGTCCTGCACTGATCGGCGGCGTCGCGGCCCCGCCGCGAGCGGTCGACATCGGGCCCGCCGAACAAAACAAAGCTAGAAAATCCAATGAAATCAGGACCGGCCTTTGCGTGGCCTCAGCGACGTCCGAACAGCCGATCCAAGAACCAGCCGTCGAGCCCGTGATCCGCCTCCGGCCGCACATTGCGGTTGACGTTGTTGGCCGCGATCGGGGCGGGCGGCGCCAGCCGATCGGATGTCGGGGCCGGCGGCACTAAGCGATCGGAAGCGTTGAGCCGATCGGCCGACGTCGAGGCGACCGGCGTGCCTGCGAACCAGCCGCCACCATTGCCGAGGCCGGGCAGGGACGCGACCGGCACGTTCTGGTGCGCGACGCGCATGAAGCGGCTCCAGACCTCGACCGGCAGGCCGCCGCCGGTCGCGTGCCGCGTCGGCGAGGAATCGTCGTTGCCGAGCCATACGCCCGTCACCATGTGCGCCGTGTAGCCGACGAACCAGGCGTCGCGGAAGTCCTGGCTGGTGCCGGTCTTGCCGGCGGCGATCCAGCCCGGAAGGCTCGCGCTTTTTGCCGTGCCGATGACCAACGTCTGCCGCATCATCGTGTTCATCATCGCGATGTAGCGCGCATCGACCACGCGGCCAAACGAGGTCTCGGCGCTGGTGTAGAGCAGCTGCTTGCCGGCGGCCGAGCGCACGCGCGCGACCACGTGCGGAACCACCGCGGTGCCGCCGTTGGCGAATGGAGCGTAAGCCCCCACCAGCTCGAGCGGCGACACCTCCGAGGTGCCGAGCGCGAGCGACGGGTTGGCGGAGAGCGGCGACGTGATGCCGAGCCGGTAGGCGGTCTTTGCCACCGCGGCCGGCCCGCATTCGAGGGTGAGCCGCACCGAGACGGTGTTGAGCGACAGCGCGAGCGCCTGCGTGAGCGTCACCGGCCCGTAGTACTGGTGCTCGTAGTTCTCGGGATGCCAACCTTTGATGTCGATCGGCTTGTCCTCGCGCACCGTGTCGGGGGTAAGCCCGCGCTCCAGCGCCGTGAGGTAGACGAACGGCTTGAATGACGAGCCGGGCTGGCGTTTTGCCGCGATCGCGCGGTTGAATTGGCTCTCGGCATAATTGCGGCCGCCGACCAGCGCGCGCACCGCCCCTTCCGGCGTCATCGCGACCAGCGCGCCCTGGGTGACCGCAAACTTCGCGCCCTTCTGCGCGAGCACGTCGTCGAGCGCCTTCTCGGCCGCCTGCTGCAGGTTCGGGTCGATCGTGGTCTCGACGACGATATCATGATCGACATGGCCGATGAGATCGTTGACGACGTCCATCACCCAGTCGGCGACGTAGTTGACCGAGCCGCCGCCGCTCGCCTGCGCGATGTGCGGCGGGTGCTCCATCGCGACCTTGGCGCTCGCCGGGTCGATGAAGCCGCCGTCGCGCATGGCGGCGAGTACGAGTTGCGCGCGATCCTCGGCGCCGTCGAAGTTCTTTGTCGGCGAGAGCCGCGACGGCGACTTGACGAGGCCGGCGAGCAAGGCGGCTTCCGCCAGCGTGACGTTGCGCGCCGACTTGCCGAAATAGCGTTGCGCCGCCGCCTCGACGCCGTAGGCGCCGGCGCCGAAATAGACGCGGTTGAGGTAGAGCTCGATGATCTGGTTCTTCGAGTACTTGTGCTCGAGCCACAGCGCGAGCACGACCTCCTGCAGCTTGCGCGTCAGCGTGCGTTCGGGGGTGAGGAAGAGGTTCTTGGCGAGCTGCTGCGTGATCGTCGAGCCGCCCTGCGCGACGCCGCGGTGCAGCGCGTTGGCGAGCACCGCGCGCACGAGCCCGATCGGGTCGACGCCGTAGTGATGGTAGAAGCGGCGGTCCTCGATCGCGACGAACGCTTTTGGCAGGTACGCCGGCATCTCGTGCAGCGGGATCGCGGCGCCGCCCATTTCGCCGCGGTTGGCGAGCACGCGTCCGTCGAGCGCGACGATCTGCACCGACGGCGGCCGTTTGGGCACCTCGAGCGATTCGATCGGCGGCAGGTGGTAGGCGACCCAAAAGAGGACGCCGATGCCGGCGATCACGCACCACAGCGAGGCGACCACGCCCCAGTAGAGGATGCGGCCAAGCCCCGAGCGGCCGCGCCGCCGCTTGCCGGCGCGCTTGCGTCCCGGCGCCGGCCGCGCCGGCGCGACGTCGAAGATGGGCTCGCGCCGCTCCGCCGTGCGTTTGGTCTTGGCCATGTCCCGCCCGCGCCCCAAGGCGCCGCCCGAAATCCCGAGGAGCACGCTAACGGCGGCGATTTAAGGGGCCGTTACCGGGCCGGAGCAGGCGCGGTGGAGGGCCGGTAAGATCATGGAAAGGTGGGGTAATCCTGTGCGCGTGCCATTCCTCGCCCCCGCGAGCGAAGCGAGTGGCGGTCAGGGGTCAGGGGTCAGGGGTGGGGGGCGCCGCATGCTGGGAGTCGGCTTGCTGCGCGCCCGTCGCAAATTCAGCGCAAGCATAGCCTTCCACCCCTCGTTCCGCAGCTTTGCCGTGTCGCTTGACCCTTCCCGCCAAAGGGCGGGAGGCTCGCAGCCGCGTCTCAGAATGACGCCGCACTCAATCCACCGGCTTCTGCACCCAGAACTGATACATGCCCTCGAAGCTCCGCGGATTCTCGGTCTCGAAGCGATGCCAGTTGTCGAGATCGGTGCGCGTCGGATCGTCCGGAAAGCGCGCCCCATAGGCGAGCCAGAGCGGCTCGACGAGCTCGAAGCCGAGGAAAGCCAGGTTTTCCGCGACGACGAACGCCTTGATCTGCGGCAGCGTCATGCGGTGCTCCTGCACGTGGAACAGGAGGTCGCGGCATTCGCTGATACTGAAGAAGTCCCACGAGTCGCGCACGAACAGGAGATGCTGATCGGCCGCGATCGCGATCAGCTCCTGCCGGGCGCGGCGGATGTCCGTCGCGGTCGCGCCGTAACCGCGCTCGGCGACGAGCTTGCGCGCCTTGACGATGTCCTGCCGCCCGAGCTCGCTGTAGAGCCCGATCCGCATCACGCCGCCGGGGGCAAGGCGCGCAAGCAGCACCTTCCAGCCTGCCCACGGATCGGCGAGATGGTGCAGCACGCCCATCGCCTCGATCGCGTCGAACGTGCGCGCGAGCGCGTCGAGCCCGAGAATGTCCGCCTGCGCAAACTCGATGTTGGTCAAGCCGAGCTCGCGCGCCTTGCGCTTGGCGAAGGCGAGGCTTGGCCCGCTCAGGTCGATCGCCAGCAGTCGCGCGGCGGCGTAGAGGTTCGCGGCGTCGAGCGCCTGCTGGCCGGTGCCGCAGCCGGCGATGAGGATGTCGGCCGCACTCTTGCCGAGCTTGCGGAACGGCACATGCGGAAACAGCGCGCCGAGGTGGTCATCGAGTGTCGACGGCTCCATCAGCGGCATCCGCACCCAATGCGGATAGGGATTCTCGGCATATTGCTGCTGCACCGCGCGCGAGATCTGGTCCTCGATCGGGGTGAGCCGCGGGATTGTCGCGCGCAGGCGCGCCTCCTCGGCCGGCTCCGCGATCTGCTGCGTGATGAGCGCCGCGATCGGCGCGGGCCATGGGCGGTCGAGCAGCGTCGTGCTGCCCGGTACCACGGCCAGCGGAAAATACGCCGCGACGGCGACGAGCTATGCGCGGGGAATATCGTCACCGGCCAGCAGCGCCGCCGCGAGGCGATCGCGCAAGGCCTGCGCGCGCATGAGCTCCGCCTCGGTGAAGTCCCAGACATAGTCGTTGAGAAAACACTGGCGCGCGAGGGCGGCGTGGAAGGCGAGCGAGGCTTCGCCGGCCGCGGCCGTCGCCGGCGCGGCCGCAGCCTCCTCCAGCATGATGGCGCGCAGGCTGGCGAGCACGCGCTCGATGCCGATGTCGGCGAGGCGGGTCGATTCGAGCAGGTAACGAAGCAGCGCGTCGCCTTCGACGACGGCGCGGTCGGCGCCGGCGAACAGCTGTGCGGCACCAAGGCGTCCCGGCCAGCCTTTTCGTGCGCGCTCGATCGCGCCGCGAAGCGCCGGGCTCTTTCTGAGCACGGCCGTTGCGACGCCGAGAAGATCGCTCGGCCGCGCCCACGGCTCGGTCAGGGCCTCGATCAGAGGCGCGCGCAAGTCGAGCTCGTCCGGGATGACCGTGAGGTACTCCACGCAGCGGACGAACATCGTCTTCGTCGCCATGCCGCCGCCGGCGCGCACCGCTACGAGTACGCCGTCGACCACGCGCGCGATATTGCGTCCGGCACCGGCAAGTCCGCCGCGCAGCGCCTCGTGATATTCGATGACGGCGCCGACGAGGTTGTTCTGCGCGAGCAGCGCCGCCGCGAGATTGTGGTGGATCGTGGCGGCGCCCGGCGCCAGCCGCAGCGCGCGCTGATATTCGGCGACGGCCTCGTGGAGCTGCCCCTGCTCGGCGAGCAGGTTGGCGAGGTTGTAACGGATTTGCGCCGCGTCCGGCCGCAGCGCGAGGGCGCGGCGGTAACTCGCGAGCGCCTCGTCGGCCCGGCCCTCCCGTTTGCGTGCCGTGCCGAGGTCCATGTGCGCCTCGGCATGATCGGGCCGCAGCGCGATCGCCTTGGCGAAATGCGCGGCGGCCACATCGTGGCGTCCGAGCGCGCGCTGCACCAGGCCCATGTGGTAATGGCCGTCCCGGATGGCGGGGTCGCGTGCGAGCGAGCGGCCGATGAGGTCCGCGGCCTCCTCGTTGCGGCCGGTCTGGTGCAACAGCAGGCCGAGAAAGTGCAGGCTGCCGCCGTGGCCCGGCTCCCGGGTCAGGATGTCCCGGTAGAGCCTCTCGGCCTCCGGCAGCTGCCCGGATTGATGATGCTGCACCGCGGCGCCGAACATCCGGGCGCTGGCGGCCGTGGCGGCGGGAGGGGGGCGCTTTGCATTCATGGGGACTCGATGCCGGGAGGATAGACGCCTCGTTCGCGACGATTAAGGCGGCGCTGTTTGCGCGCTGCGGCGGCCATCCGGCGCGTCTATCCACATGAGGCGTTGGGACGACTCGCACCGGCTCTGGTCATCTCGGTTTACCTTGCGCTATGGTTCCCGGGTGCGGCATGCACGGAGGAGCTGGGGAAAAATCATGAAGACACTGATTGGAATGTTGGCGGTCGTCGTGATCGCGGCGGCGCCGACGGTCGCGACGGCGGCTATGGCGAAGAAGATGGCCCATATGCACCACCACGGTCATCACCACCATCACCACGCCAAGATGGCGGTGGCGAAGATGCAGTATAACAGCCCGATGGACCACCTGCTGCACGACATGTTCATGAGCAAGTGACGCCTGCGCGCCTGTTGACGCGATGATCACGCGGCCGCTGGGCCGCGTGATTTTTTTGTGCCGGCGAAAGCGTGGATGCGCCGGACGATGAGATAAATTACTGCGGCAGCGCTTCGCGCGCCGCGAGCCAGTTCCGCGGGATTCCCTGTCCGCCGAGCTTGAGCGCGAGGACGCCGCCCACGATGGCGCACGTGGTGTCGCGGTCGCCGAGCGCGCTGACGGTGCGCCAGAGCGCCTGCTCGAAACCGCCCGCCGCGTGGGCAAGAATCCAGATGCACAGCGGCACCGTGTCCGGCGCCGAGACGTGCGAGCCGTTGCCCAACGCTTCGGCCGCCTCGCTGATGGCCGCCTCGGCTGGAACGTTGAGCGCTCCGCTCACCGCATCGCGCGTGTAGCCGCGCGGGATGGCATCTCTGACCGCCGCAATCCACGCATGCCCCAGCGGACCGGCATTTGCCCGTTCGCGCCAGGCGAGCGCCGCCGCGGCGGCAACCGCAATCGCGCCGGCGATGCCCTCGACATGCACGTGGGTCACCTCGGCACTGAGCCGCGCCTGCTCGCAAACGATCGCGATGGGTCGGTCTGCGAAGAATGCACCGAGCGGCGCGACCCGCATCGCGGCCCCATTCCCGACGGAGCCCTTGCCGCCCAATCCGGTCCGGTTGATGCGGCGCCAATCGAGGCCGTCCTTCACGCCGGACAAAATCGCGTGGGTGCCCTTGCCGTAGTCGCGGCTTGAACTCATGCGCTCGGCGAAAAGCACAGCCAGCCGGTCCTGATCGACGGTGCCGCGCTCGCGCAGCATCGCGACAATCGACAGCGCCATTTCGGTATCGTCAGTATACGCCCAGGGCGCTGCCGGCAGCGCGCGCTCTTGCACGCGGCGCGCGACCTCGTCGGGCGCAACGAAGAACTGTTCGCCGAACGCGTCGCCGACCGAAAGGCCGTCGAGCGACAGCGCCGCTCTGCCGATGGCATCCATCACGGGGTTACGGCAGCTTCTTCACCGGCTTCGGATCGAGCCCGAGCAGACGCGCCGCGTTGCCGCCGAGGATGTTGCGCTTGGCCTTCTCGTCGAGGAACGGCAGGTCGTAGATCACGCTCGGCAGGTCGAAGTCCCAGTGCGGATAGTCCGACGACCAGCAGAGCTGCGTCTCCGCGTTGATCATCTTGAAGGTCGCCGCAAGGATCGATGGATCCTCCGGCACCTCCATGGGCTGTGTCGAGTAGTACATCTCGCGCATGTATTCCGACGGCTTGCGCTTGAGCGAAGGGCAGTCGGAGGTGCGCATCATGTACGAATGGTCGAGACGCTGCATCAAGCTGTAAGCCCACGTGAGCCCGCTCTCGATCCACATCACCTTGAGCTTGGGAAAGCGCTCGGGCAGGCCGTTGATCACCCAGTTGGTCATGTGGACCATGTTGAACCACATGAAGCCGAGCGCGTGCACCGAGATGAAGCGGTTGGTCATCGCCAGCGACTGGTCGTTCCAGTTATAGGCGGCATGGAACGAGATCGGCTTGCCCATCTCCTCGAGCAGCGCATAAGTCTTGACGTAGGCGTTGTCGTGCACCGGCTTGTAGCGCGGCGACGTCACCATGAAGCCGACCACGCCCTTCTTGTCGCCGAACTCTTCCACGGTCTTGTAGGCGGCTTCGGGATCGTTGAACGGCAGATAGAGCATCGAGACCAGCCGCGGTTCGGCGGCGAGAATGCGCTCGCAGAGCCAGCGGTTATAGCCTTGCGCCATGGCGACCTCGACCTCGGTCTGCGGATGCAGGCCGAGGAAGAGCATCGGCGTCGGAAAGAGGCACGCATAGTCGACGCCCATCGCGTCCATCCAGATCTTGGTCTGGGCGATGTCGCGATGCACGTCGGTCGGGATCTTCTCGAACTTGCGCAGCTCGTGCCGCGTGATGCGGCCGCCGATGTCCTGGTAGCCGACCTGGGAGCTCATCATCGATGAGCGGCCCCCGCGCTTGGTCGATTCCATCGCCGCGCGGCGGATCACCGGACTGTCGATGTAGGAGAACACGTCCTTGTAGGACTCGTTCTCGTAGTGGTGCGAGTCCACGTCGACGATGAGGAAATCCTGGTAGTTGCGCTCGTGCGCCTGCCGGGTCGCGTGCTCGAGGTGCTTGGTCGCCGAATACTCGTCGAACCGCAGCTTGCGGACTTCCGAGCGGGGCATGTCCATGGGCGTCTTTTCCCTCATAAGCGCCGTAGGTTGGGTCGAGCCCTTGCGAGACCCAACACGGGCGCTGATATCGAACCGGGTTGGGTCTCGCGGCGCTCGACCCAACCTACGTCACTGCCTCACGCGACGACGAAGATGTCCTCGCCGCGCTGCACGACCTCGTATTTGCGCAGCTTGAGTTTGCGGTCGCCGACGCACTCGCCGGTCTTCATGTCGTATTCGTAACCGTGCCACGGGCAAACGAAGTGGAGGTCGTCCGCGAAGGCCTGCCCCTGATAGGTGCGGTCCGGCGCGATGACGTCGACCACGCGATTGATCAGGATCCCTTCGCACGCCGGGCCGCCCGCATGCAGGCAGGTGTTGCTGTAGGCGTAGTAGCTGCCGCCGGTGCGAAAGACGCCGATCTCGTGGCGTCCGGCGGTGACGATGCGGCGGTCGCCGTCGGTCAGCTCGGATGCCTTGGCGACGAACCACTCGGCCATGCCTGCCTCAATGCTGCTGGGCAAAAAAACCTGGCGGTGATTGTTACAGAAGCGGCGCTGGGTCGCAATCGTCCGGATATCGGCGCTACGGCTTGAGGTGGCCGGCCTTGATGACCTTCGCCCAAAGGTCGATCTCTGCCGCAATGCGTTGCTTGAACTCCTCCGGCGTGCTTGCGACCGGATCGAAGCCCAGCGTCACCAGCCGCGCCCTGAAGGCCGGAAGCGCGATGATCGCGACGACCTCACGGTGGAGCAGTTGCACGATCTCGTTCGGTGTCTTGGCCGGGACCATGACGCCGACCCAGCTGTCGCCCTCGATCTCCCGATAGCCCGCCTCCGTCATGGTGGGAACGTTCGGCAGAATCGGACTGCGCGTCTTGCTGGTGACGGCGAGCGCGCGCAGCGTGCCGCTTTTGATCTGCGCGGCGGCTGACGCGATTGTGCTGAACCCGATCGGGCTGTGTCCGCCGATGATCGCGGTCACGGACGGTCCCGCCCCGCTGTAGGGCACGTGCACGAGGTCGAGCTTGAGCAGCTGGCGCATCTGTTCGCCGGCGAGATGCGATTGCGTTCCGGCGCCCGGCGAGGCGAAGTTGTATTTGCCGGGATTGGCGCGGATGAGTTCGACCAGCTCCTTGACCGAGTGGGCCGGGACCGATGGATTGACCGACAGCACCGTGGTCGACGACACCGCGAGCGTCACCGGTGCGAAGTCCTTGTAGGGATCGTAGGGAATCTTGTCGAACAGGCTCGGATTGACGACGAAGGAGCTGAAGGCGAACAAGATCGTGTAGCCGTCGGGCGCGGCCCGCGCCGCCTGGCCGGTACCAATGTTGCCGCTCGCCCCGCCGATGTTCTCGACGATGAACTGCCGCCCGAGGCGCTCGCTCAATTTTTGCGCCGCGAGCCGCGCGAAAATGTCGGTCATGCCGCTGGGCGCGAACGGCACGATGGCCCGGACCGTCCGCTCCGGATAGCCCTCCGCGAACGCGAGGCGGCTCGACGCGCTCAGGGCGGCGACGCCGGCGGTCAGTTGGAGGAATCGGCGGCGAGGGAGCCTCGGCATGATCCTGCCTCAGGATTGTCTTCCCGTCACCTAATCGATAACCGAGTGCCGTCATCGCCCGCGAAAGCGAGCAAGCCAGTACTCCGCGGCGGTCTATCGAGGCACCATGTGTATCCGAATCGAGCGGTCGTGAATACTGGATTGCCCCTTTCGCTGCCAATGAAGGCCGGATTTCGACCGGCGGTCTGCGCCTCGCATCTCGGCTGTAGCTACCCCGCCGCCGCGCTGCGTGTCAGCTCGGCCTGCGGGCCGTTCGCGAACATCACGAGCAGCGCCCGTTTGATCGCCGCGTGACGGGTCGGTGCGGAGATCTTCGCGCCCAGGAGGTCCGTGACGTAGAACACGTCGACCGCACGCTCGCCGAAGGTCGCGACGTGCGCTGAGGCGATGTTGAGGGTGAGCTTGGAGAGCGCGGTGGTGAGCTCGAACAGGAGGCCGGGCCGGTCGAGGCCGGTGACCTCAACCACGGTGTAGCGGTTCGACCAGGCATTATTGATGTTGACCTCGGG
Organism: Xanthobacteraceae bacterium; assembly: GCA_036491235.1. Classification (GTDB taxonomy): domain Bacteria; phylum Pseudomonadota; class Alphaproteobacteria; order Rhizobiales; family Xanthobacteraceae; genus JAVDCA01. Next base: position 9,779 of record DASXCK010000092.1, on the reverse strand, counting down.
CTCGACCGCGAACGCCCGGATGCGGCCCTTCGGCGTCGCGCGCTTTGCCACCACCTCGGGCAGCTTGAGGTCGCCGTGCAGCGCGTGCTCGATCGCCTCGGTGATGCGCTCCGCGCGGCGGCCCTCGTCTTCGTCGCGTTCGAACGCGCGCGACACCGCGATGGTGTCGAGCGCGAGCCCGTCGGTGGTGGTGAAGATCTGCGCATCGACGATGTTGGCGCCCGTCGTCGCGCACGCCCCGGCGATGACCGAGAGGAGCCAGGGGTGGTCGGGCGCGAGCACCGTGAGGATCGTTACGCTGCGCGTCGCGTCGTAGGCGACTGACGTCGCCAGCGTCTCGCCGGCCTGCTCGGCGGCGCGCAGGAAGCGCGCGTGCTCGATTTTGCGCGGCAGGTCGACCTTGAGCCAGTAGGCCGGGTAGTGCCGCGCCAGGTAGCGGTCGAGGTCGGCGGCCGGCCAATCGGTCATCTCGGCGCGGAATTCCGCCTGCGCCACCGCGACGCGGCGCGCGCGATCGACCTCGGAGAAGCCGCCGGTGAGCGCCGGCTCGGTCTCATAGTAGAGCGCGCGCAGGAGCTGCGCCTTCCAACCGTTCCACACGCCCGGACCGACCGCGCGGATGTCGGCGGTGGTGAGGAGAGTGAGCAGCTTCATGCGCTCGAGCGACTGCACCACGGCGCTGAAGTTCTCGATGGTGCGCCGGTCCGAGAGGTCGCGCGACTGCGCGATCGACGACATGGTGAGGTGCTGCTCGATCAGCCACATCAGCGTCTCGGTATGCGCTGCCGAAAGCCCGAAGCGCGGTCCGAGCTTGCGCGCGATGCGGGCGCCGGCGACGGAATGGTCCTCGATGCGGCCCTTGGCGATGTCGTGCAGGAAGAGCGCGACATAGAGGACGGTGCGATGGTCGGGGTGGATGGTGTGGATGAGCTCGTTGGCGAGCGCGTATTCCTCGTTCTTGCCGGTCTCGATCTCGGCCAGCACGCCGATGCAGCGCAGGAGGTGCTCGTCGACCGTGTAGTGATGATACATGTTGAACTGCATCATCGACACGACGCGGCCGAACTCCGGGACGAACCGGCCGAGCACGCCGGTCTCGTTCATCCGGCGCAGCACCACCTCGGTGTCGTTCTTGGCGGTGAGGATCTCGAGGAAGAGCCTGTTCGCCTCTTCATCCTCACGCACTTCCTTGTCGATCAGCTTGAGCGAGCGGGTCGCGAGCCGCATGGCGTCGGGATGGAAGTCGAGGCTGTGACGCTGCGCGAGGCGGAAGATGCGGATGAGGTTGACGGGATCGCGCTCGAACACTTTCTGGTCGGCGACGCCGATGCGATTGTGGTCGGCGACGAAGCCCGCGGCGTCGAGCGCGAGCCGGCGCGGCTTGCGGCGGAAGCGCGCGACCACGCGGTTGAGCATGGCGACGTCCTTCGCCTGACGCGCCTCGAGCTCGGCGCACATGATGGCGGTAAGGTCGCCGACGTCCTTGGCGATCAGGAAGTAGTGCTTCATGAAGCGCTCGACGTCGCGCATGCCGGGGTGCGACGTGTAGCCGAGCCGGATCGCGATATCGCGCTGGAGGTCGAAGGAAACCCGCTCTTCGGCGCGGCCGGCGACGAAGTGAAGATGGCAGCGCACCGCCCAGAGGAAATCCTCGCAGCGGCGGAAGAGCTGATACTCCTGCCGGTCGAACACGCCGTGCTCGATCAGCTCCTCGGGCTCGCGCACGCGGTAGACGTACTTGGCCATCCAAAAAAGCGTGTGCAGGTCGCGCAGGCCGCCCTTGCCGTCCTTCACGTTCGGCTCGACCAGGTAGCGTGACTGGCCGGAGCGGCGCAGGCGCTCCTCGCGCTCGGCGAGCTTGGCGGCCACGAACTCCGCCGCCGTGCCGTGCACTACCTGCTTGTCGAAGCGCGTCACCAGCTGGTCGAACAGCTTGCGATCGCCGAGCAGGAAGCGCGCCTCGAGCAGCGCGGTGCGGATGGTCATGTCCGCCTTGGCCTGGCGGATGCATTCGTCGACCGAACGCGTCGCATGCCCGACCTTGAGCCCCATGTCCCACAGGCAATAGAGGATCGCCTCGGCGACCGACTCGCCCCAGGCGGTCTGCTTGTAGGGGAGGAGAAAGAGCAGATCGATGTCGGAGCCCGGCGCCATCAGGCCGCGGCCATAGCCGCCGGTCGCTACGATCGCCATGTGCTCGGCGTCGGACGCGGTCTGCGGCGGATAGAGCCGGCGCACGGCGAAATCGTACAGCACCTGGATGACATCGTCATGCAGCCGGCACAGCCGCTCGGCGCAGCGGCGGCCGTGGCGGTCTTCGAGCAGCAGCTTCTCGGCGGCGACGCGCGCGTCGGCGAGCGCCGCCTTGAGGCGCTGCGCGACGGCGGTGCGCAGCTCGCGGTCGCGCCCGGAAAAATCGTCCGCCAGCCGGGCGAGCTCTGCCGCGATCGCCTCGGTGTCGAGCAACTCGCTGCCGTGGGACGTGTGGTCGATGATCGTCATCGGTTCGGGGATAGACGAGGTCTCGCGCGCTGTCACGGACCCCGTGGTGCTGCCGGCGGGACGCGGGACTCGTTGCTTGGAATGATATTTCGATTTAAAGGCATAAAAAAGTACATAACCCGCAGTTGACGGCCTGTTGTCCGCCCTAGTAGGATAAAACTAGCGCCGATTTGAGCGAACAGCTTGCGGGCGCTTAACAAATGCAGCTAAAGCGTGGGGCCTGCCCCTCGCCGAGCTGAACGGCGGGCGCAAAATCCCGCCTCCATCAACGGCCGTGCGTGCCCTGCAAGGGCGCGGGTGCGGCCTCGCGCTGGAGGTCGACATGACCAGACTTTCCCGACGTAGCGTTCTTGCACTCGGCGCTGCCGCCGTGGCGGCGCCGGCCGTACGTGCCGCCAATCCGAAGGAAATCCGCATCGATTGGCGACCTACAATCCGGTCTCCATGCTGCTCAAGGACAAGGGCCTCATGGAGAAGGAGTTTGCCAAGGACAACATCTCGATCCGCTGGGTGCAGACGCTCGGCTCCAACAAGGCGCTCGAGTTCCTCAATGCCGGTGCGGTCGACTTCGGCTCGACCGCGGGCTCCGCCGCGCTGCTCGCCCGCATCAACGGCAATCCGCTCAAATCGATCTACGTCTATTCGCAGCCGGAGTGGACCGCGCTCGTCACCCGCAAGGATACGAAGATCGACAAGATCATCGACCTCAAGGGTAAGCGCGTCGCCGTCACCCGCGGCACCGATCCGCACATCTTCCTGGTGCGCGCGCTGCTCAGCGTCGGCATGACCGAGCGCGATATCGTGCCGGTGCTGCTGCAGCATCCGGATGGCAAGATCGCGCTGATCCGCGGCGACGTCGACGCCTGGGCCGGCCTCGACCCGATGATGGCGCAGGCCGAGATCGAGGACGGCGCGCGGCTGTTCTACCGCAACAAGGAGGCCAACACCTGGGGCATCCTCAACACGCGCGAGGCCTTCCTCAAGGAGCATCCCGATCTCGCCAAACGCGTGCTCGCGGTCTACGAGGAGGCGCGCAAGTATTCGCTCTCGCACTACGACGAGCTCAAGAAGAGCTTCATCGCGGTCACGCGCCTGCCCGACGCGGTCGTCGACAAGCAGCTCAAGGAGCGCACCGACCTGCACTTCAACCGCATCGGCGCGCAGCAGCGCGACTCGATCCTCGCGGCCGGCCTCGCGCTGCAGCAGGCCAAGGTGATCCCCGCCAATGTCGACGTGAAGAAAGCGCTCGACGAGCAGATCGACGACAGCGTTCCGCTGCCGACGAATTGAGCGGTGCCGCGTGTAGCCGCTTGAGCTGAGCGATATGCGGGGCCGGCCCCGGAGGTCGCTTTGCTCATCCCGGCTACGTGGTCCGCGACTCATGCTTCGAGACGCGCCGCTGCGCGGCGCTCCTCACCATGAGGCGGAGTGTGTCGTGAACGAAGGCCGCGTCATGGCGGCCCGTTGCTTTCAGTGTGCGTCCCATGTCTTCTGTTGGAATGTCGGTTGAGGTAAAATCCGAGGCGGCGCCGCACCGCCCGGCGCAGCGGCGGACGTTCGGCGCGTCGGTCGGTATCCAGCGTTTTTTCGTCGGGCTCGCGATCCCGCTGGCGCTAGCGGCCGTGTGGGAGATCGCGGTGCTCGCGGGTCTCTCCGACGGCCGGCTGGTGCCGCCGCCCTCGCGCATCTTCGCGGAATATGTCGAGCTGTGGGGAACCGGCGACCTCATCCGGCACGTCCTGGCGACGCTCGTTCGCATCACGATCGGTTTCGGTCTCGGCGCCGCGGCCGGCACGCTGCTCGGCGCGCTCGCGGGTTACTCGTCGCTCACCCGCCGCCTCATCGATCCGACTCTGCAGGGCCTGCGCGCGGTCCCGTCGATGGCGTGGATCCCGCTGTTCATCCTGTGGCTCGGCATTCTCGAGCCGTCGAAATATGCGCTGATCGCGGTCGGCGTATTCTTTCCGGTCTATCTCGGCGTCATGGGCGCGGTCCTCTCGGTCGATCGCAAGATCGTCGAGGTCGGTCGCGTCTTCCGTCTCTCCGGCTTCGCCATGATCCGTCGCATCCTGCTGCCGGCGGTGCTGCCCGCCTACGTCCTGGCGTTGCGGGCCGGGCTCGGGCTCGGCTGGATGTTCGTGGTGGCGGCCGAATACATGGGCGCCTCCGAAGGCGTGGGCTATCTCATGATCGAAGGCCAGCAGTTCAGCAAGCCGGCCGAGATCGTGGCCGCGATCCTCGCCTTCGCGGTTCTGGGCAAGTTGACCGATGTGCTGATCGCCGTCGTCGCGGCGCCGTTCCTGCGCTGGGAAGACGCCTTCGGCGCGCGCCAGGGAGACGCGTGATGCTCGCGCTCCACAACGTCGGCAAGACCTATCCGAACGGTGTGCGCGCGCTCGACGGATTCACGCTCACGGTCGCGCCCGGCGAGACCGTCGCGGTCGTCGGCGGCTCGGGCTGCGGCAAGTCGACCCTGCTGCGCGCCGTGTCGGGCCTCGACCGGCCGACCGCCGGGAGCGTCACGCTCGACGGCGAGCCGATCACGGCACCGCATGAGAAGATCGGCATCGTCTTCCAGGAGCCGCGTCTGCTGCCGTGGCTCTCGGTCGCCGCCAATGTCGGTTTCGGGCTCGAGGGCCGGCCCAAGGTCGAACGCCATGGGCGCGTCAAGACGCAGCTCGACCGCGTCGATCTCGCCGACAAGGCGACCGTGTGGCCGCGCGAGCTTTCCGGCGGCCAGGCGCAGCGCGTCGCCATCGCGCGCGCCTTCGTGACGCGGCCCGAGGTGATGTTGCTCGACGAGCCGTTCTCCGCGCTCGACGCGTTCACCCGCGCCGACCTGCAGGATCATCTGCTCGACGTGTGGGCGGATCAGAAGCCGACGCTCATCATCGTCACGCACGACGTCGACGAGGCGCTCGTACTCGCCGACCGCGTGATCGTGATGCGCGCGCGTCCCGGGCGGCTCTACGAGGAGATCGCGATCGACCTCGACCGCCCGCGCGATCGCCAGTCGGCCGCGTTCGACTTCGCCAAGCGCCGCGTGCTCGCCTCGCTCGACCGCTCGCTCGATCGCCGGGCGACGAGCGTTGCGGCCGAGCCGAAGGCGACCAGCGGCGCGGCGCTGTGGTGGTGACTATTCGGGTTGTCATGTTCTGACTCGTCATGCCCCGCGCAAGCGGGGCATCCAGTGCTCCGTTTCACATGTTGGTGGTTACCGGATCACCCGCTTTCGCGGGTGATGACGCCTTGGTATACGCGTCGCCGTGCGAACAGGGAGCTTATCCATGGATGCCGCCGGACTGCGCGCGATGCAGGCGCCGATCAAGGAGCGCTACAAGACCGATCCCAAGGCCGCCTACATCACGCTCAAGGCCAAAGGCACGCTCGACGACGCCAACATCGCCTGCAAGGTCGAGACCGGTCGTGCGCTCGCGGTCGCGGGCCTGCATCCCGCGACCGGCGGTTCCGGGCTCGAGCTCTGCTCCGGCGACATGCTGCTCGAGGCGCTCGTCGCCTGCGCGGGCGTGACGTTGAAGGCAGTCGCGACCGCGCTTGCGATTCCGCTCAAGTCGGGCAGCGTTTCGGCCGAAGGCGACCTCGATTTCCGCGGCACCCTCGGCGTCGCCAAGGACGCGCCGGTCGGCTTCGCGCAGATCCGGCTTTCGTTTGCGGTCGATACCGATGCCGAGCAGGAGAAGCTCGACCAGTTGCTCAAGCTCACCGAGCGCTATTGCGTCGTCTATCAGACGATCAAGAGCGGCCCGTCCGTCGAGGTGCGCCTCACTCGCATGTGAGGCATGCGGGCAAGGCCTTCGCGCCGATTTCCGTCATGCCCGGCCTTGTGCCGGGCATCTACGTCTTTATGCATCGCCTGCCGCAAGACGTGGATGGCCGGGGCAAGTCCGGCCATGACGGAGCTGTGGCGCATGGCCACCGATGCCGCCCGATCTCCTCTTCCTCCTCTCGCTCGCCATCAAGATGGCCATATCGGCGCTGTTCGTCGTCGCCGCGGTCTATTCGGCCGAGCGCGCCGGGCCCGTGGTCGGCGCCATGGTGGCGACGCTGCCGGTGTCGGCAGGGCCGACCTATATCTTCCTGTCGCTCGACCATGACGCGGCGTTCATCGCGAACAGCGCGCTCGCGAGCTTCGTGATGAACGGTGCTACCTGCGTTCTGGCGCTGGTCTATGCCGTGCTGGCACAGCGGCGCGGCATGTTCATGAGCGTCGCGTTCGCGCTTGGCGCCTGGATCGCGCTCGCGTTTACGGCGAGCCTGATCGCCTGGACGACCGTAACAGCCTGTATCTTCAACGTCGTTGTCCTCGCGGGCTGCCTCGCGATCGGTGACCGCCTGCGGCACGTACGCATGCCGCTGGTCGGCCGGCGTTGGTACGACATCCCGCTGCGCGCCGGCATGGTCGCGGCATTGGTCGCGATCGTGGTAACGCTCAGCGCGCATGTCGGCCCGACCGTGACCGGCATCCTCGCGGTCTTTCCTATCGTGATGACCAGCCTGATGCTGATCCTGCACCCGCGCATCGGCGGCCGCGCGACCGCTGCGGTGTTCGCCAACAGTATGCTGGGCCTCGTCGGCTTCTCGCTGAGCTGCCTCACGGCGCATCTCGCGATCGTGCCGTTCGGCAAGGCCGTGGGCCTTGCGCTCGCGCTCGCGGTCTCGATCGGCTGCAATCTCGTTTTCTGGTGGATGCGGCGGGGGAAACGGATTCCCGCACCTACGCCTTCGTCTTCGCCGCCGCGAGCTTGAGCGAATAGAGCGCCTCGAGCGCCTCCCGTGGCGAGAGCTCGTCCGGGCTCAACTCGGCGAGTGCCGCGATGACGGCCTCCGCGGCCGCGTCGCGCGGCGTCGCCGCAGGCGCCCGCGGCGTCGCCGCAAACAGCGGCAGGTCGTCGAGGAGCTTCCGCGCCGGCGAGGCGCGGTCCTCGGCTTCGAGCTCGGCCAGCACGACCTTGGCGCGCTCGATGACCGGCGCGGGGAGGCCGGCGAGCTTGGCGACCTGGATGCCGTAGGAGCGGTCGGCGGCGCCGGCCACCACCTCGTGCAAAAAGACCACGTCGCCATGCCACTCGCGCACCCGTACGGTCGCGTTGTGGAGGCGCGGCAATTTTGCCGCGAGCGCGGTCAGCTCGTGGAAATGGGTCGCAAAGAGCGCGCGGCAGCGATTGGTCTCATGCAGGTGCTCGATCGCGGCCCAGGCGATCGAGAGGCCGTCGAAGGTCGCGGTGCCGCGGCCGATCTCGTCGAGGATCACCAGCGAGCGCGCGCCCGCCTGGTTGAGGATGGCCGCGGTCTCGACCATCTCGACCATGAAGGTCGAGCGGCCGCGCGCGAGATCGTCGGCGGCGCCGACGCGGGAAAACAGCCGATCGACCACGCCGAGGCGCGCGCGCTTCGCCGGCACGAAGCTGCCCATCTGCGCCAGCACCGCGATCAGCGCGTTCTGCCGCAGATAAGTCGACTTGCCCGCCATGTTCGGGCCGGTGACCACGTAGATGCGGCCGGCGCTCGCGCCGTTCGGCGGCGAGAGATCGCAATCGTTGGCGACGAACGGACCGTCGATCGCCTGCTCGACCACCGGATGGCGTCCGCCTTCGATGCAAAAATCGATGCCGGCGACGATTTCGGGCCGCACGTAATCGCGTTCGGCCGCGAGCGTCGCCAAGGCTGCCGCGACGTCGGTCGCGGCCAGCGCCTGCGCGGCGCCCTTGATGTTCTCGGCCGCCGCGATCACCTGCTCGGCCAGGCGCTCGAAGATCGCGAGCTCGAGCCCGAGCGCGCGGTCGGCCGCATTGGCGATCTTCGCCTCGAGGTCGGCGAGCTCCGTGGTCGTGAACCTCACCTGGCCGGCCAGCGTCTGGCGATGAATGAAGGTCTTGTTGAGCGGCTCCTTGAGCAGTTTCTCTCCGTGCTGCGCCGTGACCTCGACGAAGTAACCCAGCACGTTGTTGTGCCGGATCTTGAGCGCGCGCACCTGCGTGTCGTCGGCGTAGCGCGCCTGCAGCGCCGCGACGACGCGGCGCGATTCATCGCGCAACGCGCGCGTCTCGTCGAGCGGGCCGTCGTAGCCGGTGCGCACGAAGCCGCCGTCGCGCTTGAAGGCGGGGAGTTCGTCGGCGAGTGCTGTCGCAAGCTCGGCCGCAAGCGCCGGGTCGGGCGCGCGCAGCGCGCCTGCCGCCTGCGCGATCTCGGCGGGTGCCGGCGAAAGCTGCGCAAGGCGCGCGGCGAGCGCGGCCGCGGCATCGAGTCCGTCACGGATCGCCGCGAGGTCGCGCGGGCCGCCGCGGCCGACCACCAGGCGCGCGAGCGCGCGCGCAAGGTCGGGCGCCGCTGCGAGGCTCGCGCGCACATCGCTGCGGAGCGCCGGATCGGCGACGAGCGCCGCGACCGCGTCGAGCCGCGTCTCGATCGCGGGCGGATCGGTCAGCGGCGCCGCGAGCCGCTGTGTGAGCAGGCGCGAGCCGGCCGCGCTCACGGTGCGGTCGATCGCGGCGGCGAGGGAGCCGCGTCGTTCGCCGCCGAGCGTGCGCATCAGCTCGAGGTTGGCGCGCGTCGCGGCGTCGATGGCGAGCGTCGCGCCTTGCGCCTCGCGCACCGGCGGCGAGAGCGGCGGGCGCTTGCCGATCTGCGTGCGCTCCACATAGGTCACGCAGGCGGCGGCCGCGGTGAGCTCGAGGCGCGAGAACGCGCCGAACGCGTCGGTGGTCGCGACCGCGAAATAGGACGCGAGCCGCCGCTCGGCGGTCGCGCCGTCGAATACGTCGCGCGTGAGTGGTGTCACGACCGGCAACGCGCGCAGCATCGGCGCCACGTCGGCATCGCCGTAGAGCGCGTCCGACACGATGATCTCGCCCGGCTCGAGGCGCGCGAGCTCGGCGGCGAGCCCGACGCGATCGCATTCGGTCAGCCGGAACTCGCCGGTCGAGATGTCGAGGAACGCAAGCGCGAAGCGGCCCTCCTCGGCGGGCGAGGAGACGCGGGCGCGCACGAGCGCGACGAGATAATTGTTGCGCCTGGCGTCGAGCAGCGTGTCTTCGGTGAGCGTGCCGGGCGTGACGAGGCGCACGACGTCGCGCCGCACCACGCTTTTGCCGCCGCGCTTCTTCGCCTCCGCCGGGTCCTCGGTCTGTTCGCATACGGCGACGCGATTACCCTGCGCGATCAGCCGATGCAGGTACTCGTCGGCGCGCTCGACCGGCACGCCGCACATCGGGATGTCCTGGCCGAGATGCCTGCCGCGCTTGGTGAGCACGATGCCG
>DASXCK010000091.1:0-3584 GCA_036491235.1 Xanthobacteraceae bacterium | reverse complement strand
TCTCGACCTCGGCGCGGGCGACCTTGAGCTCGTCCTCCACGTCGGCAAGCCGGTTGCGCTCGGCGAGCCGGCGCGCCGCGCTCGTCGGCGCGTTGGCGGCGACCGCAAAGCCGTCCCAGCGCCACAGGTCGCCTTCGCGCGCGACCAGCCGCTGCCCGGGCTTGAGCTGGCTCACGAGGCGCGCCCCGTCGGCGCGCGCCACGATGCCGATCTGCGCCAGCCGGCGTGCGAGCTCCTTCGGCGCCGTGACATACGCGGCGAGCGGCTCGGCGCCGTCCGGCAGCGCCGGGTCGCCGTCGGCATTGGCGCCGCCCCAGTGCATCGGCGCGTTCGCCTCGATCGGCGCGTCGAGGTCGTCGCCGAGCGCTGCGCCGAGCGCGGTCTCGAAACCCTTCGTCACCACCAGCTGGTCGATCACCGGCGGCCACAGGTTCTTCGCGTCGACATGCAGCACTTTGGCGAGCGTCTTCGCCTCGGTCTCGAGGCGATGCGCGCGCCGCTCCGCCTCGCCCAGCGGCTGGCGCGCGACGTCGAGCGCCTGGCGGGCGCCCGAATGGGCGGCCTCCGCCCGCAACGTGATCGCCTCGGCCTCGCCGATCGCGGCCTGTGCAGTGGCGACCGCCTCGGCGAGCGCCGCGAGGTCGACGCTCGCGGCCGCCTCGGCGGCGACCCGCTCGAACTCGGCGGTGACGCCCGCGAGTTCGTGCTCGATGCGCGTGCGACGATCCGCATGGCCGCGCGCCGCGTTCTCGAGCTCTTTGCGGCGTGCCGTGAGATCGGCCACCTCTTTGGTGATCTTGTCGAAGCTCGCCTCGGTCGCCTTGACCTGACCGTCGGCGGCCGTGACCCGTTCGTCGACACCGAGGCGCCGCTCGGCGGTCGCGGTCGCCTCGTGCTCGAGGCCCTCCTGTTCGGCGGCGAGGCGCGCGATCGCGCCTTCCGCGTCGGCGGCGAGCCTCTGCTCGCGCGCGATGTCCTCGTCGAGCTGCACGATGCGCCGGTCGAGCTCGGCCATGCGTTCCTTGGCGCGCGCCTCTTCGCGGTCGAGGGTCTCGCGCGCGATGACGAGGCGTTGCAGCGCGGCGGCTTCCCGCGCTTCCGCTTCGCGCAGCGCCGGCAGCGCCGCGGCCGCGATGGCCTGGTGCTTGGCGGCCTCGGCCTGCGCGCCGGTGCGCTCGGCGACGACGCGGATGCTCACGTCCTTGGCATGTTCGGCGTCCGCGACCTCGGTGGTCGCGTTGACGAAACGCAGGTGATGCAGCGTCGCCTCGGACTTGCGGATCTGCTGCGACAGCGCGCGGTAGCGTACCGCTTGGCGCGACTGGCGCTTTAATGCGTCCATCTGGCCCGCGAGCTGCCCGATCACGTCGTCGAGGCGGGCGAGGTTCTGCTCGGCGGCGCGCAGGCGCAGCTCGGCCTCGTGCCGGCGCGCATGCAGGCCGGAAATGCCGGCCGCTTCTTCGAGCACGCGGCGGCGCTGCTCGGGCTTGGCCTGGATGATCTCGCCGATGCGGCCCTGGTGCACGAGCGCGGGCGAGCGCGCGCCGGTCGAAGCGTCGGCGAACAGGATCTGCACGTCGCGCGCGCGCACCTCGCGGCCGTTGACCCGATAGGTCGAGCCCTTGTCGCGCTCGATGCGGCGCGACACTTCGAGCGTCTCGTCGCCGTTGAACTGCGCCGGCGCGCTGCGGTCGGTGTTGTCGATCGCCATCGCGACTTCGGCGGTATTGCGCTGCGGGCGGCCGGTGTTGCCGGAGAAGATGACATCATCCATGTCGGCGGCGCGCATCGACTTGTGCGAGGTCTCGCCCATCACCCAGCGTAGCGCCTCGACGAGGTTCGACTTGCCGCAGCCGTTCGGCCCGACCACGCCGGTGAGACCCGGCTCGATCAGGAAATCGGTCGATTCGACGAACGACTTGAAGCCGAGAAGGCGAAGTTTGGTCAGTTTCATGAACGCATAAGCCTCTGGGGCCGCGCGCGAATCACCCACAAGAGGGTGGGGGTGCAGCGGTCGATTTGTCCAGAGCCCGGGTCCGCGGGCCGGGCAGGAGGGGGGCACGACATCGCCCGCACCATGGTCAGCGGCACGGATTCCGGCAACCCCAAAAGGGGGTGTTTTCCAGCGGTTCGTGGCCGCGGCAGGCTAAAAAATAGCCGTGGAAAATCTCCCCGCGGACGGCCGTTTGCGGCTCGTAAGCCGCTGTCAGGCCTTGAGAAGCGGGTCGATCAGCTTCTGCATCTCTTCAAACGACAGGGCCCCCGTGTACTTCTGGCCATTGATGAAGAACGTAGGGGTGGAGTCGACCTTGAACTCGTCGGTTGCGCGCTTGCGCACCGCCTCGATACCGTCGAGCACCTTCTGATTTGCCAGGCACTCCTTGAAGCTTTGCTCCGTGAAGCCGGCCTGTTTGACGGTCGCGAGCATCGGCTCGAGCGGCTTGTCGACTGCCCAGGTCTGTTGGGTGCGGAACAGAAGGTCGACGATTGCGAAGTATTTGTCCTTGCCGGCGCAGCGCGCCAGCATGAAGGCGCCGGCCGCGACCGGATCGAACGGGAATTCCCGCAGGATATAGCGGACCTTGCCGGTATCGATATACTTCTCTTTGAGCTCCGGGAACGTGTTCAGCGCAAAATGCGCGCAGTGCGGGCACGTCATCGATGCGTATTCGATGATGGTGACCGAGGCTTTGTCGGAGCCCATCGACTCGTCACCGAGCGGGCCCGGCTGCATCAGGTCGGCCTGTGCCACGGTCTGCGCAAGCGCCTTATGATCGTTGAAAAGCAGCTCGAAGCCGCTGCCCGTGAGCGTAACCGCGAGCGCGACGGACGTGCTGGCGAGGAGCATTTGGCGGCGGGTTACACGCAACGGAAATCCCCTTGTGTTGATCGACCGGTCGGCATGATCGGTATCTCTTTCGCTTGAATGTGGCAATGTCGGGCCGCCACGGCCAGAACAGGGTCACGTTCGCGCGAGGCGGCCTGCTGTCGCGGCGAGGCGAGGGGAGGACGGCGAATAGCGCGAATAGATCACGTGCGGGTCGCCGGCTATTCGCCTGTGTCCACTCGCTATTCGCCATTCGGCCCTCGCCGCGCCCCAGCCCTTATCGCCGCTTCACGGCGGCGCCGAGTCGGCCGAGCGCGGTGCGCAAATCCTCGTCCGTGATCCCGGTCATGCTGTCGGCGATGCGGCGCGCGGCCGCCGCGTCGATGTCCGTGCGTGGGCGCGGCTTGGCGCGGCGCGCGAGCGGCGCCTGGCGCAGCGCGACGCGATCGATGGCGCGCCAGCCGAGGAACTGGTTGATGCGGGAGACGATCACGTTGGCCTGATGCTGGATTTCGATCGCGGCCGGGCCCTCGCAACGCAGGACGAGCGTCGCGGGCTCGGGGTCCTCCGGATCGGATTGGCGCGGCCAAGTGATCTTGATTGGCTCCGCATGGGTGGCGATCTCACGCCCGACGATCGTCTCCCAATGGGTGACGATCTCGGTCGACGCAAAACCGTGCCGCTTGAATGCTGCGGTCAGGCACGGCCCGACGACGTCGGCGAGGCGGCGGGCGGGTCTGCGTCTGTTGCCGGGCTT
>DASXCK010000090.1:0-4551 GCA_036491235.1 Xanthobacteraceae bacterium | reverse complement strand
CATCCCTCGTCATGGTGAGGAGCCCGCCGCGGCGAAGCGAAGGCGGGCGTCTCGAACCATGGGCCACGCACGAGAACAATGCCGGATCGACGGGGTGCGATTGCGGTCAGGCGCGCGAACGCGGAGACCGACGCAGGCGGTTTACCCCGGCCTGCGCCGCCCCGACGAGCCCCACGATCCTGTTCCGCCATACGATGCCGCGTTCGGTTCGCGGCACCAGCATCGACGCCACGCGGGTCAGATTGCGCTGCTTTCCTGCCACCAGCTTGCCGTGGCGCGACTGGTAGCGCCGGAAGGCTGCGGCGTGATCGTCCGGGCTTTCGGCGAGCGCCGATGCCAAAGCATGCGCGCCCGCGATGGCGAGGGTCGAGCCGTCGCCGAACAGCGAGACGCAGGACGCCGCGTCGCCGACGAGCGCCGTGCGCCCGCGCGCCCAGTCCGTCATCATGACCTGGCTGACCGCGTCGAAATAGAGCGCCGTGGACGTGCGAACGGCCGCAAGGATCTCCGGGACCTTCCAGCCGAGGTCGCGGAAAGCCTCCGCGACGCGTTTCTTGTGCGCGTCCGCATCGTGATGATCGAGGTCCACGATCTCGCGATTCCAGAAGATGAAGGCTGCGACCGGCGTGTCGCGCGACGGGTGGAGCGCCACGCAGCGGCCCGGCGCGTTCAGCACCGCGATCTCGCCTTGCGGCTCGAGCGCGCGCGGCAGCGGCAGGGTCGCGACATAGAGCCCCGCATGATGCAAAAAGCGCGACTCCGGACCGAAGACGAGCCGACGGACGATCGAATGCAGCCCGTCGGCGCCGATCACGAGGTCGAAGCGGCGCCGGCCGGACCGCTCGAACGTCACCTCGACGGCGCGATCATCCTGTGCGAGCGACGCGATCGAATCGCCGAAGATGAATTCGGCGGTGTCCCGGCTCGCTTCGTGCAGGATGGTCGCGAGATCGCCGCGCGGCAGCTCGACGTGGCGCATGGTCATCGATCGCCGGAAGCCGACGAGATCGATATGCGCGCGTCGATGGCCGGCGCCGTCGAGCAGGCTCAGGCCGGCGACGCGCGTGCGCGCGTCCTGCAGCCGCTGCCCGATGCCCATCTGCTCCACGATTGGCGCGGCAGGTCCGCGGACATCGACCGGCGCGCCGCTCGAGCGCAGCGCGTCGCCGCGCTCGACCACGGTCGCGGCATGCCCGTACCGCGCCAGCCAGTAGGCCAGCGTGCAGCCCGCGATGCCCGCGCCCGAGATCAGGACATTCAAGCGGCGCACGCTCGGTCTCCGCGTATGCTCGTCTGCGGTGCACGCAAATTCCTTGCCCCCGCGCGCAATGGAATTGGTACTCTGTCGGTGAGCCTCATCCCCGCCGACGGACTCCGTGCCCGCCGCCACCCTTGGGAGCATCCCCATGCCGCACCGTAACAACGGCGCCATCGCGATTTTGTTGCTCGGCCTCGTCGGCCTCGCCGCCTCCGCCCACGCCGAGGTGACCCGCATCGAGTGGACCTCGAAGCAGCCCTATGGGGCGTTTCGCGCCGGCCACTACGTGATCTGGCAGGGCACTGTCCACGGCGAGCTCTCGCCGCAGGAGGCCATTCCGGGGCTCGACAAGGCCGCGCGCAACGACCACGGGCGCGTCGCCTATGCGGCAAAGATCATCCTCATGATGCCGGAGAACACCGCCAGCGGTAACGGCGCTCTGCTGGTGGACGTGCCCAACCGCGGCCATGTCTACGCCGAGGCGCTCTACAACTCGCCGCATGACGCGCCGTTCCGCTCCGGCACCTTGGAGCAGGGCACCGGCTTTCTCCAGGACCACGGCTTCACGATCGCCGAGGTGTTTTGGGAGCTCGGCCAGGGCGCCGACCTGCCGTCGTTCGTCGATGCCGAGGGCAAGAAGCGCTACGTCGAGGGCGCGGGTTTTGCGATCGTGCGCGACGCCGCCGACTTCCTGGCGCACGCGGCCGTCGACAGCGCCGGGACCGCCAACCCGGTCGCGGGCACGATCAACCGCGTGCTCGCCAGCGGCAAGTCGCAGGATGGGCGGTTCCTCAAGACCTTTCTGCTCAACGGCTTCAACCGGGTCGGCGACCGCCGCGTCTTCGACGGCATGCACGTGTTCGTCTCGGCTGCGGGCCTGCTGCCGATCATGCAGACCGGCACCGGCCCGAAATCGAGCGCCGACGCGGCGCCGACTTTCGCGGATCCGGATTTCCCCGGCGTGAACGACGGGCCGCTGACCATCGGCGAGGTCATCGCCAAGGTTAAGGCGCGCGGCGAGGTGCCGCCAAAAATCCTGATGGTGAGCTCGACCACGGATTACTATTCGCTGCGCGCGTCGCTCGGCCGCACCGGCGGCTCCGGGATCGCGGATCAGCCCATTCCCGTCAATGTGCGCATGTACGACATCGCCGGTGGGCCGCATGCCATCGTGCCCAAGGCGCCGACCTGCACGATGCCGCCGGGCCGCCTCGACTGGGCGCCGGTTTCCCGCGCCCTGCTGCTGCGCCTCGACGCCTGGGTGAGCCACAACACCCAGCCGCCCACGACCGA
This sequence comes from Xanthobacteraceae bacterium, assembly GCA_036491235.1. Classification (GTDB taxonomy): domain Bacteria; phylum Pseudomonadota; class Alphaproteobacteria; order Rhizobiales; family Xanthobacteraceae; genus JAVDCA01. The sequence continues at coordinate 2,000 of DASXCK010000090.1, read as the reverse complement.
GCTGATGCCGCTCGAGGCCGCGCGCGGCGAGCCGCCTGCGCTGCGTGCGCCGTCGAAGTTTGCCAGTGCCGTGATCCAGGTGCCCCGGCATGACGAGGACGGCAACGCGGAAGGTGGCGTTCGCCTGCCCGACATCGCCGTGCCGCTCGGCACCAATGGCGGGCAGAACGCGCCGCAGACGTTCACCTGCATGCTGGTCGGGTCGTTCCGGCCGTTCGCCGCGACCAAAGCGGATCGCGAGCGCACCGGCGACGCGCGTCCCTCGCTGGAAGAGCGCTATCGCAGCCGTGACGACTACGTGAACAAGGTCCGCATCGCCGCCCAGGACCTCGAGAAGCGCGGCTTTTTGCTGCCGGAAGACGCCGCGGTGTATGTCGAGGAGGCGGCGTCGAGCAAGCTGTTCGAGCCCGCGCACGCCGAGGCGACGCCGCCGCGGTGAGGATAGGCGCGGCACCTGCACTCGCTCTCCCCGTTTTTACGGCGAAAGGGTTGGGATGAGGGTCGCTCACTCTCAGCAAGACGCAACACCGGACGTGATGTGTGGATGCGCCCCCTCATCCCGACCATCTCTCCCAAAGAGGCGGAGAAGGAGCGCCGGCGCTTGCCAGGACAAATACCTGCTCGCTGGCAAACCGCCTCCGCACCTCTATCTACCGCGAGAGAAACTCTCCCGAATATCGGAGCGCCGAGTTGAATCGACCGGATCGGCCGGACCCCGGTGAGCGCCCGCTGCTGAGCCAACCCATGGCTGGCGCCGGCGCCTTCCAGTCCCGCGCCGTCGAGGCGGATCTCACCAGGCCGCTGGTCCGCGATGTCGTGCTCGGTTTCTACGCCAAGGTCCGCCAGGACGAGGTGCTCGGGCCCCTGTTCGAGGCCGCGATCGGCGCCACCTGGGACGCCCACATCGAGCGCATCGTCCAATTCTGGCTGACCGCGACCCGCCTCGAGCGCAGCTATGACGGCGGCGCCTTCATGCGCGCGCACATGCGGCATCGGTCGATCCGCGTCGACCACATCCCGCGCTGGCTCGAGCTGTTCGAGGCGACGCTGGCGCAACGGTGCTCGCCGCCGCAGGCCGCCGCGTTGCTCGACATCGCGGTACGCATGGCGGAGAACATCGAGATCGGGCTCAAGCGGCGCGATCAGGCGCCGCGGTCGTAGCCATCGTTAGCCCGGATGAGGCACACGCAGGTCGGGTCCACCCGACCTGCGCATTAAATGTGCCGATCGCTCAGTGCGTGCCGCCGGGGTAGTGTTTGGCCGGGTTGTTGCCGCCTCTCGACAGCGTCGCTTCCATCCGCGCGTTGGCATCGTGCCCGGTCTTGTAGCGCTTGGTGGGATTGTTGCCGGTCACGTAGAGCGTCTCCTCCGCCTGCGCGTTCGGGTCGTGAGACGCCGAATAGCGCTTGGCGGGATTGTTGGCGTTCACGATCATGCCGGACGTGCTCGGCTGCACCTGCGCGGCGGCGGGCCTCGCGTGATGGTGACGATAATGGTGCCGCGCCTTGGCGAAGGCACTCCCCGCGCTGAAGGCCAGCGCAAGCGCCGTGGCGCTGACGAGCACTGCAGATGCGATTTTCATCGGTTTATTTCCTCCGTGTCACGGGCCTCCCTGGATTCTGTGCGAGCCCGTTGACCCGTGATACCGCGCAGAGGGGGCACCGGTTCCTGGGGCCACAGCCGAGTCTGTACGGCGGCGTACCAAGCCGGCGCGACGGCAGCGGCGCGCTGCCCGAATCCACCCGCCGGTACCGTCCAACCTGCGCTCATCCGTCGCGACCTGGGACATCGCGCCGGCTTGTTGCCGATCCGGCCGGGCAAGTAGGCTTGCAATTCGAAAGATCCGAACGCGTCCGGGGGCGGAGCATGACGATCGTCAGGAATCGTATTCTTGCCGGCTTGGATCCGGCCAGCTTTCGCCGGTTGGCGCCTTACCTCACGCGCATCCCGCTCGGGCGGCGCGCTGTCCTTCAGGACCACTTCCATCGCATCGAGCACGT
>DASXCK010000089.1:0-7436 GCA_036491235.1 Xanthobacteraceae bacterium | reverse complement strand
CGCGGCGCGCGGTCGGTCGAGGGGCGCAGCCAGCTCTGCTCGGTCGCCTTGGCGCCGTCGACGCGCGCCGGCACCATGTCGGAGGAGTGCAGGCTCGACGAGTGCGCCGAGTCGATCTGCCCCTCGGTGACCTGCGCCCAGTTGGCCGCGACCCTGATCTTTATCGTGCTCACGCGCTCGTTGCCGGTCGGCGCGAACGCGGGCGTCTCGAACTCCGGCATGGTGTCGGCCGGGCCCATGTAGGTCCATACCAGGCCGGCCGCCTCGCGCGCCGGATAGGCCTTATGCTTGATCTTGCCCGCGAAGCCGCTTTCTGTCGGCTCCGACGTCATTTCCAGCACGTTGCCTTCCACGTCGAACTTCCAGCCGTGATAGAGGCAGCGCAGGCCGCATTCCTCGTTGCGGCCGAGCACCAGCGAGGCGCGCCGGTGTGGACAGTATTCGTCGAGCACGCCGAGCCGGCCGTCACTGTCGCGGAAGACGATGAGGTCCTCGCCGAGCAGGCGCACGCGGATCGGCGTGCCGTCGCGCTCGGCCACTTCCTCCGACATGCAGGCCGGCATCCAGTGCCGGCGCATGAGCTGGCCCATGGGCGCGTCGCCCTCGACGCGGCACAAAAGGTCGTTTTCCTCGGCGGTCATCATGGGGTGGCTCCCGAAAAGCTTAGCGATCTAAGATAAACGAGGGGACGGGCGGATGTCGAGGTTCGGCCATGCTGCGCCGCACGATGCGGTCGCGCTTGACGGAAATGATTAGCCCTCTAAGTATTGCGGCCGGAAACGCCGACGATGTCCGCCGCCCCGTCCGAGCCCGACATGGTTCCACGCCGCGTCACCCGCGCCGAGCGGATCGCGGAGGACATCCATTTGCTCGAGCTGCGCGACCCCGCGGGGGGCGAGCTGCCGGAATTCTCCGCCGGCGCCCACCTGTTGGTGCGGGTTCCCAACGGCGCATTGCGCAAATATTCGCTCTGCAACGATCCGGTCGAGCGCGACCGCTACGTGGTCGCGGTCAAGCGCGAGCCCGACGGGCGAGGGGGCTCGGAAAGCCTGATCCGAGATGTCGCGGCCGGCCACGACCTGCCGGTGTCCGCGCCGGTCAACAATTTCGAGTTGGCGAAGAGTGCCGGTGGTCATTTGTTCATCGCCGGCGGTATCGGAATCACGCCGATCATGGCGATGATCCGCGCCGTGCAGGCGAGCGGCAGCCGCTTCAAGCTCTACTACTGCACGCGCTCGCCGGCCGTGACCGCGTTTCGCGACGAGCTCGCCGCGCCCGAGCTCCGCGGCAAGGTGACGATCCACCATGACGGCGGCGATCTGGCCAAGGCGCTCGACCTCTGGCCCATCGTCGAGAAGCCGCAGGGCCAGCACATCTATTGCTGCGGGCCGCGCGGCCTGATGCAGGCGGTGCGCGACATGACCGGCCATTGGTCGCCCTCGGCTGTGCATTTCGAGTCCTTCACCGACGCCGCACCGCGGCCCGACGACAAGCCGTTCACGGTCCGGCTCGCCAAGAGCGGCCGCACCGTTGCGGTGCCGGCGGGCCTGACGATCCTCGCGGCGCTACGCGCCGCCGGCCTCGAGGTGCCGAGTTCCTGCGAAAGCGGCACTTGCGGAACTTGTCGCACGAGATTGATTGCCGGCGAGGCCGATCACCGCGATCTGGTGTTGGCCGACGACGAGCGCGCTAGCAACATCATGCTGTGCGTGTCGCGCGCGCTGGGCAATGAGCTGACGATCGATCGGTAGGGGGAATGATGAGTGACGCGGCCACACGCTCAAACCTTCCCTCTCCCCGCAGGCGAGAGGGTGGCGAGCAACGCGAGCCGGGTGAGGGGATCTCGGAGTTTCAATCGAAACTCCGAGTGCCCCTCACCCCGATCCTCTTCCCTGCGGGGAGAGGGAGCACACGCGCTGTGCACTCGGCCTAAAGTCATGCCACCCCGCAAACTCAATCCCACCAAACGCACCGATGCCGACGCCGGCACCCAGGCGATCCTGCGCCATTGGCGCGAGGCGGTGCCGAACGACCGCCTTGCGCATCTCGTGAAAGACGCGACGCGCGGGCTGTTGCGTGCACTGCAGATGCGGCTCGCCCGTCATGGCGTTGCGTTCGGCCACTGGACCTTTCTGCGCATCTTGTGGGAAGCGGACGGCCTCACCCAGCGCGCGCTCAGCGTCGAGGCCGGGCTGATGGAGCCGACCACCTCGGCAGCCCTCGCCGCGATGGAGAAGCTCGGCTACGTGCGGCGCGAGCGCATACCCGGCAACCGCAAGAACGTGCATGTCTATCTCACGCCCGTCGGCAAGGCATTGCGGCGCAAGCTCGTGCCGCTCGCCGTCGAGGTCAACGCGGCCGCGGTGCGCGGCGCAAGCGCGGCCGACGTCGCGGCCACGAGGCGCACTTTGCTGGTGATGATCGAGAACCTCGCGCGCGACGAATCGCTGGCCGACGGCGCGCGCCGTCGCATGCCCTCGACGCGCGAGCTTGCGCGTCGAATTGCCGTTGCGGGCGCGACGCTGCGTCCGCGGGTCCGCAACGGCGCAGCCCATCGTGGAGCCTGAGAACGATGCACGACACCGATCTCTTCCACGAGCACCTCACGATGTCGGACGAGGAGCGTGCCGAGATCGCGAAATACATCTGGGACCAGGAGCATGTCGATCTCACCACCATCGGCATCGACATCGGCAGCTCGACGTCGCACCTCTTGTTCGCGAAAGTGCTGCTGGAGCGGCAGACGCAGGGGCTGTCCAGCCGCTTCGTCGTGGTGCACCGCCAGGTGCTGTGGCGCTCGCCGATCATGCTCACGCCATTCCTGCCCGACGGCACGATCGATGCGGCTGCGCTCGGCGCCTTCATCGAGAAGGCCTATGGCGCCGCGGGCCTGACGCGGGCCGAGATCGACAGCGGCGCCGTGATCCTCACGGGCGAGGCGATAAAAAAGAAGAACGCTGCGGCGATCGACCACCTGTTCGCGGCCGAAGCCGGCAAGTTCGTGTGCGCGACCGCCGGTCACAAACTCGAATGCACGCTTGCGGCGCATGGCGCCGGCGCGGTGCGGCTGTCGAAGGAGCGCGACGAGTGCTTGCTGCATGTCGATATCGGCGGCGGTACCACCAAGCTTGCACTGGTCGACAAGGGCACGATCCTCGGCGTCGCCGCCTTCGCGGTCGGCGGGCGGTTGCTCGCCGCGGACGTGGGCGGTGCCTGGACGCGGGTTGACGATTCGGCGCGCCTGGTCGCCAAGGAGCTTGGCCTTGGCGTCGATCCGGCGACGCTCGCCGATCCTGCGGTGCGGCAGCAAATTGCGCATCGCCTCGCCGCCGTCGCGGCCGACTATATCCTCGATGCGCCGCGCGACCGGCTCGGCCGGGCGCTCCTGCTCACCGAGGAGTTGGCGCGGCCGCTGCGGCCCGCTGCCATCACGTTCTCGGGCGGCGTGTCGGAATACATCTTCGGCTACGAGACGCACGACTACGGCGACATCGCACGACTGCTCGCGGCCGCGCTCGGCGAAGACCTCACGCGGCGCGGCGCGCCGGTCGTGATCGATCCCGGCCAGCGCATCCGCGCCACCGTGATCGGCGCTTCGCAGTTCACCGTGCAGGTGAGCGGCAAGACCATCTTCCTTCCCGACGCGCGCGTGCTGCCGCTGCACAATGTGCCGGTGGTGCATGCCGGCCTCGATCTTAAGGGTGACTTCGATACTGCCGCGCTCACCGCATCGATCCGCACGAGCCTCGCGCGCATGGATCTCGCGCCCGACGCGCGCATGGCGATCGCCTTCGCGTGGCACGGCGATCCTGACTACGCCCGCATCGCGGCCGCCGGCCGCGCGATCCTCGCCGCTGTCGCGCCCGACGGTGCGCGCAAAGCGCCGCTGCTGTTGATGATCGATGGCGACGTCGGCAAGACCTTCGGCCAGCTCTTGCGCCACGAGCTTGGCCTCGTCGGCGATCTCGTGTCGATCGACGGCGTGCAGTTGCAGGAGCTCGACTTCGTCGACGTCGGCGAGTTGCTCTCGGCACCCGGCGTCGTCCCCGTGGTGATCAAATCTCTGCTATTCTCATAGCGCGCCTGTCGTCATGCCCGCGAAGGCGGGCATCCGGTGAACGCGAAGGGTTGTTATCTTTGGACCGTCGGCGTCGGTGAGTACTGGATTGTCCGCTTTTGCGGGCAATGACGCCGAGGAAAAAAAGCTGCAGGAGGACCGCACATGGATGCATCGCAAAAGCCCCGCTACGGCGTCGACGCCTATCTCGACTGGGTGGAGCGCGAAGGCCTGGCCGTCACCGAGGACTTCGGCGTCGATCTCTATGCGGTGCCGACGAAACCTTGGCCGCGCTATGGCGTCAAAGGTGCGGCCGTGCACCTCAAGGGGCGCGGCGACTTCGCCAATATGTTCGTGCTCGATATTCCGCCCGGCGGGTCGACCTCGCCGCAGCGTCACCTCTATGAGGATGTCTATTACGTGCTCGAAGGCTCGGGCAGCACGCAGGTCGAGTTCGCCGACGGCAAGAAGCGCAGTTTCGAATGGGGGCCGCGCAGCCTGTTCGCGATCCCGCTCAACGCCAAGCATCGCCACTTCAACGCCAGCGGCCGCGAGCGTGCCTTGCTGGTCACGACGACCGACCTGCCGCTGGTGATGAACACGTTCCACAACGAGCGCTTCATCTTCGACACCAATTTCGAGTTCGGCGACCGCACCGGCAAGAACGAGTATTTTGCCGGCGAGGGCGACCTCATCACGGTGCGGCCCGGCAACCACATGTGGGAGACGAACTTCGTCCCCGACCTCGCCTCGATCGAGCTCAAGTCGTGGGGCGATCGCGGCGGCGGCGGCACCAACATCATGTTCGTGCTCGCCGACGGCACGATGCACGCTCACATCTCCGAGATGCCGGTCGGCACGTATAAGAAGGGCCATCGCCACGGCCCCGGCTTCCATGTGATGTGCGTGACCGGGCACGGCTACTCGCTCGCCTGGTTCGACGACGAGAAGGATTTCGTGCGCATCGACTGGAAGCACGGCACGGTGTTTCCGCCGTGCGACCGCCAGTTCCACCAGCACTTCAACGCCAGCCAGCAGCCCGCGCGCTATCTCGCGACCGGCGTCGGCGGCCTGCGCTATCCGCTCACGCTCAACCAGCGCCGCTCGTTGCTCGGCGTCAACCCGGGCGAGAAGGGCGCCGTCTCGGTCGACATCAAGGAAGGCGGCGACCAGATCGAGTACGAAGACCAGGACCCGCGCATCCACCGCATCTGGCTCGACGAAATGCGCAAGAACAGCGTCGAGCCGAAGATGGAGAAGTTCTTTCCGAGCGCCGAGCGTGCGCCCGTGATGGCGAAATAGCGAATCTCGCGTCCCGGACAAGCGCCGATGCAGCTGGCGCTTGTCCGGGACCCAGAGGCGACAAAAAACGCGGCCCTGGGAGGCCGCGTTTGCGTTTGGCGAAGCTTCTCGTGTCGTCCCTCGCGTCCCGGATCGCGCTGCGCGCGTCCGGGACGCGAGGCGTTTCGTTACGCCGCCGCGGTATAATTCCCGAACTTGATCAAATTCTCTTTCTGCTTCTCGTTGCGCGGCGGCAGCTTGAACAGGCGCGCGGCGGTGCCGCCGAGGATGTTGTGCTTGCCCTTTTCGGACAGGAACGGCAGGTCGTAGATCGTGGACGGCAGGTCGAAGTCCCAGTGCGGGTAGTCGGAGGCGTAGAGCAGGTGGTTCTCCGCATCCATCATGCGGAACGTGCACTCCATCGCCTCGCGATCCTGGATCTCCATCGGCTGCGACGAGTAGTACATGTCGCGCATGTACTCGCTCGGCTTCTTCTTGAGGCCCGGGCACTCGGACGGGCGCATCATGAACTCGTGGTCGAGGCGTTGCATCAGGAACGGCACCCAGGCGAGGCCGGATTCGATCCAGATCACCGGCAGCTTGGGGAAGCGCTCCGGGATGGCGTTGGTCACCCAGTTGGTGAGATGCAGGATGTTGTAGAACGAGAAGCCGAGCGCGTGCACGGCGAGGAAGCGGTTGCACGTCTTGAAGATCGTCTCGTTCCAATTGAACGCCGAGTGGAACGACAGCACGAGGCCACGCTCCTCGATCGCGCGATAGACTTTCATCAGCGAGTTGTCGTGCACCGGGATGTTGCGCACGGTCGTCACCATGAAGCCGCCGACGCCCTTGCGGTCGCCGAAGGTCTCGACGTGGCGCAGCGCCTCGTCGGGCGTCGAGATCGGCAGCGACAGCATGGTGTAGAAGCGCCCGCCCGATTCAGGCAGCACCTTCTCGGTGACCCAGCGGTTGTAGGCCCAGCACAGGTCCGCCTCCATCTCCTTCTGCGGATGCAGGCCGATGTTGAGCATGCCGGTCGGGAACAGGCAGGAGTAATCGACGCTCATCGCGTCCATCCAGCGGTGCCCGAGCGCGACGTCGCGCTGATGGCCCTTCTGGTCGGTCTTCTCGGTGGTGCGCAGCGGATAGCGCGTCACCCGGCCGCCCATGTCCTGGTAGCCGACCTGCCGGGGCATCAAGGTGCCGCGCCCGCCCTTCGTGGTCTGCGCTATCGAGAGCTGGCGCAGCACATCGTTCTCCATGAAGGGAAGGATGTCCTGCATGTGCTCGTTTTCGTAGTGATGCGCGTCGACGTCGACGATCATCATCTCGTCGAACTTGCGCTGGTGCGCCTGCTGGGTCGCATGCGCGAGCAGCCGGCTGGTGTTCAGCTCTTCGACCGGTACGCGACGGCCACGATCCGATTGGAGGTCCATCTTGCGCTCCTGTGCGTTTCCTGCAGTCTATTCTTCGAGCATGATCCCATCCGAAAACCGGTATCCGCTTTTCGGGATCATGCTCGCCCTAGCGTCCCGTCCAGCTCTGCCACATGCCCAGTTCGAACACCGCGAGGTTGCCGGCCCGCATCATGCCGCTCGCCGTGACCATGATGTCGGTCGGCGTCACCTCGCCCACCGGCAGCGCCTGGCTGCCCGCCTCGACCTGCGCCGAATAGAGCCGGCACGCCGCGGTCATCAGCTTTTGCAGCGCCTGCGAACTCAGCACTTCATGGTCGCCCGCCTTGAGGGCGCGCTGAATGTCGGCAGCGAGTTGCTCGGCGGCGGCGGCGACGGAAGTCGCGGGCGCCGCAACGACCGGCGCGGACTTGACCGGCGCGGCGGCGCGCGACGCCGGCTTCGGCCGAGCCTTTGTCCCAATCTTTGCGGTCGCGGCTTTACGCGACGACATAGACGTCATCCCCCTTCTGCACCACCTTGTAGCGGCGCAGCTTGAGCTTGCGGTCGGAGACGCATTCGCCGGTCTTGATGTCGTACTCGTAGCCGTGCCACGGGCAGACGAAGTGCGTCTCGGTGTCGGAGAAGTAGAGGCCCTTCGAGGTCTTGTCCGGCATGATGCGCTCTTCGACCTTGGCGATGAT
>DASXCK010000088.1:0-6439 GCA_036491235.1 Xanthobacteraceae bacterium | reverse complement strand
GATTTACCGCTGTATATCCAGATCGCCGAGCATGCGGGTCTAGGCGCCGCAGCCTATCGATTACAGTTCTGGAAGCTGGTCTTCCGCCCGCTTGTACTTTCCGCGATGGTCCTTCTGGCAGCTGCTGTTTCTTTGCGTTTCTTTCGCTTCGGCGGCATTCAGAAAATGATTTTGAGTGGCGTCGGAGCGGGCTTTCTGCTTTATGTTCTCTCGAAGGTCACTGACGATTTGAGCAAGGCCGACCTGATGCATCCGCTCGCATCGGCCTCCATGCCGGTCGTCGTCGGGGGGCTCACGGGGCTCGTGGCGTTGTTGTACCAGGAGGACGGGTGATGGCCGGTTTGACCACCCCTCGTCCACCACGATCGGGTCGCGTCGGCAAGACAGCGGCGGCGGTTGCGGCTGCGCTCGTCTGCGCCTGCCTCGCCGCCCCACAGCCGGCGTGGGCGCAGCAGGACTTCCTCACCTTCCAGCAGCAGCTGCGGCCGGCCAGCCCGGGTCACTCGCTCCGACAGAGGGGCGGCGGCGACTCGCAGATGCTCGTGAAGGCAAACGAGGTCGACTACGACTACAACAACAACCGCGTCTCGGCGGTCGGCAACGTACAAATCTACTACAACGGCGCCACCATCGAGGCCGACCGGGTCACCTACGACCAGAAGACCAAGCGGCTGCGGGCGGAAGGCAATGCCCGGCTGACGGAGGCGGACGGCAAGATCACCTATGGCCAGGTGATCGACCTCACCGACGACTATCGCGACGGATTCGTCGATTCGCTGCGCGTCGAGACCATCGACGACACGCGGTTCGCGGCCGTGCGCGCCAATCGCAGCTCGGGCAACTATTCGGTATTCGAGAACGGCGTCTACACGGCCTGCAAGCCCTGCGCCGACGACCCCAAGAAGCCGCCGCTGTGGCAGGTCAAGGCTGCGCGCATCATCCATAATCAGGCCGAGAAGATGATGTATTTCGAGGATGCCACCCTCGAATTCTTCGGCTTCCCGGTCGGCTACTTCCCCTATCTGGCCGAGCCCGACCCGACGGTGAAGCGCAAGACCGGCCTCTTGATGCCGATCATCTCGACGTCGACCACCTACGGGTTCGGCGTCGAGACGCCGTACTATTTCGCGCTCGCCCCCAACTATGACCTGACGATCTCGCCGCGCATTACGTCGATGCAGGGCGTGCTGGCGCAGGCTGAGTTCCGCCAACGGCTGGAGAACGGCTACTACACGATCCGCGCCGCCGGCATCGACCAGCTCGACAAGGACTTTTTCGCCGGGCAGCCCGGCTTCCGCGACTTCCGCGGCAGCTTCGAGACCGAAGGCAAGTTCAACCTCACCTCCAACTGGACGTGGGGCTGGGACACGCTCCTGGTAAGCGACCCCACCTTCTTCCAGGACTACCACCTCTCGACCCTGCAGACGCACAATCCCGATCCGTTCGGCGTCGCGCTCACCGACGGCATCTCGCAGCTGTGGCTGACCGGACGCGGCGCCGACAGCTATTTCGAAGCGCGCAGCCTCTATTTCTACGGGTTCTCGACGGCGGACGTGCAGTCACAGCTGCCGGTCGTCGCGCCGGTGATCGACTACACCCGGGTGTTCGATCACAGCGTGCTCGGCGGCACCGTGACGCTCAACAGCAACTTCACCAGCCTGACGCGACAGACGGCGAGCTTCGACGCGATCAGCCTCAACGCCGTCAACAACAACCTGTGCGCCACCACGAGCGCCGATCCGGCCGTGAAGGTCCCGGCCAACTGCCTGCTGCGCGGCATACCGGGCGAGTACACCCGCTTCACCGCCGAGGCGCAGTGGAAGCGCCAGTTCATCGACTCGTACGGCCAGCAGTGGATTCCGTTCGCGTCGATCCGCGCCGACGTCGCGACGGCGTCGATCGAGAACCAGGTCGGCGTGTCGAACTATTACCAGACCGGTACGACGGACGTGGTGCGCGTCATGCCGACGATCGGTCTCGAATACCGCTATCCGTTCATCAGCGTGCAGTCCTGGGGCACCCAGACGATCGAGCCGATCGCCCAGGTGATCATCCGGCCGAACGAGCCCGACATCGGCAAGCTGCCGAACGAAGACTCGCAGAGCCTCGTGTTCGACGACAGCAACCTCTTCAAGGTCGACAAGTTCTCGGGCTACGACCGCGTCGAAGGCGGCGGCCGCTCCAACGTCGGCATCCAATACACCGCGCAGTTCAATGGCGCCGGACACCTCAACGCGCTGTTCGGCCAGTCCTACCAGCTGTTCGGCACCAACTCGTTTGCGGCCGGCGAGGCCACCAACACGGGCATCGACAGCGGCCTCGACACCGCCCGCTCCGACTATGTGGCGCGCGTGAGCTACCAGCCGAATTCGATCTACCAGTTCACGTCGCGCTTCCGCTTCGACGAGGGTGATTTCTCGCTCAAGCGGTTCGAGCTGGAGGGCACGGCCTTGTTCGACCGCTGGAGGTATTCGGTGCTCTATGGCGACTATGCGGCTCAGCCCGAGCTCGGCTTCCTCACCCGGCGCGACGGCGTGCTCGTCACGACCTCCTACAAGGTCAATACCAACTGGGTGGTGTCGACCGCATTGCGCTACGACATCCAGTCCGGCAAGTTCGACCAGACCCGGGTCGGCATCGGCTACATCGACGACTGCTACATGCTGAGCCTCAACTACATCGGCGACTTCGAGTTCAACGGCCAAAATCAAGCCAACAACACCGTGATGTTGCAGATGAGCCTGCGGACCCTCGGCGGCACCAACGGCGCCGCCCAATGAGCCCCTGACCGGGGCGACGCGGTGACGCATTATTGGGCAATATATTGCCACCATCCTGGACCACAGAGGCGGATCAGGCATAGGGGCGCTGGGAGCATGATCCCGAAAGAGCTTGCCCCGGATCCGATCCGGGGTAGATACCGGTTTTCGGGAAGAATCATGCTCAACGGATAACGCCAGTCCACCAAAGGGGGGAGCGGGCCGTCTAGGCTCCCGATATGCGATGCGCGACGTGATGAACCATCTGATGAGCCGTCCGATGCAGAAGATGCGCGCGCGGGCGACCGCTCGCCGCCTCCTGGTGGCGCTGGCTACGGCGGCCGGCATCGCCGTGGTGGCGTTTCCGGCGGCCGCCCAACAGGTTGCCGTGATCGTCAACGGGGCGCCGATCACCACTTACGATATCGACCAACGCATCCGCTTCGACACGCTCGCCTCGCACAAGCCTCCGGTGCGTCAGGACGTGATCCAGGAGCTGATCGACGAGAAGCTCAAGGTGCAGGTCGGCAAGCGCTACAAGCTCGAGGTCGAGGACAACCAGGTCAACAACGCGTACGCCAACATGGCGCAGCGCATGCACCTTTCGGGCGATCAGCTCACCCAGGCGCTCGCGCACCAGGGCATCGACTCCCAGACGCTGAAGTCGAAAATCCGCGCCGACATCGCCTGGCAGCAGATCGTGCGCGGCAAATTCCAATCGAGCCTGCAGATCCGCGAGAAGGACGTGTTCGCCGAGCTCAAGAAGAAGGACGAAAAGAACGAGGTCGGCTACGAATACCAGCTGCGCCCGATCCTGTTCATCGTGCCGCCGGGCTCCTCGCAGCTCGTGCTCGATTCGCGCAAACGCGAAGCCGAGCAGCTGCGCGCGCGCTTCGAGAACTGCAATGACGGGCTCAACTTCGCGCGCGCGCTGCGCGACGTTGCGATCCGCGAGCAGATCGTTACGTCCACGGCCAATCTCGCGCCGGACATGCGCAAGATCCTGGACGGCGTCGAGGTGGGCCATCTGACGAGCCCGGATGTCACGGCGCAAGGCATCCAGATGTTCGCCCTGTGCGTCAAGAAAGCCAACAAACTCGACGCCGCCGGCACCAAAGAGGTGCGCGATCAGATGTTCGCGGCCGAATTCAAGACGCAGGCCAAGCGCTACCTCGAAGAGCTGCGCAAACAGGCGATGATCGAGGTCAAATAGCGCCCGTGCGGTCCGCTTCCGCGCCGCGCTCGGCGCTTCCGTCGGCGCCCCTGGCGCTCACCCTCGGCGAGCCGGCCGGCATCGGCCCCGATCTCGCGATCGACGTGTGGCGCCGGCGCGAAACGCTGGCGTTGCCCCCCTTCTATCTGATCGCCGATCCCGACTATGTCGCGGCGCGCGCGCACGCGCTCGGCATGGCGACGCCCGTCCGCACTGTTGCGCCGCGCGAGGCGGCGGCGACCTTTGCCGAGGCGCTGCCGATCGTGCCGCTCGGTCTCAAGGTCACGGCCGAACCCGGCCGGCCCGACGCCACCAGCGCGCCGGCGGCGATTGCCGCCATCCGCCGCGCGGTCGCGGACGTGCTCGCAGGCGAGGCGAGCGCCGTCGTCACCAATCCGGTCGCCAAGAACGTGCTCTATCGGTCGGGTTTCGCCGAGCCCGGCCACACCGAGTTCCTCGCCCGCCTCGCCACCGAGGCGACCGGGCAACCGCTGCATCCCGTGATGATGTTGTGGTCGCCCGCGCTCGCGGTAGTGCCGGTCACCATCCACCTACCGCTTGCCGAGGTGCCCGGAAGGCTCAATCGCGAGCTGGTCGTCACCACCGGGCGCATCGTCGATCGCGACTTGCGCGAGCGCTTCGGCATCGCGCGGCCGCGTCTCGCGGTTGCCGGGCTCAATCCGCATGCGGGCGAAGACGGCGCGCTCGGGCCGGAGGATCTCGCCGTGGTCGCGCCCGCCGTCGAGGCCTTGCGCGCGGCCGGCATCGATGCGCGCGGGCCCCTCCCCGCCGACACCATGTTCCACCCGGCGGCACGCGCCTCCTATGACGCGGCGCTCGCCATGTATCACGACCAGGCGCTGATCCCGATCAAGACGCTCGCCTTCGACCATGCCGTCAACGTGACGCTCGGCCTGCCTTTCGTGCGCACCTCGCCCGATCACGGCACCGCCTTCGATATCGCCGGCAGCGGCAAGGCGGATCCGTCCTCGCTGATCGCCGCGTTGCACCTTGCGGCGCGGCTTGCGGCCGGCGCCGGCGCGCCTGCGGCCGTTCGATGAGAGCGCGATGAGCGCGATCGACGACCTGCCGCCGCTGCGGGAGGTGATCCGTCGCCATGCGCTCAACGCCCGCAAATCACTCGGTCAAAATTTCTTGCTCGACCTGAATCTGACGGCGCGCATCGCGCGCGCCGGCGGCCCGCTGGCCGGCGTCACCGTGGTCGAGGTCGGCCCCGGCCCCGGCGGCCTCACCCGCGCGCTGCTTGCGCAGGGCGCCGCGCGCGTCATCGCGGTCGAACGCGACGAGCGGGCGGTCGCGGCGCTCGCCGAGATCGCGGCGCGCTACCCGGGCCGCATCGAGGTGATCTCCGGCGACGCGCTCGATTTCGACCCGCGTCCCCACATCGGCGCGGGATCGAGTGCGGGAGCGGTACGCGTCATCGCCAACCTGCCCTACAACATCGCGACGGCGCTGCTGGTGCGCTGGCTCGCAACCGATCCGTGGCCGCCCTGGTACGATGCGCTCGTGCTCATGTTCCAGCGCGAGGTCGCCGAGCGTATCGTCGCGTCGCCGGGCACGAAAGCCTATGGCCGGCTCGGCGTGCTCGTGGGCTGGCGCGCCGAGGCAAAAATCCTGTTCGACGTGTCGGCCGCGGCCTTCGTGCCGCCCCCGAAAGTCACCTCGACGGTGGTGCACCTCGTGCCGCGTGCGGCGCCGCTGCCGTGCGATCGCGCGGCCCTCGAGCGCGTCACCGAGGCCGCCTTCGGCCAGCGCCGCAAGATGCTGCGCCAGAGCCTGCGCACCCTCGGCTTCGATCCGCGGCCGTTGCTGGCCGCCGCCGGGATTGCGGAGACGGCGCGCGCCGAGGATATTCCGGTGGCGGGCTTCGTCGCCCTGGCCCGTGCTTTTGCGGCGCACCGAACCCCGCGAGAACAGCCATGACCAGCCTCGTCCGCCAATCGCTCACCGCCTACGGCGCCCCGCTGTGCGAGACCGTCGTCGACGCTCCGGAGCCGCGCGGCAGCGAGGTGCTGGTGCGCGTCGAGCGCTGCGGCGTATGTCACTCGGACCTGCACGTGCAGGACGGCTATTTCCGCCTTGGCGGCGACAACAAACTCGACATCAGCAAGGGCCGGGCGCTGCCCTTCACGCTCGGCCACGAGATCGCCGGCGTCGTCGAGCGCGTCGGTCCCGACGCGCAACACGAAGCCAAGCCCGGCGACCGGGTCGCGATCTATCCCTGGATCGGCTGCGGTACCTGCAATGCCTGTCGGCACGGCGAGGAGAACAATTGCGCCGCGCCGCGCCACCTCGGCGTCTATGCGGACGGCGGCTACGCGACCCACGTGCTGGTCGCCCATCCGCGCTATCTCATCGACTATGCGCCGCTCTCACCCGCCTTCGCGGCCGCTCTCATGTGCTCCGGCCTGACGTCCTACGCCGCGCTGCAGCGTCTGACCCAGCA
>DASXCK010000087.1:0-3136 GCA_036491235.1 Xanthobacteraceae bacterium | reverse complement strand
TCTTGGCAGACAAGCCCTGCATGCCCATATACTTGGCGTCGAACACCCGACCTCGGGACAGCATCAAGTCTACCGCTCCGAACTACCCGCTGACCTCGACTTTCTGCGCAAGGCCTTGCGCGGAACGAATGCGCGTGCCGCCGGTTAATTCCATATACCGCCCCGGCGGGCATGAATTCCTGAGGGCAGCCAATAGGTTAAATAGCGGGGTACCGCGGGTCACGGGAGCGTCACGGCGACGTGACGCTTCGTGATTACCCCTTCCGCCGCCACCCGTGTATGCTGCACCTGCGATCGGGTTTCGCGATTGCACACAGGATCTGCGCCGTCGGCTCGACGAGCGACGGCGCGTTCACAGCCCGCCGCTATCGGGGGCTTACAGTAAGGAGGGCGCTACCATGGCCCGCACGGCAACACTGCCAATCTTGACGGCCGAATCCGGCCTGTCCCGCTATCTCGAAGAAATCCGCCGGTTCCCGATGCTGGAACCGCACGACGAGTACATGTTCGCCAAGAGCTGGCGCGAGCATGGCGACCGCGAGGCCGCGCACAAGCTCGTCACCAGCCATCTCCGCCTCGTCGCCAAGATCGCCATGGGCTATCGCGGCTACGGCCTGCCGATCTCCGAGGTGATCTCGGAGGGCAATGTCGGCTTGATGCAGGCCGTGAAGCGGTTCGAGCCCGAGAAGGGCTTCCGCCTCGCCACCTATGCGATGTGGTGGATCAAGGCGGCGATCCAGGAATACATCCTGCGCTCGTGGTCGCTGGTGAAGATGGGCACCACCGCGAACCAGAAGAAGCTGTTCTTCAACCTGCGCAAGGCGAAGAGCCGCATCTCCGCGCTGGAGGAAGGCGACCTGCGGCCCGAGCAGGTGCAGATCATCGCCAAGCGCCTCGGCGTGACCGAGCAGGACGTGATCGACATGAATCGCCGCCTCGGCGGCGACGCCTCGCTCAACACGCCGATCCGTGAGGAAGGCGACGCGGGCGAGTGGCAGGACTGGCTGGTCGACGACAAAACCAGCCAGGAAACGATCCTCGCCGACACCGAGGAGCTCGACAACCGCAAGAAGGCGCTGACCGACGCGCTCGGTGTGCTCAACGACCGCGAACGACGCATCTTCGAGGCGCGCCGGCTCGCCGAGGAGCCGATCACGCTCGAGGACCTCGCGGCCGAGTTCCAGGTCTCGCGCGAACGCGTGCGCCAGATCGAGGTGCGCGCGTTCGAGAAGGTGCAGAAGGCAGTGAAGAATCGCGTCGCCGCCATGGAGACGCCGGCCGCCCTCGCGGCACAGGCGATGCACTGAGGGAAGAAACCTTCACCTCGACGTGACACGTCATGCCCGGCCTTGCGCCGGGCATTTTCGTCTTGGACGAGAGTCACAGAAGACGTGGATGGCCGTGACAAGCCCGGCCATGACGAGTCAGATTGATTAATTACTGCTTCCAGGCCGCGAACGCGTCCTTGAAGACGCGATCGCCCGGAATGCCCTTCTCGACCGCCAGGATGGCGCGACGCCCGTCGTTGTAGACGATCGGGATGTCGAACCAGGGCCGGTCCTTGAGCAGCGAGAGGTTGCGCTGCTGGTCCGAATCCGACGCGGACAGGCCGAGCAAAAAGTAGCCGTCGGTGACCTTGACGGAGTAGCCGGCGAGCGGTGTGCCGGGTTTCTCCTCGCTCTCCTTCATGATCACGCCCGCGATGTTCTTGATCCCGCCGTGCGGAAAATCGGACGGCAGCATGAAGTTGATCTCGATGGTGTGGCTCGCCGGCAGCGTCTTGTCGGTGTTGCGCTTGAGCACCCACTTCACCGTCATCTTGCGCTCGGGAATCTCGATGTCGGCGCGCACGGTGCTGTCGGCCGCCTGGCCGGCGCCGGTGGTCTGGGCGCCGTCGGTATGCCAGACCGCGGACCCGACGAAGCGCTTGCCCTGCGGATCCTCCGGATCCTCCTCATAAAGGACGACGCGCTGCGCCACGGCGGCGGCCTCGTCGGCATTCTGCGCGCTCGGCTGGGCGGCCGACATGCTCGAGCCGATGCGGTCGGTGATCTTCTTCTGGACCGGCGGAGCTTCCTGCTGCGGCGCCGGCGGCGACGTGGTGCGCTGGGCCATGAGCCCGCGCATCTGGGTTACGATCGGACGCCACTGCCAGGCGACGCCGCCCCCGACCACGACAAGAAGCATGACGATCGCGAGATAGACGAGAAGCCGACCGTACGAGCGCCCGTCAGCAGGCGCAGCCCGTGCGGCCGGCATGGCGGGCGCCGCAGCCGCGGCGCGGCGGGCTCCCCGCGCACCACGCAGCCCGGATTCGAAATCCGGATCCTGCGCCGCCTTGCGGGCGGCCTCGAAGTCGGACGCGAAATCGTTCGCCGAGAACTCGTCGGCGCGCGTCGGCTCGCTCTGCTGCGGCAGCTCGAAATTCAGCAAGTCGCGCTGGCTCGCGCCATTGCGGCCGGCCGGCCGCTCGCGCGGCGGCGGCGGCGACCGCGAGCCCGGCCGTTCGCGCGGTGCCGGCTCGCGCGCGGCGGCATCGCGCGGCACGCGAGGCGCGTACGCGTCGCGTGCTGGCGGCGCCGGCACGCGGCTCGCCGGCGCCGGCCGGGGCGGCGCCTCGCGGGATGTTTCGCGCGGCGCTTCGCGCAATGCGTCACGGCGCTGCTCGCGTGCCGCCGGGCGGCGATCGCGCGAGCGCAAGCCCTCGGGCTCGAGCCGCGGCTCCAGCCGGTCGAATTCGGGACTGGGCGCCGGCATCTGGTTGTAGGCCTCTCGCGCCGCGCGCCCCGCCTGCGCGGTCGCGTCGCCAAGGCTCTCGACGTCGGCGACGACGTTGCGGAAGCCCTGCAAGCCATCGCCGGCGACCGGGCGCTCGGACGCCGGCGCGTTGCGCCGGCGCAGATCGGCGGCAGTGCCCGACAAGGTCGCCGCAGCGGCAGCCTCGTCGCCCTGCTCGTCCGCGGCCTCGGAGGCCGGGCGCGGCGGCGGCGGCACCTTGAACTGATCGGCGTCGCCGCCACGATCGGTGCGTTTGCGCTCGGGCGGCGGATCGAAGCGCGACTTGCGCGCCGCCTCCGCCTCGACCTTGCGGATCGCCTCCTCGAGCGCGAGGCGCTCGCGCGTGATCTCCGACTCC
>DASXCK010000086.1:0-2028 GCA_036491235.1 Xanthobacteraceae bacterium | reverse complement strand
ATTCCTCATGCGTCGCTCCCTCATCCCTGCCGGTGTCGCCGTCACGTTGCTGGCGGCGTCCTTGGCCCATGCGCAGCCGATCCAGCGCGTCCAGGTCGGCGTCCTCGAATGCCGCGGCGGTGCGAGCGTCGGCTTCATCGTTGGCTCGGTGACCAATCTCGGTTGCGTGCTGCGGGTCGACGGCATGCCGGACGACCGTTATGTCGCCACCATCCGCAAGGTCGGCGTCGACCTCGGCATCACTCAGGAATCCGCGCTGGCCTGGGGCGTCTATGCGCCGGTCGCCCGGCTCGGGATCGGCGATCTCTCCGGCAATTACGCCGGCGCGCAGGGCTCAGCGTCGATCGGCATCGGGGGCGGCGGCAATGTGCTGGTCGGCGGCTCGGACAATTCGATCGCGCTGCAGCCGCTCAGCCTGCAGGGCCAGGTCGGTTTCAATGTCGCGGCCGGCCTCGCAAGCCTGGAACTGCGACCGGGCAGGTAATATCCACCCACCCGAAGCCGTCATCCTGAGGTGCGCGCTCTTGCGCGCCTCGAAGGATGGGCCACTTGCGCCCTCTTCTCATCCTTCGAGGCTCGCCGAAGAGGCGAGCACCTCAGGATGACGGCGGTCGAGACCTCGCACCGCAGCGACATTTTTCCGGCTTGCCAAATTCCCGCGACGGGCGGAGCATCCGGCCGCCGACCCAATCAAGGGCCGAGCTCCAGATGAGGAGGCGGCGATGGGACAAGACGTCAGAAGTCCCCGCGGTCCACGGTGCATCGCACTGGTGGGCCCATTCCAAAGCGGTAAAACCACACTTCTTGAAGCAATATTGGCGCGCACCGGCGCCATCCCCCGCGCCGGCAGCGTCGATGCCGGAACTTCCGTCGGCGATGCCAGTCCCGAAGCCCGCCGCCACAAGATGGGCGTCGGCCTCACCGCCGCCACGACCAGTTTCATGGGCGAGAGCTACACCTTCATCGATTGTCCCGGCTCCGTCGAATTCGCGCATGACATGCGCGCCGCGATCCCGGCGGTGGATGCCGCGGTCGTGGTCTGCGAAGCCGACGAGCGCAAGCTGCCGCAACTGCAGATCATCCTGCGCGAACTGGAGGATCTCGGCATCCCGCGCTTCTTGTTTCTCAACAAGATCGACCGCGCCAACAAGCGGATTCGCGAGACGCTCGCGACCTTGCAGCCGGCGTCGCGGATTCCGCTGGTGCTGCGCCAGATTCCGATCTGGAACGGCGATCTGATCGCGGGCTTCGTCGATCTGGCGCTGGAGCGCGCCTTTGTCTATCGCGAGCACAAGGCCTCCGAAGTCATGACGCTGCAAGGCGGCGATCTCGACCGCGAGAAGGAAGCCCGCTTCTCGATGCTGGAAAAGCTCGCCGATCATGACGACGCGCTGATGGAGCAATTGCTCGAGGATATTCCGCCGCCGCGCGACGCGGTGTTCGACGATCTCGCCCGCGAATTGCGCGAAGGATTGATCTTGCCGGTGCTGCTCGGTTCGGCGGCGCGCGAGAACGGCGTGCTGCGCCTGATGAAGGCGTTGCGGCATGAAGCGCCCGGCGTGGCCGAGACCGCCAAACGCCTCGGCGCGGCCTCGGCAAAGGATGCGCTGGCCTATGTGTTCAAGACCATGCATCTGCAGCACGGCGGCAAACTGTCGCTGACGCGACTGCTCGCGGGCCATCTCGACGACGGCGCGACGTTATTGTCTTCGTCGGGCGAAACCGGCCGGGTGTCCGGGATTCTGGCGGTCAATGGCGCCCACGATACCAAGCGGGCTTCCGCCGAAGCCGGCGACATGGTGGCACTCGGCAAGCTCGACACCATCAAGACCGGCGACACGGTCGCCAGCGGCAAGACCGCGCCGGCGGCGCTGGTGCGGGTCGAGCCGTCGCCGCCGGTGCTGGCGATGGCGCTCGCGGCCAGCGATCGCAAGGACGACGTCAAGCTCGGCCAAGCCTTGCTGCGGCTCAACGAGGAAGATCCGTCGCTGACCATGATCCACAATTCGCAAACCCACGACATCGTGC
>DASXCK010000085.1:0-11162 GCA_036491235.1 Xanthobacteraceae bacterium | reverse complement strand
GGCGTCACCGCGTTGTGGCTCCTGCCGTTCTACCCTTCGCCCGGACGCGACGACGGCTACGACATCGCCGACTACGGCCGCATCAACCCCGAATTCGGCAGCATGAAGGATTTTCGCCGCTTCATGCAGGAGGCGCGCCGGCGCGGGCTGCGCGTGATCACCGAGCTCGTCATCAACCACACCTCCGACCAGCACCCCTGGTTCCAGCGGGCGCGAAAGAGCGCGCCGCATACCGATGCGCGCAACTGGTACGTCTGGAGCGACAGCGACCAGCGCTACGCGGGCACGCGCATCATCTTCAAGGACACCGAGAAATCGAACTGGACCTGGGATGCGGAAGCCAACGCCTATTACTGGCACCGCTTCTTCGCCCACCAGCCCGATCTCAATTTCGACAATCCGCGCGTGCTGCAGGCGATCATCCGCGTCATGCACAAGTGGCTCGACCTCGGCGTGGACGGCTTCCGCCTAGACGCCATTCCCTACCTGTGCGAGCGCGAGGGGACGAGCAACGAGAATTTGCCCGAGACGCACGACATCATCCGCAAGATCCGCGCCGCGCTCGACGCGCATTCGCCTGGCAAGCTGCTGCTCGCCGAGGCCAACCAGTGGCCCGAGGACGTCAGTGCCTATTTCGGCGCCGGCGACGAATGCCACATGGCCTATCACTTCCCGCTGATGCCGCGCATCTACATGGCGATCGCGCAGGAGGACCGCTTCCCGATCACCGACATCCTGCGCCAGACCCCGGACATTCCGTCGAACTGCCAGTGGGCGCTCTTCCTGCGCAATCACGACGAGCTCACGCTGGAGATGGTGACCGACGTCGAGCGCGATTATCTGTGGTCGACCTACGCGACCGACCCCCGCGCGCGGCTCAACCTCGGCATTCGCCGCCGCCTCGCGTCGCTGATGGACAGCGATCGGCGCAAGATCGAGCTGATGAACTCACTCTTGTTCTCGCTGCCCGGCACGCCGATCATCTATTACGGCGACGAGATCGGCATGGGCGACAATATCTATCTCGGCGACCGCAACGGCGTGCGCACGCCGATGCAATGGACGCCCGACCGCAACGGCGGCTTCTCGCGCTGCGATCCGGCGCGGCTCTACGCGCCGCCCGTGATGGATGCGCTGTACGGCTACGGCGCCGTCAACGTCGAGGCGCAGTCGCGCAGCCTGTCGTCGCTCTTGAGCTGGACCAAGCGCATGATCGTGGTGCGCAAGTCGAGCAAGGTCTTCGGCTACGGCTCGCTCTCGTTCCTGCGCCCTACCAACCGCGCGGTCTTCTGTTACGTGCGCGAATACCAGGGCGAGGTGCTGCTCTGCGTCGCCAACCTGTCGCGCTCGGCGCAGGCCGCCGAGATCGATCTCTCGGCCTGGCGCGGCTGGACGCCGATGGAGATGATCGGCCGCTCGGAATTTCCGCCGATCCGCAACGAGCCTTATCTGCTGACGCTCGCGCCCTACGGCTTCCTCTGGTTCCGCTTGGTCGAGGCGCCCGAGCACCGCGAGATTCTTCCCATCGTGCCGGAGTTCGAGACGCTGGTGCTCACGCCGGGCAAGCCGCTGCTGCACCATGCGCGCACCCGCACGGTGTTCGAGCGCGATGTCCTGCCGGCCTATCTGGCGCACTGCCGCTGGTTCGCCGACAAGGGCGCCGCGCAGATCCGCGCCCACGTCAAGGCGGCGCTTCCGATCGGCAGCCGCGGCAAGAGCGTCGAGATCGCGCTGCTCGCCGCGACCGGGACGCGGGCGACCGCGGATTACGTCATGCCGATCGCGGTGCGCTGGAGTCGCTTCGACCGCGAGCGCGAGAACACGAATGCGGTCGCGGCGGTGCGCCAGGGGCCGCGCGAAGGCACATTGTTCGACGTCGGTGCGGAGGAGGAATGGATTTCCATCCTGCTCGACAAGGTTTGCGCCGCCGACACGGTCGAGGCCGAGGGCCGCCGCATCGAATTCCGCCCGGGCGAGCGGCTGTCGGCCGAAACCTGCGAGATCGAGGGGCCGGTGCGCGCGGTCAGCACCGAACAGTCGAACTCGACGGCCCTGGTGGGTGAGAAGCTCGTCGTGAAGCTGTTTCGCCGGTTGACGCCCGGGATCAATCCGGAGATCGAGGTCGGGCGCTTCCTCACCGACGTCGCCGGCTTCGCCAACTCGCCCGCGCTGCTCGGCACCGTCGAGCTGGTCGAGGGCGACGAGCGCAGCTCGCTCGCGGTCGTGCACGAGTTCATCGGCAATCAGGGCGAGGCCTGGACGGTCACCAGCGCCTATCTCGAGCGTTTCGTCGAGGAGCAGCGCCTGCTCGCGACCGAGGACACCGCCCAGAGCAGCGAGCTTGCCGCCTACCAGCGGCTGATCGCGCAGATCGGGCTGCGTCTCGCGCAGATGCAGACCGCGCTCGCGAGCCGCGACGACATCGCCGAATTCCGCCCGGACGCCATCACCGAGCGGGATGTTTCCAAGTGGATCACCGGCATCGTGGCGCGCGGCAAGCGCGTGCGCGACCGGCTGGCGGCGCAGCGCGCATCCCTGTCGGAGCCGGATCGCGCCCTGGCCGAGCAGCTCCTCGACGCCACGCAGGATCTGGAGGCGACGCTGCGCGGGCTCGTCCCGGAGGGCTTCGACGCGCGCAAGATCCGAACCCACGGCGATTTCCATCTCGGCCAGGTGTTGATCGCCAAGGACGACGTGTTCATCATCGATTTCGAGGGCGAGCCCAACCGCACCATCGCGGACCGCCGCGCCAAGGCGCCGGCGGCGCGCGACGTGGCCGGCCTCGTCCGCTCGGTGGACTATTCGACCACGGCGGCGCTCGAGCGCGCGCCGAAGAGCACGCCCGAGGAGCACGACAGGATCGCCCGTGCGCTCGCGGTCTGGCGCGACGTATCGGCCGCGACCTTCGTGCGCGCCTATCGCGAGGCGCTGACGGACACGCGTCTGTGGCCGGAGGATGCGCAGGAGTCCGGCCGACTGCTCGATCTCTTCCTGATCGAAAAGGCGCTCTACGAAATCGAATACGAGCTGTCGCATCGGCCGCAATGGGTGCGCGTGCCGCTCGCCGGCATCCTGCGCATCCTGGCGGCGCGCCAAGAAGTGCAAGAGGTGCCTGTATGAACGCGCTGTCGCCTGAAGCTTATGCGGTGATCGAGGGCCGTCATCCCGATCCGTTCCATTATCTCGGCTGGCATCCTAATGGCGGCGCGCCGGTCGTGCGTGCCTTCCTTCCCGACGCGAGCGAGGTTACGGCGATCGACGAGGAGGGGAGGGCGACGGCCCTGCCGCGCATCCATGACGCCGGTCTCTTTGCCGGCGAACTGCGGAGCCAGCGGCGGCGATATCGGCTGCGCGCGCGTTTCGGCGACCGCGTCGTCGAGATGGAGGATCCGTACCGCTTTCCGCCGGTGCTGTCCGACGTCGACCTATATCTCCTCGGCGAAGGCACGCATCTGAACCTCTACGATAAGCTCGGTGCCCATCCGATGGAGATGGACGGCGTCCTCGGCACCGCCTTTGCGGTATTCGCGCCGGGCGCGCGCCGCGTCAGCGTGGTCGGCGATTTCAATTTGTGGGACGGCCGGCGCCACGCCATGCGGGTGCGCGGCAACGGCTTCTGGGAGATCTTCATTCCGGGCGCTCACGCCGGCGACCGCTACAAATACGAGATCATCAGCGCGGACGGCGCGCTGCTGCCGCTCAAGTCCGATCCGGTCGCATTCGCGGCCGAGGTGCGGCCCAAAACGGCCTCCATCATCGTCGACCCCGCGAGCCTGCCGCGTCCGACGCCTGCGCCGGCGAACGCCAATGCGCTCGACAAGCCGATCTCGATCTACGAGGTGCATCTCGGCTCGTGGCGCCGGCGGCCGGAGGACGGCGACCGCTGGCTCACCTATCAGGAACTCGCCGAGACGCTGCCCGCGTACGTGCGCGACCTCGGGTTCACGCATGTCGAGTTTCTCCCCATCAGCGAGCATCCGTTCGACGGGTCATGGGGGTATCAACCCACTGGGCTCTTTGCGCCGACCAGCCGCTTCGGATCGCCGGCGGATTTTGCCGCGCTGATCGACGCCTGCCACCGCGTCGGCATCGCCGTCATCCTCGACTGGGTGCCGGGACATTTTCCAGATGACCCGCACGGGCTCGGCCGCTTCAACGGCACCGCGCTCTACGAGCATGCCGATCCGCGCCAGGGCCGCCATCTCGACTGGGACACGCTGATCTACAATTTCGGCCGCACCGAGGTTGCCAACTTCCTGCTCGCCAACGGTCTGTTCTGGCTCGACCGCTACGGCATCGACGGCCTGCGTGTCGACGCGGTCGCGTCCATGCTCTACCTCGATTACAGCCGCCAGGAAGGCGGCTGGGTCCCCAACAAATACGGCGGCCGCGAGAACATCGACGCGATCGCGTTCCTGCGCCGACTCAATGCCGAGGTGTTCGGCCGTTTCGCCCAGGCGACGACCGTGGCCGAGGAGTCGACCGCATGGCCGATGGTGTCGCGGCCGATCGACTGGGGTGGGCTCGGCTTCGGCTACAAGTGGAACATGGGCTGGATGCACGACACGCTCAACTACATCGGCAAAGATCCGATCTATCGCCGTCATCACCACGGCGACATCCTGTTCGGCCTGCACTACGCGTTCTCCGAAAATTTCGTGCTGCCGCTTTCGCACGACGAGGTCGTGCACGGGAAGCGGTCGATTCTCGGCCGCATGCCGGGCGACGATTGGCAGCGCTTCGCCAACCTGCGCGCCTATTACGGCTTCATGTTCGCCCATCCCGGCAAGAAGCTCATGTTCATGGGCTGCGAGTTCGCCCAGGAGCAGGAGTGGTCGCACGAGCATTCGCTCGACTGGCACCTGCTGGCGAGCCCGCGCCACGCCGGCGTGCAGGCGCTGATCCGCGACCTCAACCGGCTCTATCGCACGCTGCCCGCACTGCACGAGCTCGACGCCGATGCCGGCGGCTTCGAGTGGCTGGTCATGCATGACGCCGACCACGGCGTCTTCGCCTGGATGCGCAAGGGCAGGGAGCCGCGCGCACGCTGCCTCGTGGTGGTGAACTTCACTCCTCAGGTCCATCGGGAGTATCGGGTGCGGGTGCCGTTCGTCGGGCCCTGGCACGAGGTGCTCAATACCGACGCGGCGGTCTACGGCGGCAGCAATGTGGGGAACGCAGGCGAAGTTAACACGTTGAATGACCATCCAGTTCCAGAGGTGAGCCTTGTCGTCCCTCCTCTCGCGGCAATTTTTCTGGTTCCAGCGAGCTAACACGGGGATTTCAGCGGGTCATTCGCATCCACTCGGGGCCACCTGGGACGGACGCGGTACCAACTTTGCGCTGTTTTCCGTCAATGCCCAGAAGGTCGAACTGTGCCTGTTCGACCGCTCCGGGAAACGCGAGACGCAGCGCGTCGCGCTGCCCGAGCGCACCGAGGACGTCTGGCATGGGTATTTCCGCGACGTGACGCCGGGCCAGCTCTATGGCTATCGCGTGCACGGGCCCTACGAGCCCGAGCGCGGCTTTCGCTTCAATCCAAACAAGCTGCTGGTGGACCCCTGCGCGAAGTCGCTCGCCGGTCGTCTGGTATGGAGCGATGCGCATTTCGGCTATCGCACCGGCCATGCACGCGCCGATCTGTCGTTCGACCGGCGCGACAATGCGCGCGGCATGCCCAAGGCAGTCGTCATCGACGAAGCGATCACGTCACGACACGACGAGGCGCCGCGCGTCCCGTGGGAAGACACCATCATCTACGAGGCGCACGTCAAGGGTCTCACCCAACGGCGCGAAGACGTACCGCCCGAATGGCGCGGCACGTATCGCGGCTTGAGCACGCGGGGGGTGATCGACCATCTCAAGCGGCTCGGCGTCACCGCGATCGAGCTCCTGCCGATCCACGCCTTCGTCGACGATCGCCATCTGACTCAGCGCGGTCTCGCCAATTATTGGGGCTACAATACGCTGAGCTTTTTCACGCCCGAGGCGCGTTACGCGACCGAGAATGCGCTCGCCGATTTCCGCGCGACCGTTGCGCGCCTGCACGACGCCGACATCGAGGTGATCCTCGACGTGGTCTACAACCACACCGCCGAGGGCAACCATCTCGGGCCGACGCTGTCGTTCCGCGGCATCGACAATACCTCCTACTATCGCCTCTCGCCCAGCGAGCCGCGTTACTACGACGACGTCACCGGCACCGGCAATTCGCTCAATCTTGCTCACCCGCGCGTGCTGCAGCTGGTCATGGACTCGTTGCGCTATTGGGTGCAGGCCTTCCACGTCGACGGCTTTCGCTTCGACCTCGCCACCACGCTGGGCCGCCACGGCAACGGCTTCGATCGCGGCGCGCCGTTCTTCGCCGCGATCCGCCAGGATCCAGTGCTCGCCGCGACCAAGCTCATCGCCGAGCCGTGGGACCTCGGCCCTGAAGGCTATCAGGTCGGGCACTTTCCGCCCGGCTGGTCCGAATGGAACGACCGCTATCGCGGCACGCTGCGACGCTATTGGGCCGGTGAGGGGAGCCTCATCGGGGACGTCGGCGGCCGCATGACCGCATCGTCCGACCTGTACAACCACGACGGCCGGGCGACCCAGGCGAGCATCAACCATGTCACTGTGCACGATGGTTTCACGCTCGCGGATCTCGTCAGCTACAACGGAAAGCACAATGAGGCGAATGGCGAGGAGAACCGTGACGGCTCCGACGACAACCACAGCACCAATTGTGGTGTCGAAGGTCCGACCAACGATGCGAAGATCCTCGCGCTGCGGCGGCAGCTGCGCCGCAACCACCTCGCCTGCCTGATGTTGGCGCAGGGCGTGCCGCTGATGCTTGCCGGCGACGAGGTCGGCAACAGCCAGGGCGGCAACAACAATGCGTACTGCCAGGACAACGAGATCGGCTGGACCGACTGGTCGGGGCTTGGGCGCGGAGAAGACGACCTGACCGGCTTCGTCGCCCGGGTGACGACGATCCGCCGCCGCTTCCCGCAGATCCGCATGCGGCGCTGGGTCGACGGACGTCGCCCCGACGGTTCATACGGCGTGCTGTGGCTGACGCCCAAGGCAACCGAGATGGTCGAGAAGGACTGGCAGTTCCCGGAAAGCCGCTTCCTCGCTTATGTGCTCGGGCCGTCCGAACGGGGCGGCGAGCCCGTCTATATCGTGCTCAACGCCGCGCCCGAGCCGATCGTCTATACCCTGCCGAAGCTGCCCGAATATGCGCGCTGGACGCGACTGCTCGACACCACGATCGCGGCCGGCGGCGAGGCCGAAATTGAACTTTCGGGCGCGGACGCGAAGGCGCCGCCACGTTCGGTGCTGGTGTTTGCGGGGTCCGCATGAGCGGCTCTCAGTTCGGACCCGTCATCACCGCCGCCGGAACGACGTTCCGGCTTTGGGCGCCGGCGGCCAGAACGGTCGAACTCGTCACCGATCGTGCCGCGCCGATGCAGGCGCAGCCGGGCGGTTGGCACTCCCTCGCGCTCGCGGATGCGCACGCCGGCACGCGCTACAAATTTCGCATCGACGGCGGGCTCGAGGTTGCCGATCCGGCCTCGGCGTTCCAACCCGATGACGTCATGGGGTCGAGCGAAGTCGTCGACCACGCGGCCTACCAATGGCGCACCGCGGACTGGCGTGGCCGCCCGTGGGAGGAGGCCGTCATCCTCGAGCTGCACGTCGGCACCTTCACGCCCGACGGCACGTTCCGCGCCGCCATCGACAAGCTCGATCACGTCGTCGACGCCGGGTTCACGGCGATCGAGCTCATGCCGGTCGCCGATTTCGCCGGCCGCCGCAACTGGGGTTACGATGGCGTACTGCTCTATGCGCCCGATAGCGCCTACGGCCGCCCGGACGACCTGCGCGCGTTGATCGATGCCGCGCACGCGCGCGGCCTCATGGTGTTCCTCGACGTCGTCTACAATCACTTCGGGCCGGAGGGGAATTATCTCGGCCGCTACGCGCCCGGCTTCTTCGAGAAGGGTTCGACGCCGTGGGGCCAGGCGATCGACTATCGCGTGCCGCAGGTGCGCGCCTTCGCGATCGAGAACGCTCTGCACTGGCTCGATCGCTATCGCTTCGACGGCCTGCGCCTCGACGCCATCCAGTCCATTATCGAGCGTGGCGATCCGAGCGTGCTCGCAGAGATGAGCCGCGCGGCCGGCGCGCTCGCGGCCCGTACCGGCCGGATGATCCATCTCGTCGTCGAGAACGACGACAATTCGGCGCGCGTCCTCGATGCGCGTACGTCGCCGCCGGCGGGAAAATTCCGCGCCCAGTGGAACGACGACTATCACCATGCCTGGCACGTGCTCCTCACCGGCGAGGCGCACGGTTATTATTCGGACCACGCCGCGGCGCCGATCGCGCGTATCGCGCGCGTGCTCGGCTCGGGTTTCGATTATCAGGGCGAGCGCTCGCCCTTCCGCGGCGGCCGCAAGCGCGGCCAGCGCAGCGGCGAGCTTGCGCCCACGGCGTTCATCAATTTCCTGCAGAACCACGATCAGATCGGCAACCGCGCGCTGGGCGAGCGCATGGAGGCGCTCGCCCAAGCAGCCGCGGTCGAGGCGGCGCTCGCCGTTACGCTGCTCGCGCCCATGCCGCCAATGTTGTTCATGGGCGAGGAGTGGGGTGCGCGGACGCCGTTTCCCTTCTTTTGCGATTTCCACGGAGGTCTCGCCGACGCCGTACGCAAGGGCCGTCGCCGCGAGTTCGAGGACGCCTACGCGCGTTACGGCGATGCGATCCCCGACCCGCTCGACATCGCGAGCTTCCAAATGGCCAAGCTCGACTGGCAGGAGCCGCAGAATGAGGTTGGGCGCAAGCGCCTCGCGCTGGTGCGCGACCTGTTGACGGTGCGTCGCCAGAAGATCGTGCCGCTGCTGACCGCGCTGCGGTTCGACCCGCACGCGACGCGCGCGCGCGACGCGTTGCTGTGCGCCGAGTGGACGCATCCGCAAGGGCGCCTGCGGCTCCTCGCCAACCTGTCGGGCGAGACCGGGCCTCGTCCCTCGGACTGGAAGAACGGCGCGCCGATCTGGGGCCGCGAGCCTGGCGCCGATCTCGCGCCGTGGTCGGTGTTCTGGAGCATCGCGTGATGGCAGGCGCGCCGAGTGCGACCTACCGGCTGCAGCTCACCGGCAAGTTCGGCTTTCGCGATGCGGCGCGCATCGTTCCGTATCTTGCGTCGCTCGGCATCAGCCACGTCTATGCGTCGCCCATCCTGCAGGCGCGCGCCGGCAGCACGCATGGCTACGACATGGTCGATGCGACGCGGCTCAGCGCGGAGCTCGGCGGCGACGAGGGCTTCGCTGAGCTCGTCGTGGCGCTACGTGCCGCCGGTCTCGGGCTGATCGTCGATTTCGTGCCCAACCACATGGGGGTGCTCAGCGCCGACAATCCGTGGTGGCTCGACGTGCTCGAATGGGGGCCGGCGTCGCCGCACGCGCGCGCCTTCGACATCGAATGGCGCGGTCTGCCGTTCCGCGCCCGACCCGGGCTCCTCATCCCCGTTCTTGGCCGGCCCTACGGCGAGGCGCTTGCGGCCGGCGAAATCGCACTGCGCTACGACGTCGGCGAGGGGAGTTTCTCGGCCTGGTATTTTGAGCATCGCCTGCCGATCACGCCACACGACTATCGGGGTGTTTTGCGCGCGGCCGTGCGCCACGCCGGCGCAAGCGACACCGATGCGGGCCGCGCGCTGCTCGCGCTCGCAGAGGCGCAGGGCGCGTTCGGCCACCCGACCCGCGAGGAGGCGCCCGCCTTCAAGGCTGCGCTCGCCGCGGTCGCGGGCGGCGCCGACGTCATCGCTGGCGGCCTTGCCGCCTACATGCCGCAGGCGCCCGGCGGTCTGCATGCACTGCATCTGCTGCTCGAGCGTCAGCATTTTCGCCTCGCCCACTGGCGACTCGCGAGCAGCGAGATCAACTATCGGCGCTTCTTCGACATCAATTCGCTCGCCGGCCTGCGCGTCGAGGACGAGGCGACGTTCGCGGCGGTGCATGCCCGGATCGGGCCGCTGATCGCCGACGGCGCGGTCGACGGCCTGCGCCTCGACCACATCGACGGCCTCGCCGATCCGGCGGGCTACTGTGCCAAGTTGGGCGAGATGATTGCGGGGTTGCGGCAACCCTCTCCCCGTAGGGGAGAGGGTGGCGAGCGGAGCGAGCCGGGTGAGGGGAGCTCGGAGTCTCAGTCGAATCTGATAGAGCCGCTCACCCCGACCCTCTCCCCTACGGGGAGAGGGAGCGCAGACGCGGTGTCGGAAAGCAAAGCCTTTCCCATCTACATCGAAAAGATTCTCGGCGAGGGCGAGGTGCTGCCGCGGTTTCCGGGCGTCACGGGCACCACCGGCTACGAGTGGCTCAACGTCATCGCGCAGGTGCTGCTCGACCCACGCGGGCTGCCGACGCTCGACCGTCTCTGGAGCGACGTGGGCCGCGATGCGCGCCCCTTCGCGGACCTGCTCGCCGCCGCCAAGCGCGAGGTGCTGGAGAAACTGCTCGCGGCTGAATTCGACACGCTGTGCCGCGTGCTGGCGCGGATCGCGGCCGGCCACCCGGTCACGCGCGATTTTGCCGCCGATCGCCTGCGCGCGGCGCTCGCGGCCTGCATCGTTCACTTTCCTGTCTACCGCACCTATGTCACGCAAGCGGGCGCGAGCGACGCGGATCGCGCCGTGATCGATCGCGCGCTTGCGGCGGCGCGCGCAACCGCGCCGCCCGCCGAGGCGCCGATCTCCGACCTCCTGCGCAACCTGCTCACGCTCGATCTGGTCGCCCCCGGGCAGACCGGTTTCAGCCGCGCCCGTGCCCGCCGCTTCGTGCGCAAGCTGCAGCAGCTCACCGGGCCCGTGATGGCGAAGTCGCTCGAGGATACGAGCTTCTATCGCTTCCACCGGCTCATCGCGCTCAACGAGGTCGGCGGCAATCCCGCGTCCTCCGGCCTCGCGATCGACGATTTTCACCGGTCGATGCAGGCGCGCGCCGCGACGTCGGCCACTGGCCTCACGGCGACCGCCACGCATGACACCAAGCGCGGCGAGGACGCGCGCGCCCGCATCCTCGCGCTCGCCGAGATCCCCGAGGACTGGGCCACGGCGGTCGCGCAGTGGCGCGACGCCAATGCGCGCTACGCCCAGCAGGCGGACGGGC